>JBCDBY010000190.1:0-8957 GCA_039182715.1 Planctomycetota bacterium
GATCGCCCACTCAGTTCACCTCCGCTCCGAGAAGCAGCGGGGGAATAGGAGTGAGGGGCCTCCAGCTTCCGAACTTCTGGGTGTCTGTGTTTCTGTGGCCAACGAACGCAACGGCCTGCTAACGAAGATCCAGGGTCCCCCCGGAGCTGTCCCCGTCCTCCTCGTAGCGGCCCATGCGGTAGACGTGCCCGCGGTAGTTGAGCACGTCGATCAGTGAGAGCGTCTGCACGGCGCGCAGGGTGACCAGCTGGTCGGTGACGCGCTCGGGGTGTCGCACGAGCTCCGCGAGGTGTTCCTCGCCCACGCTCGTCGCGCCGGCGCCGAACTCGGTCCACGCCTGCAGCGCCGCCTGCACGCCGCGCACGTCGTGCTTGGTCGCGCGCCATGCCGCGCGTTGCGCCGCGAAGTCGCCCTCGCCGTGCTTCGACCAGTACGTCCGGAACTTCCACCAGAGCATCGGCCGCGGCCAGAGCTGCCAGGGCAGCGCCTGGTGTCGGGCGGAGCGCTCGTAGACCTGTTCGAGAATCTCCTTCGCGGAGAGATGGCTGCGCGCGCCGCCCATGTCGGACACGTACGCCACCGCGATGGCCCGCTCGTGCTCCCGGCTGAGCGGCTTGCCGAACGTCCCTTCGAGACGCGCGCGCAGGCCGTCGCGCAGCAGGCGACCCAGGCGCACGAGGTCCTCCGCCGCGCGCATCCGTTCCTCCTCGATGGAGGCCCGGAAGACCGGGGACGACCGCAGGAAGTCGAGGTCGTGCTCCGCCTGCGCCCGCTCCAGCCCGCTCTCCTCGTGGCCCGGCAGGAACAGCCCCAGGTACTCCGGGTCGAACCGCGCGCGCTTGCGCAGGATCGCTTCGGCGACCGGCCCGCGCATGCGCCACACCTTGCGCGTCGCGGTTTCGTAGTCCGCGCCGCGCACCGCCTCCTCGTCCACGGCGAAGCTGGGATGCCGCACCTCCCGGATGCACCACGCGAGCCAGCGGAACAACCGCGCGAAGAAGCCGATCGCCATGCCCGCCATCCGGAACGGCAGCACGAGACTGCGTCCGCCCGCAAACCAGGACTGGTAGATCCCGTAGAGATTGATCACGCGCTGCTCGCGCGGGCGCGTGTGCAGCGGGTAGGTGCCGAAGACGCGCCGGAAGAGGTTGCGGCGGTCGCGCCGCATGCGCTCCAGGACCGGCTCGCCGAAGCGCACGCCGATCTCGCGGTCGCGATCCGGGTCGTCGTCGAGAAAGTGCAGCGCGGTGAAGTGGGTCGTGACGTAGAGCACCTGGTCGTTGGCGACATCCTCGACGCGCTGCTTGGCGAGCCACGTTTCGAACGCGCCGAGCTCCGACGGGGTGGCCGTCGCGCGCTGGTCGAGCGGCAGGCAGTGGCGGTTGTAGTCGACGATCAGCCGCGCCACGCCGTGCGCCACCGCCTGGCAGGTGAGGCTGAACCAGACATAGGGTCCGCGCATGAACGAACGCGACTGATCGAGGTCCAGCTTGAGCAGCTCCTTGGTGTCGCGCCTCGTGAAGCGGTCCGAAAGCAGGCGCATGGTTCGCAACGCCGGGTTGCCGAGCAGTTGCCGCATGGTGCGCGTGTCGTTGCGGACGAAGAGCGCGCCGTCGAGCGAATCGCGGTAGATGATCGCGGTGCGTTCGACCGGATCGAAACCGCGCGTGATGCCGTCGCCCGCCTGCGCCTCGATAAGCCACTTGCGCACGCCGCGCACGAAGCGGATCTGCTCGCCGGGGTCCTCTTCGCGACCGTGGATGATCCGCTCCGCGCTGAAGACGTGGTTGTCGAGAATCGCCGCGTCGCGCTCGATGTGGCGGCCCTTGATCGCCTCGGTCAGGTCGAGGAACTGCGCGCGCGCCGACTGCGCGAAGAAATCGGTCGCCTGGCCGGCGAGGTTGCGCAGCCACCAGCCGATGCCGAGCGTGCCGAAGCAGATCGAACCCAGCACGAGCAGGAAGCCCTTCACGATGCGCTCGAGGTTGTCGCGTACGGCCGCGAGGATGCCGGTCAGGGCGAACTGGTTGACGAGCCAGCTCAACAGCAGGAAGGCGAGGCCGAAGAGCGCCAGCCGATACGCCGGCCGCAGCGACGCCTTGAACATCGTCGTGCCGACGCGATCGATGAACTGCGCCGGCGTGACCGTGCCGTAGAGATCGGCGAACCAGAACCAGCGGCGGTGGTGACGGCCCATCTCGGCCGCCGCGCTCTGCGCGCCGGCGACGACCACTTCGGCGTCGGTCATGTCGGGCGCGAGCCGCGGCACGTAGCGGCGCAGGAAGGGCGTCCAGCGGATGGGGCGCATCGAGACGAGCCGGACACCGCGCGCCGCCCGCGCGACGAAGTCCTGCCCGACCGCCGCTTCCAGCTCCTCCGGCGTGAGCGTCGCGAGGAACGCCAGCAGGTCGTCGGCGCTCAGGTCGCGCGCGGCCTGCGCGCCTTCGAGCGCCACCGCGTCGACGTCGAAACCGGTGACGCGCATGCGCTCGAGGCCATCGACGCGGGTCTGCGCGATCTGCTCGCGGTCGACGTGCAGCGACGTCGTGAGCAGCCGGTCCCAGCGGCGGTTGAGCCGCCCCTGCAGCCGCCGCACGCGCACGGCCAGTCCGCTGCGGCCCTGCTCCGAGGCGCGGCGCTCCTCCCGTGTGGGGTAGAGGATGACGTTGCGGTTGAGCAGGTGGCCGTAGCGGCGCACGAGGCTGTCGACACCGCGCGTGAAGAAGCCGAAGACGCGCACCAGCCGGAGATAGCGCAGCACGCGCAGCAGGCGCAGCGAGCGCGTCGGCGTCCACGCGCGCGAGATCATCGCGAACGGCAGCGAAGGCAGGAAGTCGGTCAGGAAGTGCCGGAAGAACCAGCGCGTCCGGTCGCGCACGTAGTAGAGCCGGACGAAGAAGTCCCAGAGGAAGAACCCGCAGGCGACGGTGTCGATCACCTCGAACCAGAGGATCGCGCGCGCCGAAAGATCGGCCGACAGCTCCCACGCGAAGAGCGCCAGCACGAAGAGCACGAGCACCACGATGAAGACGTTCCAGCGCCGCATCGCCTTCGCGCCGAAGCGCCGTGCCAGCCGTGCCGCCAGGAAGCGCTCCTGCGATTCGGCGGAGAGTCGGCGCACCTTGTAGAGCAGCCGCGCGCGCCGCGCTCCTTTCGTCTCGACGTTGCGCGCATGCCACTCCAGATCGTCGCGCACCAGCGCGAGGCACGCCTGCGCGCGCTGCGGCTCCATGTCGTCGGCGCTCGTCAACGTCACGTTGGCGCGGTCGAGGAGCTCCGTCACCCAGTCGTCGCGCTGCGTCTCGGTCGGCGCGTCGAGACGCAGGTCGGCCAGGAAGCGCTCGCGCAGCCGCGGCCGCACGTCCTTGAGCGGCGGCGGCGTGCGGCGGCGGCTCATCGCCTCCAGGTCGAAGGCGCGCGCGTCGGCGAGCGCGCGGAAGGCATCGCCCTTGCCGTCGAGGTGCGCCTGCTTCCAGCGTTCCGACTCGTCGTCGATGAGCCCGGCGACCAGGTCGTCCGCCTGCGCGGCCGCCTGCGGCGCGCCCGCCTCGCGCGCCAGATCGCGCCAGCGGCTGCCCTCGGCCAGCACCGGATGGCCGACCGAAGCGGCCAGCGCGGGGTCTTCGCGGCACGCGTCCGGAATCGCCTCGAGCATTTCCTGTTCGAGCGTGGCGAGCCGCGCCGCCTTGGCGTGCGGATCGGGATCGGTGTCCGCCTCGATGCGCTCGAGGCGGTCCTCGAACTCGTCGAAGCGGCTACTCACCACCGTCGTCCGTGATGCCGTCGAGGGCTTCGTCCGGACGCTGCCCGATCTTCACGGGCGGAGGCACGCGGTCGCCGGTGTACTCCTTGACGATGCGCCGAGCCTCCTTCTGCCCCTTGCGCCACGCGCCGCGCAGATTCGGATCGAGCTCGTCGTGCTCGGCGGTCGTGCCCTGCAGCATGTGGATCGTGCGCGTCGGGAACGCGAACTCGATCTCGAGCGCCCGCGAGAGTCGCAGGATGTCCATCAGCAGCCGCTGCCGCTCGCGCAGCTCCGTCGCCCACTCCGGCGCCTTGATGAAGAGGTAGCAGAGGATGTTGAGCGAGTTGTCGCCGTACGAATGGAAGTAGACGTGGTAGTAGTCCTTGCGCGTGTACGGGTGCTTCCGGATGAGCTCGCGGATGCCCTCGATGAACGACTCCAGCTTCTCGGGCGGCGTGTCGTAGGTGACGCCGAGCTCGAACTTGAGCCGCCGGTACTGGCGCCGGCCGAAGTTGTCGACCGCGCTCCGGATGAGCATCGAGTTCGGGAAGGTGATCATCGAGTTGTAGAAGGTGCGCACGCGCGTGGAGCGGAAGCCGATCCGCGCGACCGTGCCCTCGATGTCGCCCATCTTGATCCAGTCGCCGATCTCGAAAGGGCTGTCGGTGAGGATCGTCAGCGCGCCGAAGAAGTTCTCCACCGTGTCGCGGCTGGCGAGCGCGATGGCGAGGCCGCCGATGCCCAGGCCGGTCAGCAGCGCGCCGATGTTCTGGCCCATGTTCTGGAGGATCCAGACGATGCCGAGCAGAACCACGACGACCTTGACCGACTTGCGCACCATCGGCACGAGCACGTCGTCGAGCTTGCTGCGCGTGCGTGCGGCGAGGCCGGTGAAGACCTGCGAGATCCAGTCGACGATGCGGCAGATCGACCAGACGACGCCGACCATGAGGACCAGCGCCGCCGCGTTGGTGAGCACGCTCTCGGCCTGCTCGGAGAGCAGCAGGTGGCGCAGCCCGAAGTACCACGCGACGCCGGTCGCCATGAGACCGAAGGGGCGCAGTACTTTTCGGCCGCCCTCCAGCTCGATGCCGCGCCGCTTGACGATCCGGCGCGCGATGGCGAGCGAGAGGATCTGCACCAGGAGCGAGAAGAAGACGCCCGCGAAGATGAGCAGGACGAGCCCGATCCACTGCCACGTCGCCAGCAGGAAGTCGGTCTGCCGGTAGGAGCGCGGGAACATGTCGCGCAGCCAGGTGCGCGGGTCGTCGACGACGTCCGCCACTTCCTCCGTGTTGACGAGCTCCGGGAGCCTCTTGCGGAACGCCTGCGAGACGCGCCAGACGCCCGCCTCGTTGCGGACGAGCTCGACCAGGCCGAAGCTGTGGGTGGGCTCCGTCTTCGCGAGCGGTTGGAACGATTCGTCGGGCCAGCCGACGCTCTCCATGTAGTTGAAGAACTGGCGCGCGGCGTTCCGGCCGCGCTCGGCGCGCGCGGGCTCCGGAAGGTCGTCGAGGTCGAACAGCCGACCCGCGCCGGCGAGCGACGCCTCGAGCGCATCGGGGTCCTTGCCCGGATCCGCCGGGATCGCCGCGAAGTAGTCGCGCATCTGCTTCCAGAAGGCCCTCGGGCTCTCTTGCGCCCACGCGGGACCGGTCAGGAGGAGAAGCAGAACGAACGCGCGAATTCCCATGCGACCGGGGATTCTACGGGAGGTCGATTTCGAGCGTAAAGGCGAGCCAGAGCGGCTCGAGCTCCCGGAAGCCCTTGCCGAAGCACGCCTTGAGCGCGAGCTCGGTGCGGTCGCGGCTGTTCTTGCCCTTCGCGATGCGCAGCATCATGGGCAGGCGCCGGAACGCCTTCTCGTCCCAGATGGCGAGAAAGCGCACGAAGCTGGCTGCCTGCAGCGATGCGAGCAGGTCGAGCTGGTTGAGGCTCCGGTTGCACAGATCGGGCAGCGAGAGCGCGAGGCCGTCCATGAGCTGGGCGCGCAGCCACGGCTCGACGTGGGCGCGGTCCCGCTCCTCCGGCGGCGGCACCGAGTAGCGCACCTTGCCGCCGGTGCCCGCCGAGCTGGAGAAGCCGGTGCCGGCCCAGTCCGCCACCTCGAGCGAGGCGAGGTAGCCGCAGCCCTCGAGGAACCAGTCGAAGTGCTGCTGCTTCGCCTCGCTGCCGTCGGGCGTCGTCGCGTAGTACGCGCTGTAGAAGACCGCCGAATGCGTCCAGGCGTGCAAGGCCTCGTTGCTGGAGTCGACCCAGAAGGCGTAGAAGTCGTCGTGCGGGAACGCGGCCCACGCGTAGTATTTCTTGCGATCGGCGCGCGGCACCGATGCGTCGATGATGCGCTTGTAGGTCTGCGCGCCGACGTAGAGCAGCGTCTCCGGCTTCCACGGCTCGATCCCGTCCTTGCCGAAGAGAGCGCGCAGGAATCGGTAGGGGACCGCGCTCTGGTCGGCGAAGACGCGCGGCCACGGCTCCTTGAACCAGCCGGAGACGAGCATGTCCTCGACCTCGTAGAGCATCACCGTGCCGCGATGGCCCGGCACCCGCAGTGACTTGCCGGTCGGACGCGACAGGTTTTCGTGACGCGCGGCGAGACGCCAGCGCTTCACGATGGCCGGCATCTCGACGTACGCGTCCTCGAACTCGGGGCGGATGTAGAGACCCTGGTGACGACGGTGGCCGAGCGCCTCGTGCACTTCGACCGAGCGGGGCGTGCGTCGCAGCAGGTCGAGCAGCAGGTCGCGCTCGTCCTCGATGCTGCTGTGCTTTCCGACCGCCTTCACGACTTCGGCCGCGCGCCACTGCTCCGCCTTCTGCGCCCGGTCGCGCACCTTGCGGACCTCGGCGGCGTCGGTGTCCTTGCGCGAGTTGACCTCGCCGCGCTTCTCGCGGGTGCGGTCCCACGAGCCCTTCACCTTGCGGAACCCGAGCCGGCGGCGCGCGGTGCTGTGGTTCGTGTTCAGCTTGAGCGCGCGCTCGTAGAGCCGGCGCGCCGTCGCGAGCTGCTTGGCGCGCTCCGCCATGCGGGCGATGTTCGCCATGCGCGTAGCGGTCTTGCGGTCGATCTTCTCGATCGACTTGTCCAGCGGCGTCTCCGCGGAAGCGACCGACGCCGCGAGCAGGACCGCCATCCATACCCGCATCGCGCCGATTCTACGAAAGGACGGCGGTGGCGATCTCGTCGGCCGCGCGGCGCGCGTCGTCGTTGACGACCGTGAGGTCGAATTCGTCCTGACGGGCGAGTTCCGCCTTCGCGGTCGCCAGCCGGCGTTCGACCACCTCGGCGTCGTCGGTGCCCCGGTCGCGCAGCCGCTGCTCCAGCTCCGCGAACGACGGCGGCAGCAGGAAGACGCGCACGCAGTCGTCGGCGATCGCGGCCGCGCCCTGCACGTCGATGTTGAGCAGCGGGAAGCGGCCGCACGCCAGGATCTCCTCGGCGTGCGCGCGTGGCGAGCCGTACTTGCGGCCGTAGACGTTCGCCCATTCGAGGAAGCGCCCGTCCGCGATCCACGCATCGAACGTGGCGTCGTCGAGGAAGTGGTAGTCGATGCCGTCCCGTTCCCCGCCGCGCGGCGCGCGCGTGGTCGCGGTGATGACGCGCTCGAACGCGTCGCGCGCCAGGAGCAGGTCGCAGACGGTGGTCTTGCCGACGCCGGAGGGACCGCTCACCACAACGAGCTTCGGCACCGGCTACTCCAGGTTGGCGGCCTGCTCCTTGAGCCGGTCGACGCTCGACTTGAGCGCGATGACGGCGCGCGCAAGCTGCGTGTCCTGGCTCTTGGAGCCCATCGTGTTCGCTTCGCGCAGCATCTCCTGCGCGAGGAAGTCGAGCGTGCGTCCCATCTCGCCGCCGTTGGCGAGCAGCGCGTCGAACTCGTCGAGATGTGCGCGCAGACGGGTAATCTCCTCGCGCACGTCGGAGCGGTCGGCAACCAGCGCCATCTCGCGCGCGAGCGTCGCCTCGTCGAGCTCCACGCCGTGATCGGCGAGCAGCGCGTCGATGCGCTCCTTGAGCTTGGCGGCCTGCTCCTCCAGCACGACCGGCACGCGCTTCTCGACGTTCTTGATCTCGGCGCGCATCGCCTTGGTGATCGCGAGCAGGTCCTTCACGAGGTGCTTCGCCTCGCGCTCGCGCATCGCGTCGAGCGCGTCGAGCGCGCCGACGACCGCGTCCTTGACCACCTTCCAGTCGGCGGGGCGCAGCGGCTTGCTGGCGCCCGTTTCGATGGCGCCGGGCAGCTGCGCGATGCCGTCGGGACTCAGGTGGCCCTCGACCAGCCCCTGCTTGCGCAGCGCCGCCATCGCCTGCTCGTAGCCGGCGACCACTTCGGAGCGCACGCGAATGACGTCCTCGGCGGCGAGCAGCTGCGTCCGGACGTAGCAGGTGACCGTGCCGCGGCGCAGGCGGCCGCGTACCAGCTTCTCCATTTCCGGCTCGCGCGCGGCGAGGAAGCTGGGCGTGCGGAAGTTGAGCTTGAGGCTGCGCGCGTTGACGGTGCGAATCTCGACTTCGACCGACATTCGGGTTCCGGTCGCCTGTGCGGCTCCGTACCCGGTCATGCTGCGCGGCATGGGGCGGCTACTTGTCCTCGTCGCCCGAGTTCGTATCCGTGATGGCCGGCTCGCCGTCGGTATCCAGGATCGACCCGTCTTCCTCGTGGGGGATGATCGCGTAGAAGATCGCCAGCAGCAGGAAGATGCCCGCCAGGTAGCTGGTGAACTTGTTCACGCCGCCGGTCTGCACGCCGAAGGTCTCCGCGCCCGCGCCGCCGAAGGCGCCCGACAGGCCGCCGCCCTTGGGCTCCTGCAGCAGGATGATCAGGATCAGCAGCAGCGAAACCAGCACGAACAGGAAGAAGACCAGTCCGCTGAGGAAGTTCCAGACCGAGAAGGCAACAAGTAGCGCGTCCATGGCGATGCTCCGAAGAAGCCCGATAGTCTAGCGGGGAATCCGGTCTTCGCTAGAGACCGGCCTGCGCGATCCTGATGAAGCTGTCCGCCTTGAGGCTCGCGCCGCCGACCAGCACGCCGTTGATGTCGCCGATCTCCATGAGCTGGCGCGCGTTTTCCGGCTTCACGCTGCCCCCGTACAGGATGCGAATCGAGGCGCCCGCGGCGCCGAAGCGCTCCTTCAGCTGGCCGCGAATGAGCACGTGGACCTCCTCGGCCTGCGCCGGGGTGGCGGTCAAACCGGTGCCGATGGCCCAGA
>JBCDBY010000191.1:0-8921 GCA_039182715.1 Planctomycetota bacterium
CCGGCCGGCGCGGCCTGTAGCCGCCGCGTAGGGAGCGCTGGATGGCCCAGCGGCCGAGTCGGCCTGCCCGCACGTTGGAAACGACGCGCTGGTTGGGGACGAGGCGGTGGTCCTGATGGACGAAGCCGGTGCGGGCGCGCAGGGCGCGCAGCTCGCGCGGATTCAGGGTGGAAAGGTCGCGGCCGTCGACCGACACGGTGCCGGTCGACGGCCGCAGGGCGCCGATCAGGAGGCGCAGGAGCGTGGTCTTGCCCGCTCCGCTCGGCCCCACGATGCCGACGCGTTCCCCCGGCTCGACGCGCAGGTCGACGCCGGAGACCGCGGCTTCCTCCCGGAAGAGTACGGAGACGTCCTCCAGGAGGTAGCTGCTCACTTGCGCGCGAGCCCGAGCTTCTCGGCCGTCGCGAGGATGTTGTCGAAGTCCGAGTTCTTGGCCGGAATCATCTTGCCGCGGAGGAAGCTCTTCTCGCAGAGGTCGCCGGGCATCGCGAGGAACGCCTTGGTCAGCTTGGCGGTGAAACCGTCGCCGAACTCCGCGTCCAGATCACCGCGCACGGTGAAGTTGTAGTCGGCGTAGAAGGGCGTCTTCCAGAGGACGACGGTGTTCGCCTTCTCTTCCGGCGCCGCCTTGTCGTAGGTCTTGTAGCTGAGCGCGCCCACGTCGAACGAGCCGCTGTTGACGGCGGCGATCGTGTTGGTGTGCGTGCCGGAAAAGCCGATCGCGCCGAAGAACTTGTCGGGGGCATCCCCGGTGTTCTCGCGGATGAAGTACTCCGGCATGAGGCGACCCGACGTCGAGCTCTCCGAGCCGAAGGTGAACTTCTTGCCCTTCGCCGCCTCGGGGAAGTTGTCGCCGCCGGTCAGACCGGAGTCCTTGTGGGCGATGAAGTAGCTGAAGTAATTGGGGTCGGCGTCGCCCTGGGCGATCGCCTTCGCGCCCTCGACCGCGAGGCGCGCCTGCACGCCGGTCAGGCCGCCGAACCAGGCGGCGTGGACGTCGCCGGTCTTGAAGGCCTGCACGGAGGCGCTGTACTTGGTGACCGGGACGTACTCGACCTTCATGCCGAGCGCCTCGCTCAGGTACTTCGCGACGGGCTCGAAGCGCGCCGACTGCTCGGACAGCTTCTGGTCGGGGAGCGCGCTGAACTTGAAGACCTTGTCGGCGTTGGCGCTGCTCTCGGCGCCGTCGCCGCAGCCCAGGGTCGCGAGCGCCATCAGCGCTACACAGAAAATTCGCATCGGATTCCTCTCTCCCTCAAACAGTAAATATCGGGAATTTCGGTCTTAACGTTGGGGCGAACGATAATACGCCTGATACGAGGAAACTGGATGCACTTGCGGGCCGGAGGTCACAAGTAAGGTGAGCGGCCCATGCGGCTCGGACTCGTCCTCTTCACATTCGCGACGGCGATCGCCGCCCAGGAACTCACCCTGGAGACCGCTTTCTCCCGCCCCGAGGGACCGGTCCCGACGGACTACGCGTTCAGCGGAGATGGTCAGCGGCTCGCCTATCTGCTCCGCGACGAGCTCGTCGTGCTCGACCTCTCCACGGGCGATCGGCGCGTCGTCGACCGGAAGGTGCGTCAGTTCCGGTGGCGGCCGGGCACGCACGAGCTGCTGCGCGAAGGGGCCAACGGTTGGAAGCTGGGCGACCGGACGCTGCTGAAGAATCGCCGTCCGCGCGCGCTCCGCTGGGCGCCGGACGGTCAGCGCTTCGCGTTCGTGGAGGAGGGCGATCTCTGGGTCTATGAGCTGGAGAAGCATGCGGCCCGCCAGGTCACGCGTCGCGCCGGCCCCGGGCGCCGCTGCGGGCTGCCGGAGTACATGGCGGTCGAGGAGCTGGATCGCAACGAGGGCTACTGGTGGGCGCCCGACTCCCGGCGCATCGCCTACCAGTTCGTGGACGGCACGCGGGTGCCGCGCTTCTTCATTCCGAACCTGCTCCACAAGCGCAACCTGCCGCGGCCCCAGGAGTACCCGCGCGCGGGCAACCCCAACGTGGCGTGGGAGCTGCGGCTGGTCGACGTGGAGAGCGGCGCCGACGAGAAGTTGCCGATCGCCGACGAGTACCTCGTGCGCGTCGACTGGTCGCCGCGCGGCGAGCTCTGGGTGCAGACGAGCAACCGCCTGCAGACCAAGCTGACCGTGCGCCGCGACGGTGAGGTGGTCCGGGAGGAGACGGACGACAAGTGGGTCGCCTTCCACGACGACCTGCGGCTGCTCGACGATGGGCGCTGGCTGTGGAGCACGGAGGAGAGCGGCTGGCGTCATCTGCTGTTGAACGGCGAGCCGCTGACGTCGGGCGAGTGGGGCGTGGATCGCGTGGTGCACGCCGACCGCGCGCGCGTCTTCTTCCTCGCGTCGCGCACGAAGCACCACGAGCGGCGGCTCTACAGCGTCGACTACGCAACGAAGAAGCTGCGGGACTGGACGCCGAAGCCGGGCTGGCACGACGCGCGCCTTTCGCCGGACGGCGCGTGGATCCTGCAACGTTCCTCGCGCGTCACGCAGACGCCGCACTGGACATTGCGCCACACGCAGCGCGACGAGTTTCACCAGATTGCGGGCGGGCGCCGCCTGCCGGGGCTGCAGGCGCCGGAGTTTCTCGACATCCCGCAGCCGGCGATGCTCTTCCGCGCGAAGAAGCGCGGCCCCGCGATCATCTACGTCTACGCCGGGCCCGACTCGCAGATCGTGCGCGACGTCTGGCGGGGCAGTATCGGGCTGTGGCATCAGCGCATGCTGCAGCGCGGCTACAGCGTGCTGATGGTCGATGGGCGCGGTTCCCGCGGAAAGGGCCGCGCGCACGTGCGACAGGTGCACGGACGGCTCGGCGAGCTCGAGACGATCGACCAGACGGCGGCGGCGCGCTGGCTCGCGAAACAGCCGGAGGTCGATCCGAAGCGCATCGGCATCTGGGGTTGGTCTTCCGGGGGCACGTTGGCGCTCTTCTGCCTGCAGACGTCGCCCGACGTCTTCGCGGCCGGCGCGTCGATCGCGCCGGTGACCGACTGGCGCGACTACGACACGACGTACACGGAGCGCTATCTCGGACTGCCGAAGACCAACGCCCCCGCCTACGATCGCAGCTCGCCGATCACGACCGCGACGTCGCTGCGCCGCCCGCTGTTCATCGCGCATGGGCTTCGTGATTCCAACGTGCATGCGCGCGGTACCTTCGCCTACGTGGACAAACTCCAACGGGAGGGCATCGCCGTCGAGATGGATTTCTATCCGCGCGGCGATCACGGCATCGGCGGTCAGACCGCGTGGGAGCTGATGTTCGGCAAGATCGAGCGGTTCTTCGATCGGGAGCTGGGAGTGAAGTGATGGTGGCGACCGCCGGGCCCCGGCCACGGCGTGACGGACGGCGCCTCCCGGAGCGTGCCGCGCGTCGATCGATCGGATAGTCTCTGTCCATGGCCACCGTCACCGCGCAACCGACCCCGAACCCCGCCGCCTACAAGTTCACGATCCAGGGGCACACGTTCGACGGGCCGAAGACGATCGGCAGCGCGGCCGAAGCGAGCGGAACGCCCTTCGAGCCGCTCTTCGCGCTCCCCGGCGTCAAGAGCGTCTTCGCAACCGCCGATTTCGTGACGATCACGAAGGACGCGGCGGCGGACTGGGGCGGGATCATTGATTCGGCCACGGAAGCGCTGTCGAGCGCGTTCTAGAGAAGCTGCGAGCCGAACATCGCGCTTCCGGCTCGTAGCTCGCAGCCCGCAGCTTCTTGACACCGTTGCCCCACCCGCCTTCCCGCCGTTCCGTGAAGACCCCTTTATCATTACCGGGCTCGTGAACGGGTTCCGGAACACGCTCCTCTGGGTCTGCGGCGTCGCCCTCGCCGTCTACTCGTTGCTCACGCTCGGGGGCTACTTCTACATCGCGAGCCACGAGAACCACCACGCCCAGGCGCTGTTCGACTACCACTTCTCGGTCATCGTCTCGGTCTACGGCCGCGTCCTGATCGGCTACCTGCTGGCGGGTGCGCTGGCGGCGTTCGTGCTGCATCCCTTCGTGCGCGGCTGGAAGGCGGGTTTGGCGGCGCTCGGCCTGCTGCTGCTCGGCTTCATCTTCACGCTTACCAACGAGACGCACCTGCTCTACGGGCCGACGCAGACGCTCTACTGCACGGTGCACGACGCGATTCCCGCCTCGATCCGCGCGCTCTACTCGCCGGTGCTCATCCAGCTCTTCGTGCTCGGCCTCTCACTCGCCGCGCTCTACCGCTGGACGAAGCCGGTCGCCTGGACCAAGAAGGGCGCGGTGCTCGGCGTCACGCTGCTCGGCTGGGCGGCGCTCTCGATCCCGCGCGCGAAAGCGGCGCCGGCGCAGCGGCCGAGCTTCGTGCTCATCGCGACCGACTCGCTGCGCGCCGACCGGCTCTCGTGCAACGGCTACGCGCGGCCGACGACGCCGCACATCGACAAGCTCGCGGCACGCGGCACCAACTTCACGCAGTGCCTCGTTCCGACGGCGAGCACGCACGAGTCGTGGGTCACGCTCTTCAGCTCCCGCGAGCCGCGCGAGCACGGCCTGCGTCACATGTTCCCCAGCCGCGAGAAGGTCGCGCAGGTCGAGAAGGACAACGTTTTCCTGCCGCGCCACCTGCGCGAGCACGGGTACCACACCGCCGCGATCGGCGGCTGGTGCGGCACGACGTTCGACCTCTTCGACACCGGCTTCGAACACGTCGACGTTTCGCGCCCGCAGAACCACCGCGGCCTGCTTTGCGAAGCGGCGTTCACGAACCACCTCGTGGCGGCGTCCTTCCTCGACAACCCGGTGGGGCGGCTGCTGCTCCCCGAGCTGGAGCGCACCTCGTTCACGCGCGGCTCCTCGGCCTTGACCGGCAAGGCGAAGCGCTGGCTGGAAAAGGCGAGCGCCGACGAGCGCCCCTTCTTCCTGACGATCGTCTACCACGTCACGCACCTGCCCTATTCGGCGAGCCATCCGTACTACCAGCACTACACCGATCCCGACTACCGCGGCCGCAACCGCTATCGCATCGACTTCAAGATCGACGACATGATCCAGCGTGGGTTCGACCACGACCTGTCGCCCGAGGAGATGCAGCACATCGTCGACCTGTACGACGGCTGCGTCACCGAGTTCGACGATCAGGTCGGCGCCATCATGGCGAAGCTGGAGGAGTTGGGGCTCGCCGAGAACACCATCGTCGGCGTCTGGTCGGATCACGGCGACGACCTCTACGAGCACGGAACGACGCTGGGCCACGGCGTGACGCTGTTCGGCGGCGACCAGTCCAACCACGTGCCCGCCGTCTTCGCCGGCCCCGGCATTCCGCGCCGTCGCGAGAACAAGCTGGTCCGCTCGCAGGATCTGGCGCCGACCTTCCTGCAGTGGCTCGGCGTGCCGGATCGGCCGGAGAGCTGGAGCGGCGTCGATCTTTCGGGCGAGGTTCCCGAACTGAGCGCGCTGCTCGAGACGAGCTACCTGCTCTACCGCCAGCCGGTGCCCGACCTGCGGCCGGGCGAGGTCGTGAAGAAGTTCCCGACGTTCGACCGCGCGACGTTTCTCGATCCCGAGTTCGACTTCAATTTCGTGCTGCGCGACGAGTTCGAGCAGGCGCTGGTCGACACCAAGTGCTTCGCCGTCCGCGAGGGCCGCTGGAAGCTCATTCGCGTGCCGGGCGAGAAGGGGCCGATCGATCGGCTGTTCGATCTGGCCGAAGACCCTCAGTGCCGCCGCGATCTCGTGGCGGAGCATCCGGACGTCTACAGAAAGCTCGCCGAGAAACTGCCGCGATGAAGATCCCCGACGAACTCGTCCGCAACCGCCTCGAAGTCCCGCTCGGAAACTGGAACAGCGAAGACCACCTGCGCGACTCCGCGGTGATCGCGTTGATCGTCGAGCAGGACGGGGCCGACGCGCTGATCTTCAACAGGCGCCGGGACGACCTGCCCTATCACCCCGGGCAGATCTGCTTTCCCGGCGGTGCGCGCGACGGGGACGAGACGGCCGTGGATACGGCGCTGCGCGAGACCTGCGAAGAGATGGGCCTGCCGCGCGAATCGATCGAAGTGCTGGGCCGCATGTGCGACCGCGTCTCGATCGCCGGGTTCAAGGTCGCCTGTTTCGTCGGGCGCCTCACGGCGGGGCAGACCTACCGGCTGGAAGAGGCCGAGGTCGCGGAAGCGTTCGAGGTGCGCTGCGAGGACTTCCTTCTGCCGGACCGATGGGGCTATCGGGCTTCCAACCACAAGCTCGCCCGATTCCGCTCGGTGCCCTATTTCAACCATGACGAAGAGCGCGTGGTTTGGGGCCTGACCGGCATCATCCTGCGGGACTTTGTTCAGCAGGTGATGGGGTGGGCGCCGCCTCTGGGCTGATGAATCCGGCCGATTGGGCCGACCGAAAACTTATAGTGCCATGACGATGCAGCCGGAAGGATCGTTCGCTGCCGCATTGATTCGTGCCACGCTCGGGTCGTTTGCCGCCGGCGCCGCTGACGGCGATACCCGGATGGCCGCCGAGTACGAGAGCCAGCTGCTTTCACTCGCCGCCGCGCTCGCCGCCGGGCGTCCCAGTCTGCTCGACCAGGAGCTCTTGTGGCGCAAGGTCGCCTACAAGGCGCGCGGCGTCGACGAGGAGTTCCTGACCGCATCGCTGGCGCGCCTTCGCCGGGAGTTGCTCGAACGTCTTCCGGAGGGTCCGGGCAAGCTCGCGGGCGACTACCTCGCGTATGCGGCGGAGAAGATCGCCGAGGCGCCCGACGAGCGCGGCAGCTTCCTCGACGACGATGGCCCGCTCACCGACGAGGCGAAGCAGTACATGGAGTTCGTACTGCACGGCGAGCGCGACAACGCACTCGATCTGGTCGACAAGCTGTTCGACTCCGGTGTCTCGTCGGCCGACATCCACGAGTACGTGCTGGCGCGCGTACAGCGCGAGATGGGCCGCATGTGGCAGATGGACGAGGTGCACGTCGGCGAGGAACACTTCGGCTCCGAGGTCGCCGAGGAGGCGCTGATGCGCATGCGCGCGCGCGGGACGCGTCCCGAAGGCAACGGCGTCAAGGTGCTCATCGCCGCGGTCGAAGGCAACATGCACGACCTCGGCGCGCGCATGGTGTCGGACCAGTTCCGCACCGCCGGCTTCGAGACCGTGTTCCTCGGCGCGAGTACGCCGGCGGAAGACATCGTTCGTTCGATGCGCGACTTCGAGACCGAGCTGCTCGTGCTGAGCGCGCACCTGGCGATCCACGTGCCCTCGGTGGCGCGCACGATCGAGGCGGTGCGCGAGGAGCCTGCGACCGCGTCGATCCCGATCCTCGTCGGCGGCCCGCCGTTCGTGGCGGTGGACGACCTCTGGAAGGTCGTGGGCGCCGACGGCGTCTCCAACGCCGCCGCCGAAGCGGTCGACGTCGCCCGCACGCTGCTGGCCGGGTAGGACTCCCTCCACTCCTCGTGGCGTGAAAACGGGTTCTCGCTGAGAACGCAGAGGACCGCAGAGTTCGCAGAGGGGGAACAAAGGGGGCCCCTCTCTTCATCCTCTGCGGTTCTCAGCGGCCTCTGCGAGAACCGAATCAAATCGTCTGCGACTAGACGTCTCCGCCGTAGCGGTCGATATCCTCCGTCGGTCCCATCACGATCAGGCGGTCCGACTCCAGCAGAATGATGTCCGCCTCCGGCAGCACGCGATGGTCGCGGCCATTCATCGGGCGCACGATGGTGAGGATCGTCAGGTTGGTTTCCTGGCGGAACTTCGTATCGCCCAGCGCGATCCCGAGATACTCGGCCGGCACCGGCATGCGTGCGAGCGCGTAGCCCTCCGGCAGCTCGACGAAGTGCTGCGCGCCCTTCGGCTCGACGAACTTCGCCCGCACCTGCGGGCTGTCGAGCACCTCGACCGAGAGCACCGTGATGAAGTCGCGCCGGTCGACCACGCCGAGCAGCATGCGCGTATCCGGGTCGACGACCGGCAACTCGTGCACCTCCGGATCGTCGAAGAGTCGGAGTGTTTCCGCCAGCGTCTGTTGCGGGTGCGCGCAGGGCGTCTCCACCGCGAGATCGGCGGCGATGACCGCGGCGCCGAGCTCCGCATCGGCGAGATAGGACTTGATGTCGTGCAGGTGGATGCAGCCGATGAGCGCGCCGGTCTGGTTGGTGACGTAGATGAAGTCGCGTCGCGTCTTCTTCACCATCTCCACGATCATGTCGAAGGGCGCGTTCTCGCGCACCCAGACGCCCTCGGTGCGCATGATGTCCTGCACCGGCGTGGTCGTCAGCGCGGTCTCCTCGATGCCCTCCGGCACCGCGATGCCCTTGCGCTTGAGCGGCTCCATGTAGATCGACTCGATGCCGAGCGAGCGCGACGTGACCGTCGCCGAAATCGCCGCCACGCACATCGGCACGAAGAGCATCGTTTCGCGCGTCGTCTCGAACATGAGGATGATCGCCATGATCGGCGCGTGCGTCGTCGCCGCGATCGCGCCCGCCATACCGACCACGGCGTAGTGGTGCGGGTCCTGGACGATGTCCGGCCAGAACGTCGCGCCCGCGGCGCCGAAGGCGAGGCCGAGCGCCGCGCCCGCGAAGAGCGTCGGCGTGAACATGCCGCCCGAACCGCCCGATCCGAGCGTCACCGACGTCGCGAAGATCTTGGCCAGGAAGAGCATGCCGACGAACTGGATCGTCGGGGTCTCCTTCACCACGATGTTGATGGCGTGGTAACCGTTGCCCCACACCTCCGGCAGCCAGATGCCCACGATGCCGACGATGAGCCCGCCGATCGGGATCTTGGCCCAGCTCGGGACCGGCAGCCTGCCGAAGAAGGCGCGCGAGTCGCGCAACGCGCGCAGGAAGAGAATGCCGCCCATCGCCGTCGCGCCCCCGAGCAGCAGGTAGAGCACGAATTCCGCCGGGTGGTTGGTCGGCTGGAACGTCTCGAAGTCG
>JBCDBY010000192.1:0-8909 GCA_039182715.1 Planctomycetota bacterium
GCTCAACCTCGGTTGCGCGACCGGCCACCCGAGCTTCGTGATGTCGGCCAGCTTCACCAACCAGGTGCTGGCGCAGATCGAGCTCCACAAGAACCACGAGAACTACGAGAACCGCGTCTACGTGCTGCCGAAGTACCTGGACGAGAAGGTGGCGCGCCTGCACCTCGACAAGCTGGGCGTCAAGCTCACCGAGCTCAGCCAGGAGCAGGCCGACTACATCGACGTGCCGGTCGAAGGTCCCTACAAGCCCGCCCACTACCGGTACTAGGAGCCCCGCATGCTTTTCACTTCCGAATCGGTCACACAGGGCCATCCCGACAAGATGGCGGATCAGATCTCCGATGCCGTGCTCGACGCGTGCCTGGAGCAGGATCCGCATTCCCGGGTCGCCTGTGAGACCCTCCTGAAGACCGGCCTGGTCGTCCTGGCCGGCGAGATCACCACCAAGGCGGTGATCGACTACCCCGCCATCGTGCGCAAGACGGTCGAAGAGATCGGCTACGCGGACGCGACGTGGGGCTTCGACGCGCACACGTGCGCCGTGATGTGCGCGGTCGAGCAGCAGTCGCCCGACATCGCCATGGGCGTGGACGAGGGCGAGAAGGGTGAAACCGGCGCGGGCGACCAGGGCATGATGTTCGGCTACGCGTGCCGGGAGACCCCCGAGCTCATGCCGATGCCGATCATGTTCTCGCACAAGCTGACGGCGGGGCTGACCCGCCTGCGCGAGAGCGGCGAGCTGCCCTACCTGCGGCCGGACGGCAAGGCGCAGGTGACCGTGGAGTACGACGAGGCGACGATGGCGCCCAAGCGCGTCTCGACCGTGGTCGTCAGCACGCAGCACGCCGAGGACGTCGCGCACGAAACGATTCGCCACGACCTGATCGAGAAGCTGGTGCGGAAGGAGATTCCGGCCGAGCTGCTCGACGGCGAGACGATCTTCCACATCAACCCGACCGGCCGCTTCGTGGTCGGCGGGCCGATGGGCGACGCGGGCCTCACCGGCCGCAAGATCATCGTCGACACCTACGGCGGCATGGGCCGCCACGGCGGCGGCGCGTTCAGCGGCAAGGACCCGACCAAGGTCGACCGCAGTGCCGCGTACATGGCGCGCTACATCGCCAAGAACGTGGTCGCGGCCGAGCTCGCGGAGCGCTGCGAAGTGCAGTTGGCCTACGCCATCGGCGTTGCCGCGCCGGTCTCCGTACTGGTCGAGACCTTCGGCACCGCCAAGGTCGACGAGAACAAGATCGCGGTCGCCATCCGCGAGGTCTTCCCGCTCACCACCGGCGGCATCATCGAGGCGCTCGGCCTCCGGGCGCCGGTGTTCCGCCAGACGGCGGCCTACGGCCACTTCGGCCGCGAGGAGTTCGCGTGGGAGAAGACGGACAAGGCCGCGGAGCTGAAAAAGGCCGTCGGTTAGTCCGGAACGTTTGAGACTGACGAGGGCGGACGCCGCGAGGTGTCCGCCCTCTTTTCATTTGGAGGGCTCGAACCGGAGGACCACCTCGTCGAGGAAAGTGACCCCGTCGCGCTCGACCAGCAGGGGAGGCTTACGTCCGACGGTGTGCGCCACGAGTCGGAACGGTCCTGCTGCATCTTCCTGCGCGACCAGCAGGCGGAACCGGCCTGAAGCATCGCTGTGCGTCGTGGCGAGGCTGACCGTCTTACCCGCCACCTTGCCGTAGAGAGACACGTAGGCCTTGGAGGCCCCAATCACCCGTCCCACACGCTTGACGGCGGGCCGGAACCGGAGCACCACCTCCTGCCCGTTCGGTACGACCGGAAGCAAACGCGGGGGAACCATAAGGCCCGGCTCGTCGGCCAACGGAGATACGAAGAGGTTGAACTCCGTCTGAAGCAGACCGGAGAACCGCGCCCGCCCCGTGTGGTCCGTCGTGGCGACGGCAAACATGGCGCCGCTCATCCGCACCACGCGCCCTTCCAGGGGCTCTCCCTCGGGATCGAGGACGCGCACCACCAGGGTTCGGTCCTCGGAAACCTTCTGGAGGACGAACTGCACGTTTCGCGAGCCCGCCGCGATGTCTCGGAGCTCGCCGCGCAGTCGCATCAGCTCTTTCGGTCGATCGCCCCGTTGCCCCACCTGATACACGAGATCGAATGTCTTGCCCGGGCTCACCGGTAGCCGGAACTGCCCCCGAAGATCCGTCGAGACCGGATCACCCAGCTTTCCCTCGTGACGTGCCGCCACGAGTGCTTGCGGAATCGGCGTTCCGTCCGGGCGACGGACCGTGCCACGAATGGTGGGCACGCGCACGACACGGAACTCGACCTCGTCCCCATCCTCGGGAATCGATAGCTCCGGATACGGGATGCGATACGCCTCGCCCTCGGTCGGATGCCCGGCGTGCCGCAGTCGAATCGCGCGAACGCCGGCGGGAACCTCGAGTTCGACCCGGCCGTTCGCGTCGACCGATCCCCCGACCCTATGCTTGTCGTCGACCGTCGCGACGTACGCGGAAGTGACGGGCCGTTCGAGGTCGTCGCGCACCGACACAACGACGCGGCGGCTTCGCGGGAACTCGAGCGTCAGCCCTCGAACGTCGCCGTCGCGGACCTCGACCTGCTGTTGCGAACGAAGACCTCCCGGGCGACTGGAGACGAGCGTGTAGGTGCCCGGGGCGAGTTCCGGGAACCTGAACCTCCCGAGATCGTCGGTACGACGAAACTCTCGTTCCCCGAAGTGCATGTTGCGACCGGCCGCTCGCGGTTCGTACCGTCGCCGGTCCGCGTTGGCACCCCCGAGCGTCACCGGCACGCGGGCGAGCGGGGTCCCCTCCTCGTCCAGCACGCGCCCTTCCACGGAGAATCCGGCGGCCAGCCGGATGTCGGCCAGATCGACGCAGCCGCCGGGATTGCCCGTCGGCTCGATGTCGAACAGGACGCGGCCGTGCCCGCGGGCGACGAGCACGACACTATGGAACATCCGTGGATGCAATCCGCCGAGTTCGAATCGCCCATCGGATCCCGAGGTCCCGGACGCGTGGCTCACCTGCTGGAGACGCACGGGCCCGAGTCGGCGCATCACGGCCCCGATGGCCGCGATGCGCACACCCTCGAGGGGCGCCCCGTCCGCGCCGAGGACACGACCTTGCACACGATCCCCGGGCGAAAGCTCGAAGTCGATCTGGGTCCGGACACTGACCAACTGGCATTCGACGGCGAAATCGGGGTGGGACGCGAAAAGGGCTCCGTCCGCATCGCTCTCGGACTTGGCAATCCGATAGCGGCCGGACTCGTCCGTTCGCACGGCCCAGGATTGCCCCCACCCGAAGCCGACGCGCGCGCCGACGATCGGCTCGCCATCCCCTTTCGAGAGGACCCGCCCCGAGATCATCTCGCCGGGCGGAATCACGAACTCCAGGTCGACGCGGCCGGAGCTCGCGGGAACGAAGACCCGACGTCCTCGTCCCGCGCCCCCGCGTTCGGGATGCCAGGCGAACATCCAGACTTGTCCCGGTCCGTTCACGCCGCCGAACGTCACGCCTCCGTCGACAGCGGTAGCCCCCACGCGAGGAAGGGAGTTGGCCGCGTCCCGCGCGTCCCTCCAGAGTCGGATCTCCGCACCCTCCACGGGTCGGCCCCTCGCATCCCGCACGCGCACCTGCAGCGTCGCTCCCGATCCGAGCACAACCCGGAGGCGCTCGCCGGCCATCACGTTCGGGATGCGACGACGGGCGAGCCCCGTGGCCGAGACTTCGAGCGAACCCGAGCGCGCTCGGTCCCAGGGCAGTCGGAACGTGCCGTCGCGGGCACTGCGGGTTTCGGGGCCGTCGATTCGCTTGTCCCGCTGTTCCCCGACGGGCAGGCTCACGCGCCGCCACGGAAACTCCGCCAACCTGAGTCGCGCCCCGGCGACGGGCGTGCCGTCTTCTCGCACGACGCGGCCATGCACGTCCCGCTCGCGATCGACCGCGGCGAGATCGATGGCCGCGGGAAGCCGCGGGCCGCTCCCGTTCGATTCCTCGGGCGTCCCCTCCGCGGTCCCCCCCCGCAAGTGCCGCCGCGCCGCGGCATCGCGCCGCGACATTCCCTCATCCCCTTCTCGCCACGCGTCCCAGCCGATCCAGAGTAGGGCGGCCGCCGCCAGCAGCACGGTGACCATCACAGCTTTCGATTTCATGACCACTCCGATCGTCGGAACCGAGGCACGGGACACGTCGGCCATCCACCAGGGGACGACGAGCCCGAGGTGCGCGATGCGAGGATGCAGGCGTCCGCGCAGCAGCCGGCGCGCGCGCTTCAGCCGCGTGCGCACGGTCGCATCGGGCAAGTCCAGAAGTTGCGCACACTCGCGCAGGGACAGCCCCTCGAAGTAGCGCAGGACCACCGCGTCGCGATACAGGTCCGGGAGCCGCGCGACCTCGGCACGTAGATACTCGGCGCGTTCCTGCACGACCGCTCGACCCCCGGGCCCCAACTCGTCGCTCGGAAGCGCGAGCTGGTCGGCGAGCTGCGGCTCCCGCTGCTGAATCGCCTTGCGCCGGTAGGCGATGCGTACGACGACCGTGAGCAGCCAGGCAAGAACCGGGGCGTCCATCGGGCGTTCGCCGCGGCGTAGCAACGCGTGGTACGTCGCCTGCACCGAATCCTCGGCGTCCTGCGGCTGGCCGATGCGGCGTGCGGCGGCCAGCAGGCGCGGGCGCGTCTTGCGGACCAGCTCCTCCATGGCGGCGGCGTCGCCGTCGTCTCGGTAGCGCCGGAGCAGGTCGTTCATCGCGTCCACACCCGCATAGTGCGCCAACCGGGCGCGAGGGGTTCAGGATTTCCGGCGATGGGTCAGGGCGCGTCGAGGTAGCGCAGAGACAGCCCGACCCAAGGGAGGGGCAGCACGACCGGCACGCCGGCGGCCGCGGCGTCCAGCGTGTTGCCGTCGGCACGCAGGCGCGTCTCGTCGCGCGGGTCGAGGACGATCGGGCCGTAGAGCGCGTTGTTGGCGAAGACCAGGTCGCCCGTGTTGGGCACCGGCTCGCGCTCCATCAGGCGGTCGCAGGCGACGATGCGGTTCTCCTCGAAGCGCGCCGGGCTCGAGCCGGAGAAGACGCGGCCGGTACGCGTGGGAAACGCCGTGCTGTAGCTGCGCATGCCGGAGAAGGTGTTGCGCCGAAACGTCCACTCCGGATCGATGCGCCCCTGCGCCGCGTCGACATTCAGGAACATCGCGTTCAGGAAGATGCCGGAGTCGCAGTCGACGAAGAGGTTGTCCGTCATCTCGATCCAGGTGCCCCGCCGCTGCAGCGTGATGGCGTAGCCGCCGGATCCCGACGCCGCGCAGCCGGGTTTCGCGGCACGCGTGCCGAAGAAGACGTTGTTCGTCACGCGCACCGGCTCCGCCTCGGTGCCGCCCATCTTGAAGTCGAGGCTGTTCTCGCCGCACAGGAGCTCGCCGTTGGGCTCCTGCAGGTACGCCTCGGCGGTGAAGCCCATGAAGTTGTTGTCGACCAGCGTCCCCGCGCTCAGGCCGTACGGCTCGCCTTCGCGGTCGGTCGTCTGCAGCGAGTCCGTGTAGTTGAGGATCACGTTGCTGACGAAGCGGTTGTGCGTGCAGGCGCCGTCGCTGAGCTGGATCGCGACCACGTCGTTGGGCGCCCACTGCGACGCGTCGAACCGCTGCATCACGCAGCGCTGGACGAGGCAGCGCTGCGTGTCGAAGCGGATGCGCAGCGGCTGGCCAGTCGTCTCGTGCCAGAGGCAGCGATCGATCGTGATGCCCTCCGCGTCGCGCACCAGGCTCGACGCGAAGCCGTCCCGGAATGTCAGGCCGTGAAAGCTCTGGTAGCGCTGATTCCATACGCGGATGCCGATCAACCGCGCCTCGCTCCCGCCCAGGCGCTCGGCGGGATGCGGCGCGGCGCCGATGTCCGCCCCCACCGCCGGCGCGTAGGTCACCAGCAGCGGCTCCGTCTCGGTGCCGGAAGCTTCGATGTAGAGGACGCCGTCGCCGAGCGAGCCGTTCGAGCGACCGCGGTAGTCGCCCGGCAGCAGCACGATCACGCGAATGCCGAAGTCGTCCGGCTGCAGCACCTCGTCCGGCCAGCGGTCGAGCGGCTCGACGTCGGGCCGCATGACGTAGAGGTCGGCGCGGGCCCAGAACGCGGTGAAATCTTCGATGTAGGGCGTCGGAACCTCGTGGGCGGACACCCGGCGCTGGGGAACAGGCTGGGGCTCCGGAGCCGGTGAAGACCCACCGCCGCAGGCGGAAACGAGGAGCAGGAACGGGAGGAGAGGACGAAGCATGCCAGGGCTTTCGGGCGGGCTGCCTCAAGCTACAAGCCGCAAGCTACAAGCGGCAACAGATGCAAGCCCGGTCCGCGCACCGAGGCGAGCCAGGTCGAAGCAGAATCGTCACGCCGGCGACGGAGTCGATCTCCGCTCACCGACGAGCCGGCGCGACATGTCGCCGCGCGCAGCTCGCAGCGTACAGCCTACTCCGCCCCGATCCCGCAGCACTTCTTGTACTTCCTGCCGCTTCCGCAGGGACACGGGTCGTTCCGCCCCACCTTGGGCGCCTCGCGCACGATCGGCTTGGGCGCCTCCTGCGTCGAACCGACCGGGCCCTGGTCCGCCTCGGTCTGGTAGGCCGACGCGTCCTCGTGCGTGAGCGAGCTCGGCTGCCAGTGGTCGCTGAGCGCGTCGTCCATCTGCTCGGCGTCCATCTCCTCGGTGACGCGAATGCGGAAGACCATGTCGGTCACCTGCTCCGCGATGTTGCCCTGCATGAGCTGGAACATCTGCGAGGCCTCGCGCTTGTACTCCATCTTCGGATCGACCTGCGCGTAGCCGCGCAGACCGATCGACTGGCGCAGCGCGTCCAACTCGCGCAGGTGCTCCTTCCACTTGTCGTCGAAGGACTGCAGCAGCACGAAGCGCAGCAGCAGATCCCAGTCGTCGCCGACCTCGTCCCGCATGCGGTCCATGTGCTCCCGCACGCGGCCGCGCAGATTCTCCGCCGCGCCGTCGGCCGCACCGGTCGCGCGCAGCTCGTCGACGTCAACGTCGAAGTCGAACTTGCGCTTGGCCCACGCCGCCAGATCGGCCATCGGCCACTCCTGCGGAGACATGTGGCGATCCATGTGCTCGGCGCAGACGCTGTCGAGCATGCCGTCGGTCAGCTCCAGGACCGTCTCCTCGAGCCCCTCGCTCCGCAGGATCGCGGTGCGCGCCTCGTAGATCGCCTTGCGCTGGTCGTCGTTGACCTGGTCGTACTCGAGCAGGTTCTTGCGGATGTCGAAGTTGCGCTCCTCGACCTTCTTCTGCGCGCGCTGGATGGCGCGCGACACGATCGGCGAGGTGATCTCCTGGCCGTCGCCCATGCCCATCCGCGCGAGCAGCTTCTTCATGCCGTCGCGCGCGAACTTGCGCATGAGCGGGTCCTCGATCGCGACGTAGAAGACACTCGACCCCGGGTCGCCCTGGCGACCGGACCGGCCGCGCAGCTGGTTATCGACCCGGCGCGACTCGTGCCGCTCGGTGCCGATGATGTGCAGGCCACCGAGATCGGAGACCGCCTCGACCTTCGACGCGGGGTAGAAGACCATCTGGTTGGTCTTCCAGTACGCCTCGAGCGCCTTGCGCTTCTCCGCGGTCGACGAACCGTTGAGTTTCGCCTTGCGGTCGTCGTCGAGGAAGTGGCCCACCCAGTGGTCGGTGAGCTTGTCGAAGAGCTCCGGATCGTCTGCCCGCGCGTTCTTGGGCGCGAGGCCACCCTTCTTCCAGTGCGCCAACAGGTCGTCGAAGCCGAAGCGGCCGAGCAGGATGTCGGTGCCGCGACCCGCCATGTTCGTGGCGATCGCGACCTCGCCGAGCTGGCCCGCCTTGGCGACGATGATCGCTTCGCGCTCGTGCTGCTTGGCGTTGAGCACCTCGTGCGGCACGCCGCGCTTCACGAGCAGGTTGGAGAGCTTCTCGCTGTTCTCGATCGAGGTCGTGCCGACCAGGATCGGCCGGCCCTGCCGGTGAATGCGCAGCACCTCGTCGAGCACCGCGTAGTACTTCTCGTCCTCCGTCAGGAAGACGCGGTCGTAGAACGCCTTGCGGCGCAGCGGCCGGTTGGTCGGGACCACCGTGACGTCGAGCTTGTAGATCTTGTGGAACTCGGCCGCCTCGGTGAGCGCGGTTCCGGTCATGCCGGAGAGCTTGTCGTAGAGCCGGAAGAAGTTCTGGATCGTCACCGTCGCGAGCGTCTGGTTCTCGTTCTGGATCTTGATGCCTTCCTTCGCCTCCACCGCCTGGTGCAGGCCGTCGCTCCAGCGGCGCCCCTCCATGAGGCGGCCGGTGTTCTCGTCGACGATGATCACCTCGCCGTCGCGCACGACGTAGGAGACGTCGATCTGATAGAGCGAGTGCGCGCGCACCGCCTGCTCGAGGTGATGCGGCCAGTTCTCGTTCATCACGCTCGGCGCGTAGAAGTCGGCCACGCCCGTGTCCTTCTGCGCCTCGAGGATCCCCTTCTCGGTGAGGTAGGCGTTGTGGCCCTTCTCCGAGTAGACGAAGAGATAGTCCGACTCCAGCTCGAGGCGCACCTTCTCCTTGTCCGGGTTGGGGCCCTTGACGATCTTCTCCAGCTTCTCGTCGAGGTCCTGCTTCTCGATCCCCTTCTTGCCCTGCCACCAGCGGCGCACGACGCGGTCGGCGCGATAGTACTTGTCCGTCGCCTCCTCCGCGGGGCCGGAGATGATCAGCGGCGTGCGCGCCTCGTCGATCAGGATCGAGTCGACCTCGTCGATGATCGCGAACTGGCGGTCGCGCTGGCACTGGTCCTCCTCGCGCGTCTTCATGTTGTCGCGCAGGTAGTCGAAGCCGAACTCGCTGTTCGTGCCGTAGGTGATGTCGGCGCGGTACTGCGGGATGCGCTCCTGGCTGTGCATGTGCGCCTGGATGCAGCCGAC
>JBCDBY010000193.1:0-8889 GCA_039182715.1 Planctomycetota bacterium
CCGTTATGTCCCAGTCGACCTGCGTGGCGAGCGTGATCGTCGCGGTGTCGTCGTCGCCGGCGACGCCCTCGAACTCCGTGTGGCGCAGGCCCGCCAGCAGCGAGACGTCCCAGTCGGCCGAGCCCTTGTCGATGCCGCGGTTGAGGATGAAGTAGCCGAGGCCGGGCTGCAGCGTCGCGCGCACCGCGATGTTCTGGAACGGATCGCGGTAGAGCTCCAGCGAGAACGGCGTGACGAACAGACGCTGGTCGATGAACCGGTCGTAGCGCGTCGTCAGCCGCTGATTCTGGGCGATCTCCTCGTTGTTCGCGGTCACGAGGTTGCCCACGTAGTCGAGCTCGAAGCGGCTGCTCGGCTTGCGGCGGCGGAGCTTGAGCTGGAAGGTCGTATCGACCTGCTCCGTGTTGCCCGTGCGCGCCGTGAGGCCGTAGCTGAGCTTGCCGGACCAGAATTGCCACCAGCGATCGCCGCCCGGGACGATGCCCAGGAGGTCCTCGCGGGAGAACACCAGGTACCGGTCCTCGTCCTCGCGCACGACGACCGTGTTGTTCTTCACGATGACCGGCCCCTGGATCGAGGTGCGGTCGGCGCGCACGACCGACATCACGCGCGGCGTGCGCAGCTCCTTCACCTTGCGCCACTTGAAGGTCTTGTCCTTCAGTTCCTTGCTCTTGAATTCCAGGATCTGGTTGCGCAGGTACTTGAAGTCGCCGCGCAGCCACTCGTTGGAGGTGAGCTGGATCCAGTCCTCCTCCTCGGGGAACGGGTCGTCGCTGCGCGGCGGCTCGTACGGCGGTTCGGCGGTCGTGTACTCCGGGATGGGAAACGAAGGGTCCCTGCCGTCGGTCGCGCAGGCGACCAGCAGGAGCATCGATGCCCCGAGGAACCGCAATCCGCTACCGGCCGTCCGTGAAGTAGGGGGGCAGCGAGGACCACGCGTCGCCGCGTCGTCCCGCTTCGAAGCCCACCTGGAAGAGCGCCTGCATGTACTTCGGGTCGAACGTCTCTTCGGCTTGCTCGTCGAAGTCGTCGGGAATCGCCGTGCGGCGGAACGCGATCCCGTCGCGTTTGCAGTTGAGGTAGATGCGGTAGATGTTGCCGATGGTGTTGGCGCGCACCAGCGCCTCGATGGTGCGTCCGGCGATCGTGAAGAACTTGCGGTCCACGGCCTGGAAGTCGGGGCGCAGCCGCCCGTTCTGGATCACGTACGCGGTCGGCTCGCCCTCGACCTGGAGATTGCGCAACACGCGGCCCCAGTCGAGGCTCTCCGGATAGAGGAAGACCTGGAGCGTCGCCGCGCCGTCGACGTGCAGCTCGTCGTAGGCGGCGTCGTTCGCCTCCACTTGGAAGAGCACCGGCGGGAACGCGCCCGGGATCGCGGCGGAGGCGAGCAGCACGCGCCGGAAGAGGTCGTAGCGGCCCGGGCTGTCGCTGCTCGCGATGATGCCCATGCTCCAGATCATGGGGCGCTTCGCGTCGAGGTGCGTGGTGCCGACGAGCAGGACGCGCCCCTTGCGGTACTCCTCCGCGACGGCATCGATGAGCGCGTCCGGGTAGTACTCCCGGATCTTGCGCTTGAGCCCCTCGACGGTCGCCGCCGCGTCGCTCTGCAGGATGGAGAGCAGGCCCTTCTCCTTGACCAGGTCCTTGGTCGAGAGCGTGGTGAAGACCGACTTGAGCCGGTCGTCGTACGCCGAGCCGAGAAACGCGAAGGGCGCGATGAGCGCGCCGGCGCTGACGCCCGCCACGATCTCGAACTCCGGCCGCTTGCCGGTCTCGGTCCAGCCGCAGAGCAGCCCCGCGCCGTACGCGCCGTTCTGGCCCCCGCCCGAAACTGCGAGGTAGTTGTGGTCGTTGCCGGCCAGCGCAGGGAACTGCGCCCGCAACTTCTCCCCGGACAGCTCCACGAACGGATTCCAGTAGTCCGGCTCCGTGTCCGCCCAGTCCCGCGCCAACGGAATGCCCGGAATCGTCGCGTCCAGGTGCAGCTCGGCCGGGACGGCCTGTCGGGGCTGCGTGGACGAGCACGCGGCCAGGAGAACGAAGAGCACGAGCGCCCGCATCGCGCCCCAAGATAGAGGATCGCTACTCCGGCGTCACTTCGAACGCGGGCGGCGTGTCCATCCACCCCTCGCCCGACTTTCCGAGCGCGAACCCGACCGCGAACAGCGACTTCATGTAGTCCGGGTCGAAGAACTCCTTCGAAGGCACGAGGAAGCCGTCCGGGATGGCGATCAGGTTGAATTCGATGTCGTCGCGCAGGCAGGTGTTGTAGATGCGGTGCAGGTCGCCTTCGCCCTGCGTGCGGAGAAGCGTCTGGATGCTCGCGCCGGCGATGTCGAAGAACTTCGGCTTCACCTGGGCGGGCATCGGCGACAGCTTCCAGTTGCGGACGATGAAGGCGCGTGGCTTGCCCTTCACGCGAAGTTCGCGCGTGAACACCGTCCAGTCGACTGCCGTGGGGTACAGGAAGACCTGCGCCGTCGCGCCGCCGTCGACGTGCAGTTCGTCGAAGCGCTTGCCGCGGGCGACGACGTCGAACAGCACGGGCGGGAAGAGGCCGGGGATCGACGCCGAGGCGAGCAGCACGTCGCGTACGAGGTCGTAGCGCTCCGGCCGGTCGCTGCGGGCGATCTCGCCGATGTTCCAGAGCACGGGACGGCGCGCGTCGAGGTTGGTCGTCCCGATGAGCAGCAGACGCCCCCGCGCATACTCGCGCGCAACGGCGTCGATCATCGCGTCCGTCACGAGTTCGCGGATGCGGGCGCGCAGCCCGTCGACGTCGGCTGCCGCGTCGCTCGTGATCGTCGCGAGCCAGTTCCGCTGGCGGATCAGGTCGTCGGTCTTCGTCTGCGTATAGGCCGCCTCGAGAACCGCGTCGTACTCCGGACCGAGGAAGGCGAAGATCGCGGTCAGGGCGCCCGCGCTGATGCCGGAGACGACCTGGAACTCCGGCCGGTTGCCCGCCTTGGTCCAGCCGCAGAGCAGGCCCGCGCCGAAGGCACCATTGGCGCCGCCGCCCGAAAGCGCGAGATAGGAGTGCTCGACGCCGACGAGGGCGGGCCAGTCGGCGCGCATCTCCTCACCGGGCAGCTCGACGTGACGCTTCCAGTAGGAGGCGGGCGCGTCACCCCACTCGCGGGCCAACGGGATGCCCTCGACCTGCGCCTGCTCGGAGAGTGCGTCGGGGATCGCGTTGCGCTTCGGGGCGGAAGCGCACGCGGCCAGGAGCAAAAGCAGTCCGATCGTCGATCGCATCGAACGACCGGGGGTCTACTCCTGCGCCGCCAGCCAGCGCTCCGCCTGGAGCGCCGCCATGCAGCCGGTGCCGGCGGCGGTGACCGCCTGGCGCCAGACCCAGTCCTGCACGTCGCCCGCGGCGAAGACGCCCTCGACGGTCGTCTCGGTCGTGCCCGGGGCCACCTTCAGGTACCCGTTGTCGTGCTTCTCGAGAATGCCGTCGAACAGGTCGGTCATCGGCGTGTGGCCGATCGCGAGGAAGAAGCCCTCGATGGCGATCTGCGACTCCTCGCCGTCCTGGGTGTTCTTGAGGCGCAGGCCGGTGACCTTGTCCTCTTCGACGCCGAGCACCTCCTCGACGGTCGTGTTCCACAGCACCTCGATCTTCGGGTTGTCGAAGACGCGCTGCTGCATCGCCTTGCTGGCGCGCAGCTCGTCGCGGCGGTGAATGAGCTTGACCGACTTGCAGAGCGCGGCGAGATAGGTCGCCTCCTCCGCCGCGGTATCGCCGCCACCGACCACCGCGACGTCCATGTCGCGGAAGAACGCGCCGTCGCAGACCGCGCACGCGCTGACGCCCTTGTTCTTGAGCTTCTCCTCGCTCTCCAGGCCGAGGTAGTTGGCGCGCGCGCCGGTCGAGATGATGACCGTCTCCGCGAGATAGGGCTCGTCGCGTTCCGCCCAGACCTTGAACGGGCGCTCGGAGAAGTCGACCTTGCGCACGTCCTCGGTGATGAACGCGGTGCCCTGCTTCTCCGCCTGCCCGCGCATGCGGCCCATCAGCTCGGGGCCGGTGATCGCGTCGAACCCGGGGTAGTTCTCGACGTCGGTCGTGAACATGAGCTGGCCGCCGGGAATGAGGCCGCCGGCGTTGAAGCCCTCGATGCAGAGCGGCTCCAGGTTGGCGCGGGCGGCGTAGATGGCGGCGGTGAGCCCGGCGGGGCCGGAGCCGATGATGATGGTCTTGCGGACTTCGGACATGATCTTCCTTTGATTCCGGCGGGCGGCGCCCGTTTCGTTCTACTGCTGGTTCTCGATCCAGCGGGCGTACTTGTCGCAGACCGTCTCGAAGGAATCGTCCTTCGTCGAGGCGATGGTCTCGTTGCCGTGCGCGACGGTGAACGTCCCCTGCAGCTCGATCGCGCCGTCGAAGGCGGGGATCGACTCCGCCTTGGCGACCATCTTCTTCGCCTCTTCGACCGCCTCGTCCGGCGTGCGGCTGGCGGCGCGCGCGAGCGCATCGGCCGAGACCGTCTCGCCGGTCATCTCCTCGATGAAGGCGGGAAAGCTCTTCGAGTTGCCCGGCTTCCAGTAGACGCGCTGCATCTCCGGCCCGATCTTCGGGTTGTCCATGAGGTGGCCGTCGCGGCGGAGGAAGTGCTCGCGCGTCTGTTCCACGCCCATCAGCGCCAGCACGTAGCCGTGGTAGTAGGCGCTCGACTCGCCGGCGAGCAGGTGGGGCACGCTCAGCGCCGGGCGCGAGGCGTCCATGCCGAGGCACTCGTTCTCCACCCGACGCAGCTCGGCGAGCACGCGCTCGGCGGTCAGCTCGTCGTCGGGGATCTCGTAGATCGTGCGCTCCGCATAGCAGATGGTGCACATCGCGCGCAGCGAGCTCGCCTCGGCGCGTTGGCGGACGCGGATCGCCTTCTCCACCAGCTCGAAGGGCATCGCCTCGCCGTCGGCGGTCTGCGCATAGCGCATCTGCCAGTCGGCGTCGTTGAGGATCGAGTCGAGGAACATGCTCTGCACCTCGGCGAACGCCACCGACGTCGGCGCGAACTCCTGGCTGAAACAGGGTGCGGGCATGTCGACGTTGGCGAAGTGCGCGGCGTGGCCGCCCTCGTGGAAGAGCGTTTCCGTCGCGCGCTTGCCGGAACCGACCATGCCGGGGATGGCGTTGGCGGTGAACTGCACGCGCGCCGGCACCCAGTCGCCGCTGTCGCGCCAGCTCGGCACCGGTCCGTGGCAGAAGCCGTTCTCGTACTTGCCCTTGCGATCGACGAGGTCGAGCACCATGGTCGCGTCGCGGTACTCCACGCCGAGCGCCGCGAAGCTGCGGCCCCAGCGCTCGAGCGCGCGCGAGAAGGGGAAGTAGGGGTCGAGCTCCTTCGTCACGTCGCCGGCCATGGCGTAGCGGAAGTTCCACGGCTTGCAGTCGGCGGGGTCCATCGAGCGGAGCGTCTCGGCGTGCCGGTCGGCGGTCTTCGCCATGAGCTCGTCGAGGAGCACGAAGATCTCCTTCTTGCTCATGCCTTCGACGCGCTTCACCTTCCAGTCGTAGTAGTCCTCGCCGCCCAGCATGCGGCCGAGCCTGTTGCGCGCGCGCACGACGTCGATGTAGCCGTTCGCAAGCACGTGCGGCTCGATGGCGCGCATGCCCTCCCAGGCCGCCTTGCGCATCCGCTCGTCGTCGTCCACCGACGTCATCGTGCCGAGCTTGACCGAACTGGCGCTGACGAACTCGCCGCTGTCGGGGTCGGTGTAGCCGAGCTTCATCGCGCCGCGCGCGCGGGCAAGCGCGCCCTCGAGGTCGATGATCGCCGCCGCCAGCTCGCGGCCCTCCGCGGAGTCGATGCCGTGCGCCTCGAGCATGTGCACCCAGCCCTCGATCGCGATGCGGTCGTCGCCCTTCGCGGCGTCGAGGGCGGCACGCGCGTCGGCGAGGCGCGTCGGGTCCTGCAGCCAGGCGGCGAGTTCCTTCTCCTTCGCGTCGAGCGCGGCGCGCGCCTTGTCGGCGTCTTCGGTCAGCCCCATGTAGGCGTTCCAGAAGGCGTCCTCCTTGGCGGTGTGGAGGCGAGCGTAGTCGTGGGAGAGATCGGCGGCGGTCACCATGGGACCGCCGAGTCTACCCGCGCACCGGACCTTCGGAAGCGACCTGTTCGAGCAGCCGTTCGAGCTCTTCGAAGATCCGGTCGGGCGCGAAGCGGGCGCGGGCGCGGGCCGCTTCGTCCGGGCGCGGGCCGGGTTGCGTGGCCTCGATCGCGGCCGCGAGCGCGACGGGATCCTCGGACGGCACGAAGCGCGCGTCGGGCACCACCTCCGGCAGGCTGCCGACCTCGGTCGCGATGACGGGAAGGGCCGCGATCGTCGCCTCGACGGCCGAGTAGCAGAATCCCTCGTAGCGCGACGAGACGACCATCAGGTCGGCGGCGGCGTAGACCGGCCGCACGTCCTCGAGGTGTCCCAGGAAGCGGACGCGATCGCCGTACGGCGCGGCGAGCGGCTCCAGCTCCTCGCGCGCCCGTCCCTCGCCCGCAATCGCGAGCGTCCAGTCGCGCTGCAGCTTCCCGACCGCTTCGAGCAGAACGTCGAAGCCTTTCACCGCGACGAGCCGCCCGACGGCGCAGATGCGCAGGGGCATGCCGGGCTCCGCGGCGGCCGGCTCGAAGGGCACCGGGTTGTAGATGCGCGTGATGCGCTCGGGCGGGAACCACGGCAGCGACTCCTGCACGACGGCGCGGGTCGCGTCGGAGTTGACCAGCACGTGGCAGAGCGCATGCAGTTCCTTGCGTCCCCACATGCGGTCCTTGAGCGGACGCGGCACGCCCTTGCGCAGCAGCAGTCCGTGTGCGGGTCGCGTCTTGAACTGCATGAGGTGCTTGACGTCCTTCTTGCGCGAGTTGCACAGCATGACGTCGGTCTTGCGCCCCTGGAACGGATCGATCTCCTCGCTCACCAGTTCGAGACCGGTGGGGCGCAGCCGCTCCTGCAGCTGCGATCCCTCGCGCACCAGCACGCGCACCTCGTGTCCGCGTGCGGCGAGTTCGTTCGCGGCATCGAAGAACCAGAACTCGCCGCCGCCCCACGAGGGATTGAGGTTCGACAGCAGGAGGTGCACGGGAAGAGTCTACGCGAGGGCTTCGAGCTCTTCCCAGCGCGCGTAGAGCGTGGCGACGGCGTCCGCGAGCTCCTGCCGTTTCTTCGTGCGTTCGACGACGTGGCCCTGCGGCTTCTCGTAGAAGGACGGTTCCGCCAGCTCCGCGTCGAGCGCCTCCAGCTCCGCCTCCGCGGCGTGGATGCGGTCGGGGAGCTTGGACAGCTCCTTCTGCTCGTTCCACGTGAGCTTGCGCGCCTTCGTCTCCTCGCGGCGCGTGTCGCCCTTCTTCGCGCGCTTCGGCTTCGTCGTCGCGCGCTCCTGCTTCATCGTCTCGATGAGCGAGCTGACCGAGCCGGGGTGCAGGCGCACGCCGCCGGTCTCGTCGAGGTAGACGATGCGGGTCGCGACGCGGTCGAGGAACCAGCGGTCGTGGCTGACGACGAGCACGCTGCCCTCGAAGGCGCAGAGCGCCTCCTCGAGCACGCGCAGCGTCTGCAGGTCGAGATCGTTGGTCGGCTCGTCGAGCACCAGCACGTTGCCGCCCTGCAGCAGCAGCTTGGCGAGCAGAACGCGGTTCTTCTCGCCGCCGGAGAGCTTCTCGATGGGCGTCTCGAAGAGCTCGCTGGGGAACTGGAAGCCGGCGAGGAAGGGCTCGATCCGAACCTGCCGCTCGTTGACCATCACCCAGGTGTTGCCCTCGCCGATCTCGCGCACGACGCTGCGGCGCGGGTTGAGCGAGTCGCGGGTCTGCTCGACCTGCGCGAACTTCACCGTGGTGCCGATCTCGACGCGGCCGTCGTCGGGCTCGAGTTCGCCGAGCATCATGCGCAGCAGCGTCGTCTTGCCGGCGCCGTTGGGGCCGACGATGCCGACGCGGTCGCCGCGCTCGATGTCGAAGGTGACCTGCTTGAGGATCTGCCGCTCGCCGAAGCGCTTGCCCGCCTCGACCACGCGCACGATCTTCTTGCCGAGCGCGGGGCCGTTCGGGATCGCGAACTCCATCGGCGGCGGGACGGTCTCCTTTTTCGCGTCGACCAGCTTGTGGAAGCGGGCGATGCGCGCCTTCGCCTTGGTGGAGCGGCCGGGCGGGCCGCGGCGCATCCATTCCGTTTCGCGGCGCAGCAGGTTGCGGCGCGACTCCTCGATGCGCCGCTCGGTGGCGAGCCGTTCGTCGCGCTGCAGCAGGTAGTCGCCGTATCCGCCCTCGTAGCCGTGCAGCTCGCCGCGGTCGATCTCGACGATGCGGTCGACGACGCGATCGAGGAAGTAGCGGTCGTGCGTGACCATGAGCAGCGAGGTCTTCGCGGCGAGCAGCGTGTCCTCCAGCCACTCGGTGACGATCGCGTCGAGGTGGTTGGTCGGCTCGTCGAGCAGCAGCAGGTCGGGGTCGCCCAGCAGCAGCTGCGCCAGCGCGACCCGCCGTTTCTCGCCGCCGCTGAGCGGGCCGCAGAGCGCCTCGGGGTCGCGCAGGCCGAGCGACTGCACGAGTGCTTCGACGCGATGCTCCACGTCGTGGCCGCCGCAGCGCTCGAGCGCGACCTCGAGGTCGTGCTGCTCGTGCAGCAGCCGCTTCGAATCGCCGCCCTCGGCCAGCGCGTGGTGCACCGCGTCGAGCTTCTCCAGCAGCTCCACGCGGTCGCCGAGTCCGTTGCGAATCTCCTCGCGGATGGAGAGCGCCGGATCGAGCCGCGGCTCCTGCTCCAGGTAGCCGACGCGCGCGCCCTTGCGCGTCTGCCGCGTGCCGGCGTCCGCCTCGACGAGGCCGGCCGCGATCTTCATCAGCGTCGACTTGCCCGCGCCGTTGGGGCCGACAATGCCGATCTTCGCGC
>JBCDBY010000194.1:0-8866 GCA_039182715.1 Planctomycetota bacterium
GAAACCGGTCTTGCTGCTCGCGGCGCGGCTGCTGCCCTTCGTCACCCTCGCGGTGCGCGCCGTGCGCCTACGGCTCGACGACGAGCTGCTCGAAGCGGGCGCGGTGGCGGGCCTCGGTCCGGTCCAGCGCTTTGTCCGTATCACGCTGCCGCTCATGCTGCCCGGCATCGCGCTCGGCTTCCTGCTGGGGCTGCTCTTCGGGCTGCGTGAGGTGGATGCGATCGTCTTCACGCGCACCGGGACGCAGACGCTGCCGGTCCACCTCTACAACATGATCCACTACGGCTTCGACGTGCAGGTGGCGGCACTCTCCATCCTCTGGACCGCCGGCGTGGCGCTGCTGCTGCTGATCGTGGCGCTCCTGGCCGGGTCACGCTTCCGGCTTCTGCCGTAACCGCCGGGCGGGCGGCTCCGTTTAGGATGGGCGGAGGTCCATTCATGCGGGTTTTCGTCATTCTGCTCGTATTCTCGACGTCTCCCAGTGCGTATCTCTGGGCGGACACCGTGCGCCTGCGCAACGGGTTGTCGGTCCACGGCGCCGTCGAGGAGGCGGGGGACGAGGTCATCGTCGAGTCGGACGGGCGCACCTACCGCTTCAAGAAGAGCACGGTGAAGTCCATCGAGCGCGGCGAGAGCCTGCCGGAGCAGTACGCGCGCCGCAAGGCGAAGCTGGAGGCGACCGACGAGACGGGCTGGTTCCGTCTCGCGCTCTGGGCGCGCGAGCACAAGCTGCGCGGGGCCGACGAGGCCTACGAGCGCGTGCTCGGCATCAACCCGGACCACCGTGCGGCGCGGCGCGAACTCGGCTACGAGCGCGTCGGCGAGGCGTGGGTGCGCGGCGACGAAGCGAAGCGGCGCAAGGGCTTCGTGCTCTGCGGCGGCCGCTGGGTGCTGCCGGAAGAGGCGGACCGCCTCATGCGCGCCGGCCTCATGGAGCAGGCGCCCGCCACCGAAGAGCATCGCAAGCGCGCCATCGCGCTCGTGAAGGTGCTGCAGGACGACGACCCCGCGATGCGTAAGCTCGCCATGCGGCAGATCGACGAGTTGCCCGATGCCGCCCTCATGCGGCCGATGCGCAAGGCGCTCTACGCGCCCGACCCGAAGGTGCGCGTCTTCGCCGTGAAGACGCTGTCGCGCATCGGCGATCGCGTCGCGCTGCCCTGGCTCATCCAGTCGAGCATGTACGACGCGCAGGCGGATGTGCGCAACGCCGCGTTCCGCGCCATCAAGACGTTCCGCGACGAGGACGTCTTCTGGCCGTACGCGCGCGCACTCTACTCGAAGAACCCGCGCGTGCGCATCCAGGCGGTCAAGGCGATCGCCGACCTCGACGACCTGCGCGGCGTCGACCTGATTCTGCGGCGCATCTCCATCGGCCTGGGCGCGTCCCCGCGCGTCAACGTGCAGTTCGGCACGCAGAGTTCGTACGTCGCCGACTTCGACGTCGAGATCGCGCAGGCGGCGGCGATCGGCGATCCGATCGTGCGCACCATCCAGGAAGGCGTCATCCTCGACTTCAAGGTGCTCGGCGGTTCCGGCGAGCAGTGGATCGTGCAGGAGCGTCGCGCCTACGCGGGCGCGTTGGCCAACCTGACCGGTCGCGACTTCGGCGAGAACTGGAAGCAGTACGAGAAGCTCGCGAAGGAGCAGCAGCTGCCGCGCGTGAAGCTTCGTTAGGTTCGACGTCCGACGTCCGACGTTTGACGTCGAACCCAACTGAAAAGCGATCGCCACTCTTCCGAGGGCGATCGCTTTTTGGAGGTGTCTGTTCGGAGCTAGCGGACGCGGGTCTTCGGGAGACCGTAGACGGAGCGGCCCGCGTTCCAGGTGCCGCGCTCCTTCATGAGCGCGATGCGCTCCTTGCGCGTGATCACGTTGCGCGAACGCTGCATGGTGCCCTTGAGCTTGAGGCTCTTGTGGATGGACATGGTGGCTACCTCTTCAACTGCACGAAATACGCTTCTTTGAACGGATCCGGATCGCCGACGGCCTTCAGCCCCTGAACCGTCGCGAGGAGCTTTTGCGCCTGCCGGTTCTTGTGAGGATTCGAAAGCCAGCTTCCGATCGTTACGACGAGTTTACCGTCCCGGTCCAGCCGCTCGATCGTCACTTCGTCCAGGCCCTGCCTCGCCAGGTCGTCCGCGACCGTCTTGGCAGCGATTTCCCCTTTTCTCGTATCGTCATAAGCGATGCAGCGAATCGTCCAGACGGTCAAGGGCGTGCCGGTGCGGGCGATCGTCGCCTCGGCCCCTTCCTCGCCTTCGCCGGAGCCCGACACGAGGCCGAGCAGGAACGCGAGGACGATCAGCAGGCAGGCGGTCACCGCCGCGACGACCACCTGTGACCGGCGGACCACGACGAGGGGCACGTCGCCCGAGTGGACGGAGACGTGAGGCCGAGACTCCTGGGACCGGGAGACTTGGGGACTGGAGGGCTCGCGAGTCGGCTTGCGCGCGGGCTCGACGCGCGGCTTCGGCTGCTCCGGCGCGGGCGCTTCGTCCTCGTTGGAGGCGCGGCGGAGAAACTCGAGCAGATCCCGAGGGCGTTGTTGCTGAGACATGGAACTCCTACTGTTCTGTTCTCTACGCCCAGTGTCTGTTGTACGGCCGACAGGCTGAATGTCAATCGGTCGCGGCCCAGCGCACGGCCCACTCGATCGCCGCCTGCATCGATGCGGCGCTCGCCATGTCGCGACCCGCGATATCGAACGCCGTGCCGTGCGCCGGACTGGTGCGCACGACGGGCAGACCGAGCGAGATCTGCACCGCGCGATCGAACGCAAGCGCCTTCACCGGCGCGAGACCCTGGTCGTGGTACATCGCCAGAATCGCGTCGTAGCGGCGTCGCTGCGCCCACGTCGCGTCGCCCGGCCACGGACCGGAAACGTCGATTCCCTCGGCCTGCAGGCGCCGAATCGCGGGCGCGATGAAGTCGGCGTCCTCCGTGCCGAGGCGTCCCGCTTCCCCGGCGTGCGGGTTCAAGCCGAGCACCGCGATGCGCGGATTCGGCTTGCCGGCCAGAGCTGTGTGCAGCGTGCGCACGGCGCGCTCGACGCGGTCGCCGGTCATCGTCGCCGCGACGGCGCGCAGCGGAACGTGATGTGTCAGGAGCGCGACCGCCGGCTCTTCCTCGTCCCAGACAAAGGTCATCAGCGCATCGGTTTCGAAGGCGCGTTCGAGCATCGGCGTGTGGCCGTCGGCCGGCCCGTCCGCGAGGACGCACGCCTCCTTCGAAATCGGCCCGGTCACCAGCGCGTCGTGGCGTCCCGCCTTGACAGCGGCGATGGCCGCATCGAGCGCCGCCAGCGCTGCCCGTCCCCCCGCCGCGGTCGCGCCGCGCGGCTCGGGCGGATCGCCCGCCGAAGGAACCGACACCACCTCGGTTTCCTCGTCGAAGAGCGCCGGATCGCCGAAGACCGTCGCGTGTACGCCGGCCGGCAGCGAGGCCAACGCCTTGCGGATGACCTCCGGCCCTATCCCGAACGGGTCGCCCGCCGTGATGGCGAGACGGATTTCGCGCGTCGTCGTGCCCATGCGTCAAGTGGCAGCAGCATCGCCGCCAGCGCGAGAAATGGCAACCAGAGCGGACGCGTCCGGGCCGTGGTGGCGACCGGGGGCACCAGCGCGGCGGCGAGCGGCACGTCGAGGTGCTCGGGACCCTCCACCAGCCGCAGGAGGGCATCCCCGTCGATGCCGATCTCGCCCAACTCCGGGTCGCGCGAGGGCGGCAACACGAAGTCGCGCGTGAGCAGGGGCCGCGCCTCGGTGCCGATGCGCACGCGCGCGGCGACGACCGCCTCGCGTTCCAGGCTTTGCGCCTCGTAGCGATCGGAGCGACGCAACGTCGGGACCGGCTCCCCGTCCAGTTCGAGCCGCAGCGGCAGGTCGGTCCGCGGGCGCCCGTCCTCGCCGTAGACCTGCAGCAGCACGCGCCGCCCGCCGTCGCCGAGGCGCACCGTCATCTGCACCGCCGCGTTGGCGCGGTCCGGCAGAACCGAGCGCAGCAGCTGTCCCATCATGCGCGAGAACTCGGGGTGTTCGCGAAGCGTTCGCCCGCCGCGCGCCTCGGGGTCGGTCATCAGCGCTGCCGACGTGCCGAGCCCGATGCGCCGGTAGGCCAGGAGCGAGGGACCCTCGTCACCACCGCGCGCGGCGGACCAGGAGGCGAAGCGCGGTTTGCTCTCCTCGATGCCGGCCACCTCCGGCAACGTCTCCGGTTCGATGCCCTTGAACATGCCGGGCGGTGCCGCGCGACTGACGAGAATCGGAGCGCCGGGCGGCGGCGTGTTGTCGTCGGTGGGGGGCTCCGGCTTCGGTTCCTGCTCCGGTTCCTTCTCGGGCTCGCGCTCCTTTTGCGGCTCCTCCTTCTTGGGTGCATTGCGCTCCGCGTCGCGGCCGCGCTCGTCGCGCGCGCGCACCACCCGCAGCGTGTCCTGCGTGACCACCTGCGGGATCTCGGCGGCGTGCGACACGTCCCACAGCACGCCGCGTCCCCAACGCACCAGGTTGCCCATCAGCCGCCGGTTCGTGTCGAAGCCGATGCCGACGCAGGAGAGCGTGATCTTCTCGGCCGTGCCGGCGGTCACGAGATCGCGCCAGCGACCGTTGTCGGTCGGCTCGCCGTCCGAGAGCAGCACGATGTGGCGAATCGGCGTCGGCTCCTTGTCGAGCACGCGATAGGCGAGCTGGAGCGCCGCGAACATCGCCGTGCGGCCTCGCGCCTGCAGGCGCGCCACGCGTCCGTAGACCTCCTGCGCGTTGCCCGCCTGGCGCGGGGCCATGATGACCTCCGCGGTGTCGCCAAACGCGATCACGGAGATCCGGTCGTCGCGGGTCAGCGCGTCGGCCGACGCGGCGGCGGCCATCTTCGCGCGCTGGATCTTCTCGCCGATCATGCTGCCCGAACGGTCCACGAGCAGGCAGAGCGAGATCGGATACGCCTGCGTCTTCTCCTCCTTGATCTCGATCTTCGGCTGCGGGTCCTCGTTCTTGTCGGGCGGCGTCGGCTTGTCCTCGCTCGCCTGCCGCGCCTCGACCTCGACCGGCAGCAGGAACGCCGCCGGCGAGTCCGCGAGCCGCGCGAGGCCGGGGCCCTCGCTGCCGCCGACCGCCAGCAGGCCGCCGCCGCGCTCCCCGATGAAACTGGCGAGAGCGCCCGCGTCGAGCGCGCGCGCGTCGGCGTCGGGCAGCAGCACGACCGCGTCATAGCCGTCGAGCTTCGCGTCCGCGCCCGCGACGGTCACCTCCATGCCCTGGCTCTCCAGCGCCTCCGCGACCAGCGAGCGACGCTTCTGCGCCGCGAGCACCAGCACCTTGGGCGCGCCCGCGACGCGCAGCATGGTGTCGGCGAGGTTGTCGTCGGGCGACCGGTCCCCGCGCAGAAGCAGCTGCACCGCGTACTCGCCGGGCCCCAGCGGCAGCGCGGGTACCTGGACCTCGTTGCGTCCGGCCTGCAGGACGATCGGCTGCGTCGCGACCTCCTTGCCGTCGACGTAGACGGTGGCTTCCGCGCGCGCCTCCGCCTCCGCTTCCACCAGCGCCACCAGGTCCGGCACCTTGCCCGGCTCCTCCACCTCGCTGGCGCGCAGCCGCAGCACGCGGAACGACGCCGCCGATTGCGGGACCCGGTCGGGCACGCCGATCGCCTGCACCTCGACGCGCCGGCGCCGCAGGCGACGCGCCGCTTCGTTGGCGTCGCCGCGGTTCGCGCGTCCGTCGCTGAGCACGACGAATCGGAGCGGCCGCGTCGTGCCCGCGCGCACCGCCGCCAGTCGCAGCGCCTCCGCGATGTCGGTGACGGGGCGCGGATCCGCGGCGATCTCGTCCCTCGATGCGATCGACTTCGCCTCGGCGCCGAAGGTGATGAGGCGCGCCTCCGTGTCGGCCGGGAGCGCCTCGCGCATCTGTTCGAGTCCGCGCACGCCGACCGAGGGCGACGTATCCGCCAGCACGAATACCGCCCCGGTCTGCTCGCCGCGTTCGATGTAGAACGGGCCGCACAGCACCGCGACCAGACAGCCGAGAATCGCCGCGCGCAGCAGACCGAGCCGCACCGGGCGCATCCCGCCGCGCCGACGCAGCAGCGGCATGAGCGCGAGGATGGCAACCGCCGGGATCGCGAGCCAGAGCCGCTGCGGCAGCTCGAACTGCACCGCCGGCAGCTCGGCCAACGCGTCGCGCAGCAGCGTCAGCGGATCAGAAGGGGGCGCACCCATACCGCGTTGTCGAGTTCGGTCGTGTCGGTGCGTCCCTCCGGCATCATCGCGTCCGGCACGATCGTCACGCGCAGCGTGAGCAGGCGCGCATCGCCGAGTTCGACGCGCGCCGGGGCGGGCGCCTTGCCGCCCTCGACGATGCCGGAATTCCAGACCTCCTTGCCGTCGAGCTCGATCCGGAAGACGACGCTGCCGGTGCCGCCGCCGCGCCCGTATGCGGGGCCGAGCACCTCATCGTCGATGCCGCCCGCCACGTCGAGCGCACGGAACGATCCGTCGAGCTTCCAGGTGATCGCGGTCGCCGGGCGCACGCCGATCCCCTTGAAGTAGCGGCGGCCCTGCACGCGGATCGGTCCGCCGTCCGGGCTCGCGTCCGTGCGCACCGGGCAGAGGAAATCGAGCATGACGGCCCGCGACGGTCCCTCGGGGATCGGGAAGAAGGGCGCGCGCTCGACCGTTTCCGGCGCGCGGTCGGAGAGATACTCGAAGCGCCCACCGCGGAAGCCGAGCGACACGAGGTGTGACGTCGGGGCGCGGACCAGCAGCCCGCCGCCGAGCTTGCCGGTCACCTCGCCGCGCGCTATGCGGAAGCCGTCGCCGAGCACCAGCGTGCTGCCGTCGTGCAGCCGCGCGACCGCCTGCAGGCCGTCGGTGGGCTTGCCCGGATCGTTTTCGACGAAGAGCGCGGCGAGCTGGTTGAAGGGGATCGTGCGGGCACCAAGATCGCCTCGATCGATGCGAACGCCCGCTTCATCGAAGGATTCGACGGTCCCGGTGACGCGCGAACCGTCCAGGCGATACGCCGCATCCTCGTCCGGGACGCGCACGAGGCGCGATGCGCCCGGCACCCGCGCTCCGGCGACCCGGCGGATCTCCAGCACCTCCTCGATCGGAACCTGCAGAGCCTGCGCGCCGCGCGCGAGCGCGGGACTGGTCAGCAGCAGGTGGTCCGGGCGGCCCGCACCGAGCGTGCCGCGCAGACGTGAGCCGTCGAGCAGCACGACCTCGAAGGGGCGCAGGTTCTCCGGCGGCGGCTTCGGGATGGGCAGCGAAACGGCCTCGATCACCTCATCGATGCGCATTTCGACGACTTTCCCGTCCGCGTTCTGGACGGTCATGCGTTTTCCGTCCGATGCGAGCGAGATGCCGCGCACCGGCTCGGCGTCCTGCAGCCGGGTCACGACGACGTCGGCCCGGACGGAAGTAGCGAAGGAGCCCAACAGGATGCAAACGAACCGGAGAAGCACAGCCGAAATTATAGGGTCCGGGGGTGCGCTTGCCCGCACGGGACCCCGACGCTAGGATTTCAGGCCTGAGACGCGCAAAACCGGCGGGCCCCGGCGCCGCGCGTGCGATTAGGGTTCGATGAGGATCGCGTTCGCCGCTCTTACCGACGTCGGGTTGGTCCGTCAGAACAACGAGGACACGTATGTCCTTTGTGATCTGTCGGCCGGTACCTGCTCTATGCCGCCCCCGGTTTCGACCGAGGGGGCGACCGACGCCGAAGGTCTGGGCGTACTCTTCGCGGTCGCCGACGGCATGGGCGGCGCCCTCGCCGGTGAAGTCGCCTCGCAGATGGCGGTCGAGACTCTGGCCGAAGCGGCGCGCGAGATCGACCCGGGCGAGTCGCGCGACGACGCCCGCGACCGCGTCACGCGCGCGATCGGCTTGGCGAACCAGCGCATCTTCGAGTCGAGCCAGTCCAACCCGCAGCAGCGCGGCATGGGGACGACCCTGACCGCGGTCCTGATGCGCGACGGCCAGGCGCACTTCTTCCAGGTCGGCGATTCGAAGGGGTACCTCTTCCGCAACGACGACCTGCACCAGATGACGAACGCGCACTCGCTGATCGACACGTTGGTGCAGGACAACGTGATCTCCGCGGAAGACGCCGAGAACCTGCAGGGCGGCAAGAACATCATCCTGCGCGCGCTCGGCGCCGAGGACAACGTGAAGATCGACCTGAGCGGCGCGCCGCTCGGCGAGGGCGACATCGTCGTCCTCTGTTCGGACGGACTGCACGGTTGCGTGAAACAGGATCGTATCCAGGAGATCGTGCGCGGCAGCCTCGATCCCGGAAAGATCGCGGACGAACTGGTGGCCGAAGCGCGCGCCAACGGCGGGCCCGACAACATCACGGTGGGCGTCCTGGCGGTGCTCGAGGTCGAGGAGTCCGACGAACCAGCAGGGTTCGTCTCCAAGCTGACCGAGTGGTTCCGGGGCCGGAAATCCGGCGAGTAGCGGGAACTTGGCCACGCCGAATCCGTCCAATCATCCGACGGACGAGCAGCTTCTCGAGCGCGCTCGCGGCGGCGACCGCGAGGCGTTCGCGGATCTGGTTCGTCGCTACGAGACCCCGGTGTATTCCATGTCGTTCCGGATGCTTTCCCACCGCGAGGACGCGCGGGACCTCGCCCAGGAGATTTTCCTGACCGTCTACCAGAGCCTGGAGCGGTTCCGGGGGGAGGCGCAGTTCAAGACGTGGCTCTACCGGGTCACGGTGAACCGCTGCCGGGACGAGTTGCGCAAGCGCAAGACGGTCAAGCACACGCAGCCGGCGTCGCTCGCGTCGTTGGCGCCGGACGAGGAGGGGCGCGTGCCCGAGCCGCCCGGCCGCGAGCCTTCGCCCGAGGCCGCCGCGCGCGCGGCCGC
>JBCDBY010000195.1:0-8736 GCA_039182715.1 Planctomycetota bacterium
GATCGTCGAGATCGAGGAATCCCGAGGAAGCCGTGGCGGAAGTCACTGCGACGAGGGATGACCCAGAAGGCATTCCCGAGATCGACGATCCGGACCGGCCAGAACCCGCGGGGGCTTGAATGATGCAGGCTACGCTCGGGAGGCTTTTGCCTTCTTGGCGCGCAGTTTGAGGATCTTCTTGTGGCGGCCGAGCTCTTCCTTGCCGTCCGCGCTCTTGCGCCACTGCGCGATCGCCTCGCGCAGCCGGTTGGCCGACTGGTAGCGCTCCGTCGGGTGTTTGCGCATGAGCTTCATGGCGACCTCGGCGAGCCCCTCCGGCACGTGCTCGTCGACATCGCACGGGTGGGGCGGGTCGGTCTTCATGTTCGCGGCGAGGATCTCCACGTTACTCTTGCCGGTGAAGGGCCGCCGTCCGGTCAGCAGGTAGTACATGACCGCGCCGAGGCTGTAGAGGTCGGCACGGCCGTCCACCGCGCCCATCTTGCCGCGCGCGATCTGCTCCGGGCTCAGGAAGGCGGGCGTTCCCATGATGAGCCCTTCGGCCGTCCTGGTGGAATCCTCCTGCTCGCGCTCGACCGTCGCGATGCCGAAGTCGATCAGCTTGATCTCGTCCTCGCGGTCGAGGATCACGTTCTGCGGCTTGATGTCGCGGTGCCAGATGTTGCGCCCGTGCACCAGCGCCAGCACGTCGGCGAGCTTGTCGACGATGTCCGCCACCTGCCAGAAGGTGAGGTTGCGCTGGAACCCGGCGCGCAGCAGGTCCTCGCCGTCGATGAACTCCATCGCGATGAAGTGCATGCCGCCGTGCATCGCGAGGTCGCGCACCTTGACGATGTTCGGGTGGTCGAACGCGGAGATCGCCCACGCCTCCTGCTTGAAGCGCGCGATTGCCTGCTCGTCCACGCGGTCGCTTTTGAGCACCTTGAGCGCCACCTGGTGCCCCCCGCGCGTGTGCTGCGCCTTGAACACCACACCCATGCCGCCTTCCTGCAGGCATTTCGTCAGCCGGTACCGGCCGAACAGGTAGCGCGTGTCGCCCTTGGAGAGCGCCGACTGGAACGCCTCGCGGTCCTTCAGCAGGCCCTGCAGCTGCTCCTCCGACTCGATGCGCTCCGCCGGCGTGTCGGGCTCGGGGGGCGGCTCCGGGGTCTTCTCGGTCTTCCTCTCCGGCTTGGGGCGCGTCGGCGCGATCGGCTTCCGGCTGCGCGCCTTGTCCTTCTTGGACACGAGCACGATCGGCTCCTTCGGCTTCGCGGGCTTCGGCTCCTCGACCGGCTCGGGCGCGGCCGTGTCGACGAACTCCATCACGCAATTGCCGATCTGCAGGCGGTCGCCGTCCTTGAGGCGCGCCTGCTGCAGTCGCTCGCCGTTCAGCAGCGTGCCATTGGTCGAGTCGAGATCCTTGGCCGCCCACGAGCCGTCCTGCAGCTTGCCCAGCCGCAGATGCTCGCGCGAAGCGCCCTTGGCCGGCACGGTGAGATCGAGGCCCGGCTGCCGCCCGACCGTCATCGGGCTCTTGGCGAGGGGAACCTCGACGGTCTTGCCGTCGAACGACACACGCAGCAGGGGCACGGACGGGACATGATACGGATCCGGCGGCTTCGAAGGGAGCCGGGCTCGATGTCGTCTAAAATTGCGGGGAGGTCATGTCGCGTTCGCACCTCATTCTGGGCCTCGTGGTCGTCCTCGTGGCGTCCCTGTCCGTCGCGCTCTACCGCATGGCGTTCACGGAGCCGGAGCGTTCGCCCCAGGTCGAGGAGCCGGAGCGCAAGGTCCGCAAGCGGCCGCCGCGCATCATCAAGCGCCGCCCCGTCGCGCCGCCCAAGGAGGAGACGAAGGCGCAGGACCCCGGGGAGGCGGCCGAGGACGCCGATGCGCCGGGCAGCAACGAGAAGTCGGCGGAGGAGCTGATCGCCGAGGGCGAAATGGCGGAGCTGACGCTCGAGCTTGTACGGGCCAAGGAGCAGGAGGACCGCACGATCACCGTGAGCGTCTTCGACGAGGCGTCCGATCCGATCCTCGATGCGCTGGTCGTGATTCGCAGCCGCGGCGAGATCATCTTCCGCGACCGGGCGGATTCCGATGGCGTTGTCGAGTTCGAGCCCTACGAGGAGGAGGAGGGCCCGTTCCGCATTGACGTGATCGCCGACGAGTTCTCGCCGGGCAGCGTGGAAGAGGTCCGGCCGGGCGCGACGGAGCGGTTCGTGCTGCAGGCGCAGGCGTGGGTCGAGGGCGTCGTGGATGCACCGTCCAAGGGACACGGCGTCGTGACCCTCTTCACCCGGAACGGCCGGCGCACGACGACACCCGAGGCGGACGGCAGCTTCTACTTCGGCGGCCTCGACCCGGGTTCGGTCACCGTGCAGGCGTCCGTCGATCCATACGGCGTCGACTCGGAGACGATCCAGGTCATCGCGGGCCGCGGGCAGTTCGTGCGGCTCCGCGTGCGGCTGAAGAACCGCGTCCGCGTCTTCGGGCGCATCAAGGGATGGCCGCGGCCGAACATCCCCGGCTCCAAGGTGTGGATCAACGGCGTACCGGTGAACGTCACACAGAACGGCACCTACATCTTCAAGAAGGCGATTCTCGGCCTCAACGAGTTCGTCGCCGACGTGCCGACCAAGGCACTCAAGCAGGAGCGCTTCTTCATCAAGGGCCGGCAGTCGTCCGAATACAACTTCGCGCTCGAGGCGGAGGCGTTCCTGCGCGGCACCGTCTTCGCCATCGCCGATCGCGCGCGGCTGGAAGGCGCCGAGGTTCGCATCGGGGTCGACTACGACGATCCGCTCAACGACGAGGCGCCGCTGTTCCCGATTCGGAAGGTGCCGCTGGCGTTCACCAACGACGAGGGCAAGTTCACGATCGGCAAACTGCAGCCCGGCATGCAGTACGTGCTCTCGGTCGTCAAGGAGCCGCACGCGCATTTCACCGGGAGCTTCACGGCGAAGTCGCTCGGCCAGCATCGCATCGGCCTGGCCAGCGAGCCCTACCTGTTCGGCAAGCTGCGCGGTATCGGCGGCGTTCCCCGCAATGCGCGCATTCGCGCCTACCGACTGCTCGAGCAGCCCGACCGGCGCCGCTTCAACGTCGAACGCTGGGACCACGTCTCCAGCGGCCGCGACGTGAAAGGCTTCTACGGCCTGAGCGGACTCATGCCGGATCTCTACGTCATTCGCGCCGAGGCGCCGGGCTTCGGCGCCATGGAGACGATCGTCGATCTGCGCGGCTTCGGCGCCGGGCGCATGGACCTCCGGCTGCGCAAGGGCGAGTTCCAGACGAGCGCCGACGCCGAGCTGCTCAAGCGGCTGCCGCCCGTGATCTACGACGACGAGGAGCTGCCGCCCGAAGAGCGCGACAACCGCACCATCCTCAAGATCGACGTGAAGCGCCCGCCCGCTTCGGTGCCCTTCCCCGGCGTGCGCATCCGCTTCTTCGAGGGCGAGATGGAGTACACCGCGCCCGTGTCCTTCACCGGGGACTCGTACGAGCTCGTCGGTCTGGAGGAGGCTTCGTACCGCGCGACGCTCACGCACGGCCTGCTCGAGAAGCCGATCGTGGTTGAAGGCGTCATCGTCCGCCGCGGCGAGCCCTTCCAGCTCCGCTTCCGCGAAAGCGAATAGAATTCGTGCCGTGGGAACACGGCCGGCCCTGCTCCTCCTGCTCGTCGTCACCGGCGCGTGCACGCGGCTCAACCGGCAGGGCGGATCGCTGCACGTGCAGCGCGGCAGCATGGAGTCCGTGCGCGAGGAGGTGGCGCGCGACAACGTGCCGATGCGCTGGCGCGAGGTGCAGGGCACGTACGTGACCGCGGACGTCATCAAGGGCGACGACGCGCTCCCCGGCCCGCTCGCGCTGCAGCACGCGAACGGTTTCTCCACGGTGCGCCTGCGCTTTCCCTACGACGGGGGCGGCGTCGGCGCGTGCATCCTCAGTGGCCGGACGCCGCTGCGCGCCGAGCGCGCCATCGTCGAGACGATCTGGATTCCCGCGCTCGGATTCAACTGGTTGCACCCGGTCGCGCGTCTGCGGCTGGAGGGTTCGCTCGACGTCGAGCAATGGAAGAAGCAGCATCGCGAGATCTTCGAGGACCCCGCGCCCTACCGCGACCTGATCGACGACCTCAAGGAGCCGCGCGTGCGCTACAAGGTGGCGCGCGGCGTCGAGCGCGCGACGCGCCTCAATCGGCCGCGGCCGGTGCTGCAGACGTGGGAGCTGGCCGGCGTCTACCGCGGCAAGCAGGAGGTCGAGGATTGGCAGGAGCTGGTCCAGCTTGCGTTGACCAAGGGCCGCATCGATCTGCTCGACGGATGCGTGGCCGTCCTGCGCGAGTACTCGCTCGGCCGCCGCGAGGGCTGGTTCTTCCACGAGGTGCCGCTCCAACACCTGGTGCTCGCGACCGAGGTCGAGCGCATCGGATCGGAGTGGAGCTGGGTCGGCCACACCGCGATCACCGCGGAGCGCCCGATCTACGACGTGCCGCCGCTGCCCGAGGGGCTCCCGCCGATCTCCATGCGCATGGTGACCGTGCAGGACCGCAGCTACCGCGTCGGTCCGGGGCCGCTCACGTACGGGTTGCTCTCGACGTTCAGCTTCGTCGGGGCGTTCCTGATCGAGTACGGCCTGCAGTGGCTGCCGGATGGCGACGCCTTCTCCGGCTGGTTCGACAACTGGAGCGGCAGCGGCCAGGGCCAGGCCTACCGCCGCCGCAACAACCGCGGCAACCCGTAGGTTTCGAAGCCGCGATTGGCCACAGAAACACAGAAACACAGAAGTGTGCGTTCTTTCGTACGTCGTTCATCGGCGCCTTCGGCTCGAACCGAGGACATGAAATAGAAGAAGGGCGCCGGGTCGAACCCGACGCCCTTCTGTGTTTCTGTGTTTCTGTGGCCAACTAGCGCCCAGGCTTTCCTCGTTCCGGCATGCCCGGCATCTTCGCCCCCGTCGGCAGCTTGCCGCCCTGCGGTCGCGGCTTCGGCCGCGCTCCGAAGGTGATCTTGCGGTTCAGCTCCTGCTCGCCGCGCTGCACGGTCAGCATCGCCGTGTCGCCCGCGCGGCTGCGGCCGATCGCGAAGCGCAGCGTGAACGCGTTCTTCACCGGTTGGCCGTTGAACTTCGTGATCACGTCGCCCGCCTTCAGGCCCGCCTTGGCGGCCGCCTGCTCGGGCGCGATCGCGGTGATCTTCGCGCCGGTCTCGGTGCGGTCCTCCTCGAGCCCCACGCCGAGGTAGGCCGGCAGAAGCTCCTTGTCCTCCTGCGCCAGCCGCTCGATGAGCACTTCCGGATCGGGGATCGGCACGGCGAACCCGATGCCGCAGTCGTACCAGTTGGGGTTGGTCTGCTCGCCCCGCGCGCCGAGCGGCACGATGAGTCCGTAGACGTTGCCCTCGATGTCGATGAGCGGGCCGCCGTAGTTGCTCGGTGAGCAGGCGGCGTCGGTCTGCAGCGCGATGCCGCCGACGCGATTCTTCGCCGAGATGACGCCGTACTTGATCTCCACGCCGCGCTTCGGCAGCGCCTTGCCGACGGCGAAGGACCACGCGCCCTCCTGCACCTTGGACGGGTCGCGGAAGCGCGGCAGCGGCAGGTCGGACGCGTCGATCTTCAGCAGCGCCAAGCCCGCCGCCCGGTCGATGCCGAGCAGCTGCGCGGCGTGCGCGCGCCCGTCGCTGGTCGTGACGACCGTCGCCTGCGGCTTGGAGTCGAAGTTCCACGCCGACGTGAGGATGAAGCCGTCCTCGCTGATGATGAGCCCGGTCGTCGGGCCCTCCGCCTTCTTGAAGCCGGGAATCGCGAGCAGCTTCTGGAACTCGTTCTTGAAGCGAGGCGTGCGGTCCTTGCGCTCGCCTCCGCCGCCGCCCGGGTCGTTTTCTTCGCCCGGCATCGGCCGCGCCTCGTCGTCGCCCTCGCGCGGGCGCACGGGGCCCTCCTCGTCGACCTTGAAGCGGTTGGGTACGTCGACGCGGCGAATGCCGCCGACCGTGGTGATGCGCACCACGCTCGGTTCGATCCTGGCGATCGCGCGACGCACCGTCAGTTGCAGCGCCTCGACCTCATCGAGTTCGTCGGCATGCGCCGACGTCCACGCGAGCGCGAGCAGAAGGGCGATCGTGATTCTCATTGGCGGGGCTCCTTGCCGAGCGGGAAGACGATCAGCTTCACGTCGTCGCCGCGCTTGACGGTCAGCTTGACCGTCTCGCCGGCGCGATACTGGCTCATGATGCGGCGGAAGCTCTTCCACGACTTCACGCGCGACTCGTCGATCTTGATGATCAGGTCATCGGGCCGCACGCCCGCCTTGGCCGCGGGCGAGTCGGGCCGTACGCGATCGACGTAGGCCGGCGTCGCGCGATTGAAGCCGCCCTTGAGCACGCGGATGCCGTGGTAGCCGGCGGCCTCCGGCTCGTCGATCGGCTTCGCCTGCTTCTTGCGCATGAAGAAGCGCGGCGCGCCCGGACGCTTGAGCGTGTCGTCGATGAACGGCTTGAGCGCGTCGATCGGCACCGCGTAGTGCAGCTGGTGGTTGGTGTCCTTGCTCTCCACGATGCGCCCGGAGATGCCGACCACGCGACCCTTGATGTCGACCAGCGGGCCGCCGTAGACGCCGGGGTTGTTCATCGCGTCGTGCAGCAGCACCTTGCCCTTGTAGCTCTCCTGCGCCAGACCCAGGCGCGCATCGAGCGCGGCGATCGCGTTGATCATCCCGAAGTTGACGGCGCACCGCTCGCGGCCCAGCGCCACCTTGTAGGCGTTGCCGACCAGCATCACGAAGTCGCCGGTGCGCACCCTGGAGGAGTCGCCCAGCGGCGCGGCGGGGTAGGTCTGCTTGTCGGATCCGAGCAGACGCAGCAGCACCATCTTCGTGTCGCGGTCCTCGCGCACGATTTCGGCGGTCACGCGGCGTCCGTCGTGCAGATGCACGTTGATCGCGTTCGACTCTTCGAGCGTCACGGACCCGCGCGTGATGATCAGCCCGCTCTCGTGGACGATCACGCCGGTCATGTAGCCGTAGATGCCGCGGAATCCCTTGGCGCCGAAGATCTTCACGACGGCGGGCTGCACGCGCTCGACCGCCGCGTCGATCTTCTTGCTCCGGATCGGGATGGAGCCGGCGGACAGCGGCGCGGCCAACAGGAGTAGGACCAGCAGGCGTGCGCTCATGACCGCTCGATCGCCTTGTAGAGGATGGTCTGCATGAGCGTCTCCTTGTCGCGGTCGAAGATGCGCACGCGGTAGGGGCGCTGCAGGTCGCCGATCTTGCGCCAGTCCTCGTAGTAGAGCGAGATGTCCTTCGCCCAGGCATCGGCCTGGATGTCCATGCGCATGACGCGACCGGTGTCGAGGTCGATGAAGAAGGTGATCTCTTCGCCCTCCTTCGTCTTGACCTCCATGCGATCGCAGGTGATGCCGGCGACGATGCCGCCGCCCACGAAGTCGATCGAGGCGAACGCCTCGCGCGGCTTCTCGGACACGGCGAGATTCCACGCCCGCGCGCGGCGCGCGAGGTCGTCGAGGATCTCGCCCTGCAGCTCCTTGCCCTGGAAGGTGACGCGCGCCGCGCCGTCCTTGTAGGACTCGATCCACGGCTTCGGCTCGCGGCCGCGCACGAGGATCTCGCCGGCGCGCGTCTCCGTCCCGACGGGCGGGAACAGCGCGCGCACCTTGCCGAAGGTGCGGTCGATCTCGTGGTCGATGTAGATGCGCGGCGTCTGGCGCTTGTTGGCGTCGGACTTGCGGATCAGGTCGATGCCCTCGAGCGTCACGCGGTAGTCCTTCTCGGCCCACTCGCCGTTCTGCAGCCGCGCGACGCGCAGCGAGACGCGCCGGCCCTCGGGCAGCACCGCGATGCGGCGCGAGAAGTCGTTGGTCTCCGAGACCGGCACGCCCTGGAACGCGACGAGCGCGTCGCCGACGCGGATGCCCGCCTCGAAGGCGCAGCTCGGGTCGAGCATCTGGTCAAAGGTGACCCGAATCCCGCCGGGCCACTCCGGATCCTCGATGTCGCGCACCGTGGCGTTGAGGGTGCCGTGCTTCACGATCTTGCCGGCGCGCAGCTCCGGCAGGCAGTGGCGGATCTGGTTGGCGCTGATCGCGTAGCCGACGCCGATGTTCACGCGGCCGCGCTCGCGCAGCGACACGCGCCCGTTGATGCCGACCACCTCGCCCTTGAAGTTGAAGAGCGGACCACCCGAGTTGCCCGGATTGATCGAGGCGTCGGTCTGGATGCAGTCGGGGTAAAGCAGCTGGCCGCGAATCGAGCCCGGCTGGTAGCGGTTGATGCCGCTGACGATGCCGAGCGTGATGGTGGGGGTGAAGTCGGTCGCGAGCAGGAACGGGTTGCCCATCGCGTAGACCCAGTCGCCCTGGCGCAGCACGTCGGAGTCGCCGAGCTTCGAGTAGGGCCACTTGCGGTCCTCCTTGAGGCGCAGCAGGCTCAGGTCGCCGGACGGATCGATGCCGAGCACGGCGGCCGGATGGATGCGGTTGTCGTTCAGGCCGATGCGCATCTCCGCGTCGAGCCCGGTGACGTGGAAGTTGGAGAGCACCAGGCCGTCCTCGGTGATGATCACGCCGGAGCCGCCGCCCTGTCCCTTGAAGACCGCGCAGACCGTCGGCGCCAGCCGCTGGGCCAGCTCGATGCGCTTGCCCTCCATGCGGCGAACCATTTCCAGCGCGCGCTCCTCGGCCGGCCGTTCGTTGGCGGTCGCGATCGACACCGCGGCCGCGAGCAGCAGTGCC
>JBCDBY010000196.1:0-8618 GCA_039182715.1 Planctomycetota bacterium
CGCGCCGATCTGCCTTATGTGGCTGGTGGTGCAGCGCTTCGTGATCGAGCCGGCGCGCGTGCGCCTGCCGGAGGTCGCGCTCGCCCTGCTCCACATCTGGCTCGGCCTGGTCTTCCTCGGCTTCGCGTTCCTCGGCGATCGCAGCTCGACGATGCGCATGGACCTGCTCGAGCTGATGCTCGCGTTCGGCGCGCCGTTCCTCCTGCTGAAGCTGGTCGCGCCGCCCTCCCGCCTGAACGACGCGCTCATCGTGCTGAGTTCGATGGTGCTGGCGCTGGGCGCCGCGGCCACCGCACCCGGACACTGGCCGCTGCTCATCCTGCTCGTCTTCCTCGCGTCCGCGTGCTGGTCGATTCCGATTCTCGTGCGTCGCGAAGACGCCGGGAGCGACAGCACGCGTATTCGCGTCGTGTCGGACGGGGAGGGGTGGTCCTGGGCGCCGCACGCGGCGGCCGCGGCGCTGACCGTGGCGGGGCTGCTGTTGGGCACGTTGCTCTATCTCTTCATTCCGCGGCTCTCGCCGGATCGCAGCGATCCGGAGACGGAGATGGCCATGGCGGAGCGCCGTCGTCGCGCCGGCACGCGCAACGTGAGTGGCTTCGCGGAGGAGATGAACTTGGGCGACATCGGGCAGATCAAGCGGGATCACCGCGTCGCTTTCGAGGCGCAGCTCACCTACTACGGCACGCCCTACGATCCGCCGCCGGTGCGCCGCACGATGCTCCTGCTGCGTGCGATGGCGTGGGACCGCTACGAGGCGGGAGAGGGGCGTTGGGCGCAGGCACGGCGCGCCATGCGCGAGCTGCCGCGGGGTGGGCGCCTCGCACGCGGAAAGACGCCGGTCGACTGGCGCTTCCGGTCGCTCGGATACGACGGCAAACGGCTCTTCCTGCCGCAACGTTCGCGCCGGATCCGCTCGGGCGGCATCACGCTGGAGGCGGACGCCTACGACGGCGTGGTCGCGACCGAGGAGCTGCGCGAGTACGGCGTCGGGGCCGGCGATCCGGTGACGAATACCGTCGACTTGCGGCGCCTGCGCGCCGACCGGAGCCGCCCGGAGCTGCTCGCCGTGCCCGAGGAGCTGCGCGAGGACCTGCTGGCGCGGCTCCCGGTGGCCTACGGCGCTCGCCTCTATGACCGGCTCGAAGCGGTCGGACGCTTTTTCACGCAGGGCGAGTTCCGCTACACGCTGCAGCTGCCCAAGTCGCTGCCGGAGAACGTCGATCCGCTCATCGCGTTCCTCGACCGGCGCGGGGGTCACTGCGAACTGTTCGCCTCCGCCGCCTGTCTGTTGCTGCGTCTGCACGGCGTGCCGGCGCGCGTGGCGGGGGGGCTGCGTCTGGTCAAGGAGGGTTCGCGCGGTCAGGAGGGCTTCTTCCGCGCGCGCTACAGCAACGCGCATGCGTGGGTGGAGATCTACTGCGAGGGCGTTGGGTTCGTGGCGCGCGACTTCACGCCGCCCGACCATCGCGCGGTCAACACGCTCGACACCGAGGGCGACGAGTCGGCGGCCGACCTCGGCATCGGCGGACGCGGCAGCGGGGAAGGCGGCGCGCGGCGGGCGCGCGCGGAGATCTTCGATCCGACGCGGCCGTTTTCCTTCACGCGGCGGGACCAGGAGCGCTTCCGGCGACGCGTTGGCGAGCTCGCCTCGTCGCTGCCCTACCGCGGGATCGCCTTGGGAGCGGGGCTCCTTCTGCTGCTCCTGCTCGTGCGCGGCCGCGTGCGCACCTGGCGCATGAGTCCGCTCCGCGTCAAGGGCGGGGCGACATCGACGCTGAAGTTCTACGCGCGTTTCCTGCGCGAATGCAACGCGCGCGGCTACCGGCGCCGCCGCCACGAGACGCCGCGCGAGTTCCTCGCCACACTGCCCGACGAACTGCGGACGAAGGGTGCCGAGATCACGGCCCGCTTCGAGGCGCTGCGCTACGGAAGCTGATGCGAGAGACGGCGACCCAGGTGGCCCGCACGCTGCGCGCGGCGGGATTCGAAGCGCTGTTTGCGGGCGGCTGCGTGCGAGACCGGCTGTTGGGACGACCCGTGAACGACTACGACGTGGCGACGTCGGCCACGCCGGACGAGGTGCAGGCCCACTTCGCCAAGACCGTCGCGGTCGGTGCGGCGTTCGGCGTCGTCCTCGTCGTGGAGGACGGCGTGGAGGTCGAGGTCGCGACTTTTCGCGAGGATCTCGGATACGCGGACGGACGCCATCCCGAAGCGGTGCGGTTCACCGATGCGAAAGAGGACGCGCGCCGCCGCGACTTCACCGTCAACGGCATGTTCGAGGACCCGGAGACGGGCGAGATTCTCGACTTCGTCGATGGGCGCGCCGACCTTGCGCGTCGCTGTATCCGCGCGATCGGCGATCCGCGGGCCCGCTTCCGCGAGGACCGGCTGCGCATGCTGCGGGCGGTGCGCTTCGCAACCGTGCTCGACTTCACCATCGACCCCGACACCCGTGCGGCCGTCGATGCCGAGGCGGAGCACATCCGCGACGTTTCGGCGGAGCGCATTCGCGACGAGCTGACCAAGCTGCTGGTGTCCGGGCGGGGCGGACGGGGTCTCGGGCTGCTTCTGGATACGGGGCTCCTGGCGCGCGTTCTGCCCGAGGCGGTCGCAATGCACCGCTGCGAGCACTACACGCCGTTCCATCCCGAAGGCGACGTCATGACCCACACGCGCATGCTGCTCGACGATCTGCGCGAGGCGGACCCGGCGCTGGCGTGGGCCGCGCTGCTGCACGACATCGCGAAGCCGGTCACCGTGCACTGGACGGACCGCGGTCGGCGCTCCTTCGCGCGACACGCGGCGGTCGGCGCGGAGATGAGCGTGGAAATTCTCGAGCGGCTGCGCTTTCCGCGGAAGTTCATCGAGCAGGTCGAGTCGCTGGTCGCGCAGCACATGACCTTTCCCACGGTGTCCGACATGCGCACGGCGCGGCAGCGGCGCTTCCTCCTGCAGGAGGACTTCACGCGCCATCTCGAGCTGCACCGCATGGACTGCGAGGCGTGCCACCGCGACCTGCGGATTCATCAGTGGGCGCGGGAGGAGCGCGCGCGCCTCGACGCCGAGCCGCCGCCGATCCAGCCGTTCCTCTCCGGAGGAGATCTGATCGCCATGGGGTTCCGGCCGGGGCCGCTGTTCCGCGAGATGCTGGAGGCGCTCAAGGACGCCCAGCTCACCGGCGACGTCGCGGATCGGGCGCAGGCGGACGCATTCATCCGCGCTCGTTATGGCGCGGCGCTTGCGAAGGAGAATGAGGCATGAGAGCTCTCGTCTGTCTTCCGTTGCTGTTCGCGGCGTGTAGCGATGCGCCCAAGCCGGCGGGGCCGCCCCCGGCGCCGCGGGACGCACGACTCGATCCCGCGCTGCAGGCACTCGCGTCGGATGACCTGAGAACCCGACTCGAAGCGTGCCTGGAACTCGGCGCGATCGGCGGGGACGAAGCACGGGACACGCTGGTCGGCATTCTGCGCGCACCCAGCCCGGAGCCGCAGCGCGACGGGCCGATGCGGCTCTATGCGGCGGTCGGGCTGACGCGCCTGAAGGACCCGGCGACGGCGATGACGCTGGTGGAGTCGCTCTCGCGCGTGAATCCCAACGACAACATCGCAGCGCTCTCTTCCGAGGAGGTCGAGGGCGAGTACTACACCGTCGATGCGCAGCTCTGCGAGGCGCTGCTGATGCTGGGGATCTGGGGCGCCGAGGAAGAGCTCTGCAACCAGCTCAAGCGCAAGGACAAGATTCGGGTCTTCGTCGATGCGCACGCCATCCTGCGCCGCCACACCGGCCTCGACATCCCGTACGAGTACAACGCCTCCTACGCGGATCGCGAGCGACAGGCGGAGGCGTGGCGCGCCCAACTGCGCGCAACGCGCGCGGAGCGCGAGAAGGCGCGTCCCTTCGACGGCAGCAGCGAGATCTTCAAGGAGGAGTGCCGGCGCGTGGTCGCGTGGCTGGGCGGCTGGCGCGTCAACGATCGCCTGATCGCCTACAAGGCGCTCGTCATCATCGGACGCTACGCGGTCCCGTTCCTGGAGGAGGGGCTTGCCTCGGACAACCGCGTCATGCGTCGCCAGGCGGTGCACATGTTGGGGCGCATCGGCCATCCGGACGGGACGCCGGCGCTGCGTAAGGCGCTCGACCTCGAGGATGCCGACGCGCGCGCGGAAGCGGTCGACGGCCTCTGGAAAGTCAACGACGCCGACTCGGTCCCGCGCGTCGTGCAGCTGCTCGGCGACGCCGACGCGGAGGTGCGCGCGGCGAGTGCGCGCTACCTCGGCCGGCAGGGGGGTGACGCCGGCAAGGCGGCGCTGCGCGCGCGGCTCGAGAGCGAGTCCCGGCCCGCGGTGAAGGCGTGGATCTGGATGGCGCTGCTGCGGCTCGGGGAGAAGGACGCGCTCGATCCCGTGCTGCGCGCCTTCGTCGAGTCGGAGCAGGTCGAGAGAATCGCCGCGAAGGAGGTCGTGGAACTCTCGCAGGGTCGTCCGCTCGATGCGACGGGGCTCGACGAGAAGGCGGAACGGGAGCGCGCGGTCGCCGCGTATCGCGCGCGATGATCGTGACACTGTTACGGCACGGTGTCGTGCATGTCGCTGCATCGATACGCCGAAAGGCAATCCCCCATTGGCCCGGCATTTTCTAGGATTGCAGGGTGCAAGCGGTTCACGTTCGAGATCTCACCAAGCGCTACGGCGAGCGCACCGTCCTCGATCTCCCGGAGTGGTCGGTCGAGGAGGGCGAGCGCTACGTCATCGTCGGACCCAACGGCAGCGGCAAGTCGACGCTCGTGCGCGCGCTCGCGGGCCTCGTCTCCCCCGAACGCGGCACGATCGAACTGGACGGCGAGCCGGCACACGACAAGCCGCCGCACGCGCGGTCGATCGGGTTCGTCTTCCAGGGGCTTGCGCTGTGGCCGCATCTCTCGGTGCGCGGCAACATCCTGCTGGGCCTGGACAAGCAGGTACCCGACGCCGCCGAACGACGGACCCGTCTCGACGAGCTCGCCGAGGAATTGCGCATCGCCGAGTTCCTCGACCGCCGCCCCGCGCAGTTGAGCGGCGGCGAACGGCAGCGCGTCGCTTTGGCGCGTGCGCTGGTGCGACGTCCGCGCCTGCTGCTGCTGGACGAGCCGTTCAGCGATCTTGACGCGCGTTTGCGCCGGACGACGGCGCGCCTCGTCGCGCGCCTGCACGAACGCCACCCGATGACGATCGTGCTTATCACGCACGATCGGACCGACGCCTATCTGCTGGCGGACCGCATCGGCGTGATGCGCGACGGTCGCATCGTGGCCGAGGGCGCGCCCGGTGCGTTGGCGCGCAACCCGGGCAGCGCGTTCGCGGCGGAGTTTCTCAGCGACGCTTCGCTCGTCGAGGCGAACGCCCACGGCGGCGAAGCACGATCGGCACTGGGGCCGATCCCGCTGGCCGAGTCCGCGGAAGGCGCCGTGCTGGTCGCCTTCCGGCCCGACGAGATCTCCGTCGGGGAGGGGGCGTTGACCGGAACGGTCGTCGGGTGCGAATTTGCCGGCGGACCGTGGCACCTGCGTGTCGCCGTCGGCGATACGGTGCTTGCCGCGCGCCACGAGGATCGCATCGAGCTGGGGGCGGAGGTCGCCCTTGCGCTCACCACGGCGCCGCGCGCGCTCGTGCAGGAGGATCGATGAGTTTATGGGTTCGACTCGCCCTCGTGGGCGGCATGCTGTTCGGCGCGGCGCTGTTCGTCTACGCGCTCCAGTCGGGCGCGGAAGAGAGGCCCGTCGACGTCGAGGAGACGCCCGAGAAGGTCGTGGTCGCCTACGACGCGCCGCCGGCCAAGCCGGGCGTGCTCGACTCCTCCGACAACTGCAAGGAGTGTCACGCGGAGATCTACGAGGAGTGGTCGGGCGATCGGCACGCGAAGGCGTGGGTGGGCGAGCTCTATACCGAGCTCTCGAACAACCACACGGACCCCAACTGCTGGTCCTGCCACGCTCCGCGGCCGATCCTCGAGACCGGCCTCGATTCACCGGCGGAAGCGCGCGGCGAGGATCGTGAAAGTGGCATCGACTGCCTCAGCTGCCACCGCCAGGGCAACCACGTGGTCGGGCCTTCGAAGACGCACGGTCCGGTCGCGGGTCGCAATCCGGACTGCGGCCCCGTGTTCGATCCCAATTTCTCGCGTTCCGGGGCGCAGGAGGAGACGGCGAAGTTCTGTGGCGTCTGCCACAACCTGCACGGCACGTGCGACGAGTTCATGGGCTCGCAGTACGCGCGGGATGGCGACACCTGCCTGAGCTGCCACATGGAAGAGACGATGGCGCCGGCGGTGACCGGTGGTCCGGCCAAGGCGCGCGGCAAGCACGCGTGGCCCGGCGCGCACTCCGAGCGCATGCTGAAGCGCGCGATGAAGTTCGAGGCGTCGGTTGACGGCGACACGCTCCACGGGCGCATCATCAACAAGGGTGCGGGGCACAAGATCCCGACCGACGCGCGCCACCGCGCGATCTATCTGCGCGTCGCGTTCGTCGACCGCTTCGGCCAGCCCATCCAGATCACCGGTGTCGATCCGATCTCGCGCAAGGAAGTGACCGACCGCGAGCTGAGCATGGACGTGGTGCGCCTGTTCTACCGACAGGAGCAGCGGCCTTCGACGCAGATTCCGCCCAAGGGCACCCTGGGCCAGAACAACTGGCGCGACTCGACCTTCCCCATTCCGCGCGAAGCGAAAGGCGGGAAGGTGCGCCTCAAACTGATCTATCACCTCAAGTGGTCGTGGCCGATGCACCGCGGCGTGCTCGTGCAGGAGATGGAGCTGGAGATTCCGGATTGAGTGCGCTCCTGATCTGCCTGCTGCTCGGAGGCGACCTGGTCGCCGCCGAGAAGGCGCTGGCCGACAACAAGCCCGAGGAGGCCATCGAGCTGCTCGGCGATCTGGCCGACGCGGATGACGCCGACGTGCGCGCGCAGCTCGTTCTCGGGCGCGCCTACTTGCGCTTGCGCGAGTACGAGGCGGCGGTGGACCCGTTGCTGCGGGCGGCCGAGCGCAAGCCGGACGATAAGCAGCTCATGCGCGATGCCGCCTGGGCGTGCTGGGGCGCGTCCGCCAACGCGGGGAGCTTCCAGCAGGCCTACCTCGAGGATGCACTGCGCTACGCGCGCAAGTCGGACAACGCCAAGCTCGTCGCCGATCTGCTCTACGAGCTGCAGCGATGGGAGGAGGCGCTCGCCGCGTACGACAAGGTGGAGGAGACCGAAGCGAACCGCCTCTTCCTCAAGACGCGCGCAGCCTACTGCCTTGCCGCCCTGGAAAGGGCCGACGAGGCGCGCGTGGCGTTCGGCGCCGCGCTCGACGAGGCGCTGCGGCGCAACGATCTTCGAGCCGGCTACGAGCTCGCGTTTCGCGGCAAGCAGCAGGGGCGCTACATGGCCGCGCTCGACAAGCGCATTGCCGACAAGCCGGAGGACGTGAGCCTGCGGCTCTTCCGCGGCTATGCGCGGGAGGCCGCCCGTCTCTGGAAGGTGGCGGTGGAGGACCTGCGGGTCGTCTACAAGCTGGCGCCGGCGCACGCCGATGGACGCCGCCGTCTGGCGCGCTCGCTCGTCATGCTCGGCACCAAGGAGCAGCGCGAAGAGCCGCTGGTGGAAGCGGAGCGTCTGGCCCGCAAGGAGCTCGCGGACTTCCCGGGCGAGCCGATGTCGTGGGCGACGATGCGTTGGATCGCCGGCTGGCGCTGGGCCAACCGCGACATTCCGCGCGCGTACGGCGTGTTGCGCGACCTTCAAAAGATGGATCCCGCCGACCGCGAGGTGGTGCTGAACTTCGGCGCCATGGCGCGACGACTCGGCAAGTACAAGGAGGCGGAGGCCGCGTTCCTCCAGTACCTGGAGATCGACGCGGAAGACCCCGACATCCTCAACGACTACGGGATCGTCAAGGACGGCATGGGCCGTCGAGCGGAAGCGATCGCGCTGTGGGAGAAGGTGCTGTCCCTCGAAGAAGGCAACCTGAACTCGCTTGAAAATCTCTTCACGAAAGCGTGGGAAGACGGCGATCGCGCGGCGATCGAGCGCTATCTGAAGCGCGGGACCGAAGAGGCCATGCGCACCAACGACGAGGGGCTGCAGCGACGCTGGCGCTGGTTCCGCGATCGGCTGGCGTGGGCCCCGTCCGGTTTCGGGCACGAAAGATGAAACCGGGATCCGCCGTGTGCGACAATGGCCGAACTACCGACTGATGGAGCTCTCTTCTATGCGCTGGAACGCACTCGCTTTCATCCTGGCCCTGCTTGCCGCCCCCGCTCTCAGCGAGGAGGAGACCGGCCGCACCGACGGGGCCAAGGTCCCGACGCTGGCGGAACTGGAGTCCGACTCGGCGACCCAGAAGGGGCTGCGCAAGGGCATCAAGCTCGCGCGTGACTACTTCAAGGCGCGCTTCGATCTCGCGGCGGGCAAGAAGCGGGCGAGCGCGGGCAAGGTCGAGCGCGCCCGCGAGGCGTGGCGCAACTGGATCGGCGAGGCGAGCGCGGACTGGAACTTCAACCTGAAGAAGCATCCGCACCTGGTCGTCGAGATCCTGAACGAGGGTCGCAAGGCGGTCATCAAGAGCGAGGTGAAGCTCCGCAAGGGTCGCCTCGA
>JBCDBY010000197.1:0-8570 GCA_039182715.1 Planctomycetota bacterium
CCAGAGGTCGGCGGCGTTCGCCTGGTCCTTGCGCCAGATGCGCCCCATGAAGCTGTGCAGCACCGCGCGCGCGATCTTGTCGCGCTTGAGCAGGCGCACCGTCACCTCGGTGCCGTCGTACGGCCCGAGCAGCGACCGCAGCGAAACGGGCGCCGGCTCCTCGCGAATGAGAAAGCGCGTCAGGCGCCGGTAGCGCGGATCGTCCTTCGGCCACGCCGGGTCGTCGGAGTCGATGTAGAGCCGCATGCCCGCGACGAGATCCTCCGGCTTCCAGTCGCCCACGTCCTTCCAGTCGACGTCGAGCAGGCGCCGGCGAAACTCCTCCGCGCGACCCGGCGGCGGCGCGACCGGAGCCGGTTCGACGGCCACCGGCTGCGGCGCCGGCGACGCGCCGGGTTGCGGCTCCGCGCCGCAGCCGATCAGCGCGACGAGGACTGCCGCGGATCGAACGCGTCGCGCAAGCCGTCGCCGAACAGGTTGAAGCCGAGCACGGTCAGGGAGATGGCGAGTCCGGGCGGAAGGACGATCCATTGCTCCTTCCCTTGTACATAACGCAGCGCCTTTTGCAGCATGACGCCCCACTCCGGACTCGTCTCCGGCGGTCCCAGGCCGAGAAAGCTCAGGCCCGCGGCGTCGAGAATCGCGATGCCGATGCCGAGCGTGACCAGCACGAGGATCGGCGCGAAGCAGTTGGGCAGCACGGTCTGCAGCACGATGCGCACCGGCGGTACGCCGAGCGCACGGGCCGCCGCGACGTAGTCGAGCGACTTGACCTGCAGGACCGCGGCGCGCACCTGGCGGATAAAGGGCGGCACGAGCACGACCGCCACCGCGATCACGACCGTCGTCAGCGATGGTTCCCCCAGCGCCGCCGCGATGGCGACCGCGAGCAGCACGGCGGGAAACGCGAGCATGATGTCCACCACGCGCATGATCAGCCCGTCCAGCCAACCGCCCCTCCAGCCGGCCAGCAGGCCGAGCGGCAGGCCGACGAGCAGCGCGAGACCGACCGCGGAAAGCGCGGTCAGCAACGAGCTGCGCGATCCGTAGACGAGCCGGCTGAAGACGTCGTACCCGTTCTCGTCGGTGCCGAGCCAGTACTCGGCGCTGGGCGGCGCGAGCAGGTCGGGCTGGCCCTCGCGCGGGTCGTGCGTGGCGATCAGGTCGGCGAAGATCGCCACGAACGCGAAAAAGAGCACCAGCCCGGCGCCGAACATCGCCGTCTTGTTGGCGAACAGGATTTTCCAGCGCCGGTTCACGCCCGCCCCCGTCGCACGCGCGGGTCGATCACGCCGTAGAGCAGGTCGACCGCGAGGTTGGTGAGGATGAAGACCGTCGCCACCAGCAGGATGCCTCCGACCAGGACCGGTGTGTCGCGCTCGCCCACGCCGCGATCGACGATGAAGCGGCCAAGCCCCGGCCAGTTGAAGACCGACTCGGTGAGCACGGCGCCACCCATGAGCGCACCGAACTGCACGCCGGTGATCGTCAGGATCGGGATGAACGCGTTGCGCAGCGCGTGCCGCAGGACGACGCGCCGCGTCGTGGCGCCCTTCGCCTGCGCCGTGCGCACGTAGTCCTTGCCGCGCTCCTCCAGCATCGCGCTGCGCGTCATGCGCGTGATGACGGCGAGCGGGATCGTCGCCAGCGCGAGGCAGGGCAGCAGGATGTTGCGGAACGCGGAGCCGAAGACGTTCCAGTCGCCGCGCACGAGCGACTCGAGCAGGTAGAGGTTGGTGACGAAGTGACTCGTGTCGAGCACCGGATCGACCCGGTTCGACGAGTAGCGGAAGCCGAGCAGGTTCACCGCGATCACGATCAGCATCATGCCGAGCCAGAAGACCGGGACCGAGATGCCGAAGAGCGCGCCGACGTTGACCGCGTAGTCGAGCGGCGTGCGCGGATAGAGCGCCGAGAGGATGCCGGCCAGCAGACCGAAGAAGGTGGCGATCGTGAGCGCGAACAGCGTCAGCTCGAAGGTCGCCTGCAGCTTTTCGAGCAGGTCGGGTCCGACCGGCCGGTCATCGAGATAGGAGTCGTCGAAGTCGAGTGTGGTGGCGACGCCGCCGATGTAGCGCCCCCACCGCGCGACGAACGGATCATTGAGCCCGCGCTTCTCGCGCCACTCCTCCTTCGCCTGCGGCTGCTTCTCGAATCGCAGGTCGGCCGCATCGCCGGGCAACGCGTCGGAGAGCGCGAAGACCACCAGCGAGACCACCAGCAGCAGCGGGATGGTCAGCAGGATGCGGCGGACCGCGAAGGTCACTTGTTCACTTGGACCGCGCGGAAGTACTCGCCGCCCGCGGGGTAGATCGTGTAGCCGGTCACGCCCTTCGCGAGCACGCGGAAGTCGGGCACCGTCACGAGCGGCACGCAGGGCATGTCCTCGAAAAGCAGACGCTGCGCCTCGTGATAGATCTTCTCGCGCTCCTCCCAGACGGGAACGCTGCGCGCCTTCGAGACGAGCTGGTGGTACGCCTCGCTCGTGTAGAAGGAGCGGTTGTTCGCGCCGGGCGGCACCGCGTTCTCCTTGTCGAGGAGCACGTAGAGGTAGTTGTCCGGATCGCCGATATCCGCCATCCAGCCGATGATGCACGCCTGGTGCGCCCCGTTGCCGGTCCCCTCGAGGTAGGCGGTCCATTCGACCTTGCGGAGCTTCACCTTGAAGCCGCCCTTCTCGAGCGCCTGCTGGAGCTGGATCGCCGTCGCGCCGCTGTCGGGCAGGTAGGCGCGCTGGATGACCGGATACCAGAGCTCGATCTCCACGCCCTGCGGGTAACCGCCCTCGGCGAGCAGCTGGCGTGCCTTCTCCGGGTCCGGCTCGCGATCCTTCATGGCGAGATGGCCCTTCATCGTCTTCGGGCACATGCTGACCGCCGGCTCGCCGTACCCCGCGTAGGCCGCCTCGATGAGGCGCTTCTTGTCGATGCACCAGGCGGCCGCCTGCCGCACGAGCTTGTTGTCGAAGGGAGCCTTCTGCGTGTTGAGCGCGAGGTAGCAGACATTGATGCCGGGCGCGCTGAGCAGCTGGACGTCGGTGCTGCCCTCGAGCCGCTTCACGTCGACCAGCGAGGGGTTGTCCATGCCCTGGATGCCGCCGGATTCCAGCTCCTTGAGGCGCACCTCCGGCTGCTTGATCGGCTTGAAGATGAGCAGGTCGACGCCGGGGCGGCCGGCGAAGTGATCCTCGAACGCCTCCAGCTTGATGAACTCGTCCTTCTTCCACTCGAGAAAGCGGAAGGGGCCGCTGCCGATCGGGTTGGTCGCGAAGTCGTTGCCGTCCTCGAAACCGGAGGGCGCGACGATCGCGGTGCAGAACATCGCCAGTGTCGACAGGAACGGCGCGAAGGTCCGCGAGAGCGTGAACCGGACCGTGTGCTCGTCGACCGCCTCGATCTTGTCGAGCGCGTCGAAGTTGTCGTTGTAGTACGCGAACGCGTCGTCCGGTCGGCGCGCGGGGTGCGCGGGGTCCTTCTGACGCATGAAGCTGAACACGACCGCGTCGGCGTTGACCGGCGTACCGTCGTGGAAGGTGACGCCCTGGCGCAGCTTGAACGTCCAGACGGTGCGGGCCTCGTTGTGCTCCCACGACTCCGCGAGCCACGGGATGATCTCGATGCTCCCCTCCTCGAACGTGACGAGCGTATCGAAGATGTTGGTCAACACCATGACGCTCTCGCCGTCGGTCACGTTGGCGGGGTCGAGCTTGACCGCATCCCCGGACTTGCCCCAGATGAAGACCGAGCGATCCGACTCCGAGCCGCCGCAGGCGACGGCGAAGAGCAGCGCAAGAAGACAGAACGATCTCATTCGTGGTCCTTTCCGAAGATCGAGCGGCGGCGCTTGTAGATGGTGCGCACCGGGATTTCCTTGAAGGGCAGCTGCTCGCGCAGCCGGTTCTCGAGGAAGCGACGATACCCCGACGAGAAGATGCGCGGGTCGTTGACGAACAGCATCAGCGTCGGCGGGTTCACGTCGATCTGCGTGCCGTAGTAGATGCGCGGGCGGCCCCGGACCTTCACCGGCGGGCGGAAGTCGGTCATCGCCGACTCGATCACCTTGTTGATGTCGGCCGTGCTCACGCGGTGGTTCGCCTGACGGAAAAGCGCCTGGGCGGTGTCGATGGCGGCGAGCACGTTGCGCCCGTCCGCCGCGGTCGTGAAGACGATCGGCGCGTAGTGCAGGCCCGGCAGCTTCTTGGCGAGATAGTCGGCGTAGTCCGCCATGTCCATCTGCCCCTGCGCGAGGTCCCACTTGTTGGCCACGATGACGACCGGCTTGACCGCGTCCTCGATGAAGCTCGCGATCTTGCGGTCGCCCTTGGTGATGTCGTCGGTGCAGTCGAGCAGCAGCAGCGCGACGTCGGCGCGCTTGATGGAGTGCTCGGCGCGCCGCTGCGCGTAGAACTCGACCGAATCCTGCACCGACGACTCGCGCTTGATACCGGCGGTGTCCGTGATGCGGATGCGCCGGCCGTCCTTCTCGAAGAGCGTATCGACGGCGTCGCGCGTGGTGCCCGGGATGTCGCTGACGATCGCCCGGTCCGACCCGACGAGATGGTTGAGGAAGGTCGACTTGCCGACGTTCACGCGGCCGACGATCGAGATCGTCAGCGCCGGCTCCTCCTCATCGAGATCCTCCTCGTCGACCGCCGGCAGCTCCTCGGCGATGAGCTGGCCGAGGTAGCCCAGACCGATGCGCTCCAGCGCCGAGATCGGCACCGGGTCCCAGCCGAGCTCCGTGAACTCGGCGACGGTCTGGCTCGCCTCCTTGGACTCGGTCTTGTTCACGGCCAGCGTGACGCCCGCCTGGACGCGGCGCAGCGCCGATGCGATCTCGCGGTCCATCGCGGTGAGCCCGTCGCGCGCATCGCAGACGAAGATGACGTGGTCGGCCACGGCGAGCGCCTGCTCGATCTGCCCCTCGACGTGATCCTCGAGCTGCTGCGTGTCGACGATGCCGATGCCGCCGGTGTCCACCAGCTCGACCGGCTTGCCGTCCAGCTCGCCGCGCGCCGACACGCGGTCGCGCGTCACGCCCGCCATGTCGTCGACGATCGCATAGCGCCGCCGCAGCAGCGAGTTGAGCAGCGAGGACTTGCCCACGTTGGGCCGTCCGACGATGGCGACGACGGGAAGCATGACGAGTCGGGCAGTCTACCCCGGCCGACCTCATCGCCGAAGCGGCTCGGGAAGCTCGTCCTGGAGGATCCCGAAGGCGTTCAGCAGGCCCGGCACGTCGAAACTGACGAGGTCCGGCGCCACCCGCAGGAGCACCGCGAGCTGCGTCAGCTCTTCGAAGAAGCCCGCCTCGAGCGCCTCCTCGGGCATCGCGTCGACCGGCGCGAGCAGCCAGCCGCGCTCGACCTCCGTAAGCGCCCCCTCGGCGTCGTGACGCTCCAGCCAGGCAAGCAGCCGCGCCGGCTCCTCCGCACGCCCCTCCCAGCTCTCGTCCTCGAGCTGTGCCCGCGCCACCAGCGCGGTGAGCGCGAGGCCGCGGTGCACGGGGTCGACGGGCCGGCTGCCCTCCGTCGCCGCGGCGACGCGAGCGGCCCACGCGCCCGGCACGCGCAAGGCCGCGAGCGGGTCGAGCGAGCGGTCCTGCCGTCGTCGCAGTTCGGCCGACAGCTCCCGCGGGGAGAGCACCGTCATCGAGACCGGGCCGTCGTCCGTGTGCAACACGGCGCGCACCGGCGTGCGGATCGGGCCGCGCCGGAAGATCTCCAGGCGATGCTGCGGGAAGGCCTGCTGCAGCGAGCGCAGGGCGCGGCGCGCCGGGAGCGGGAGAAAGACGATCTCCTCAGCCACGCAGCGCTTCCCGCGGGGGAGCCTGCAGCGCGCCGAGGCTGGCGAGAACGCCGCACGTCGCGGTCAGCGCGGCGGCGCCCAGCGCGGCGGCGGGCACCGTCCAGAGCGGCCAGCCGAAGTCGAGCTCCGCGACGCCCTCGAGAAACCCCCACGCCAGCACGAGCGCGCCGATCGAGCCGAGCAGGCCGGCGACCGCACCGAGCAGGCCGTACTCCGCGATGAAGAGCGCGCCCACGCCGCGACGCGTGGCGCCCAGCGTCTTGAGCAGCGCCGTCTCGCGCCGGCGACGCAGCGTGGCGGCGGAGATGGCACCCGCGAGGATCGCGAGGCCGGCGAACACCGTGAACGCCCCGAGTACGCGCACGCCGTCGGCGATCTTGTCGAGCAGGCTGACGACCTGCTCCAGGATCGGACGGATGCGGATCATGGTGACGTTGGGGAACTCGGCGGCGAGCCGGTCCTGCACCTGCTGCTCCGTCTCGGCCGGCAGACGCGCCGCCGCGATGCGGAAGTTGGGAGCGCCTTCGAGAGCGCCCGGCTCGACGCCGACGAAGAAGTTGAGCGAGAAGCTGCGCCACTCGACGCGTCGCAGGCTGGTGACCTTGAACTCCATCGGCACGCCCTGCACGTCGAGGCGCAGCGTGTCGTTGAGGTTCACCCCCATGTCGCGCGCGTAGCGCTCCTCGAGGCTCAGCTCGAGCATGTCGGGATCGTTCCACAGCTCGCCCGCCACGATCTCATTGGATTCCGGAAGCTCTGCCATCGGCGACATGCGCTGCTCGCGCGTGAGCGTCCAGCGGGCGCGGCCGCCGCGCTGCTCGACGATGTCGGCGATCGAGACGCCGTTGATCGCGCGCATGCGCGCCATGACGATCGGTGCGCTCTGCACCGCCGTCGCGCCGCCATCCGCCAGCACCGAGTCGACGCCGTCCTTCTGGTCGGGCTGCACGTCGACGAGGAACATCGTCGGCGCCGTGTCCGGCACCGCGTCGCGCAGGCCGGTCGACAGATCGCGCTCGACGAGCGCCATGGAGACGATCACCGTCACGCCGAGTCCCAGCGCCACGATGCCGGCGGTCGTCCCGGCGCCCGGGCGGGCGAGACCGGCGACGCCCTGCACGAGGTACGGATGCAGCCGCTCGCGCGGCATCCGCGCCGCGGCGCGCATGACGAGCCGCGCTCCCAGCATGAGCACCCCGATGAGCGCGCCGAAGCCGAGCGTGAAGGCGAGGCCCAGCTCGAAGTCGGACGCCTGGAAGGTCGCCGTCGCCAGAATGCCGCCCAGCAGCGCCGTCCAGGCGATCACGCCCACGCTGCGCGGCACCGGCAGCGGCTCCGCCTCGTTGCGCAGGACGCGCGCCGGCGAGACGCGCCAGACCGCGGTCAGCGGCGGCAGGCTGAAAAGCAGCGCGATGGCGAGACCCAGCACGAGACCGCGGACGATCGCGCCGGGCTGGAAGAGCGAACCGGTGATCACCTCGGGCCGGATCAGATCGCCCGCGAGGTCGAGGAAGGTCAGCGGCAGCAGCGAGCCGAGCGTCGCCCCGATCGCGCTGCCGATGAACGCCAGCAGCATGACCTGACCGGCGAAGAGCGAGAGCACCTCCTTGGGCCGCATGCCGATGCAGCGCAGCACCGCGATCGACGGCGTGCGCGAGACGATCCACGCGCGCACGATCTGGGCGACGCCGACGCCACCGAGGACGAGCGACAGCAGCGCGACGAGCCCGAGGTAGCGCTCCACGCGGACGATCGCGCGACGCAGGCGCGGCTGGCCGGCGCGCCACGACTCGATGCGCAGGTACTCCGCGCCCGGCGCGTCCGCGCGCAGCTCCCTGACCAGCGCGCCGGCGCCGGGGCCCGGCATGCGGGCGAGCAGCTGGTAGCGCAGGCGGCTGCCGAAACCGAGCAGGTTGCTGCCCTCGAGCGCCTTGTCGGCGACGAAGACGCGCGGCCCCGCGAACATTGCCATGAACCCGAACTGCTGCGGCTCCTGCGTCACGAGCGCGGCGACCGGAAGGACGAGCGCGCCGACGCGCACCTCGTCGCCCGGCTTCAGTCCGAGCGTGGGTGCGACGACGGCGCCCTTCTCGAGCGCGTCCTGCAGTGCGCCCGGCGGGTCGAGCACGACCTCGCCATAGTAGGGATAGACGCCGCGCACCGCCTTGAGCGACACGCGGACCGCGGAGCCCGCTTCGCCGTCCTTCGGCATCGGCACCGCGGTGGTCGGGAACTCGCGAATGAAGGTCGTCTCGACCGCCCCACCCTCGCGCACCATCTCCTCGATGCGCGGGTCAAGCGGGCGGCGCGACTCGACCTTGAGATCGGCGCCGAGCAGGTCGCGCGACTGGGCGCGCAGACCGTCCTCCAGCGTGCCCGCCATCGCGGCCACGCCGACCACCGCCGCGACGCCGATGGCGATGCAGGCGGTGAAGAAGAGCAGGCGGCCGCGCGAGCCGCGCGACTCCTTGAGCATGGCGATCAGCCACTTCATGACTCGTCCTTCACGATCTTGCCGCGGTCGATGTGCACGCGGCGCTGCGCGTGGGACGCGATCTCGGTGTCGTGCGTGACCATGACGAGCGTCGTGCCGACCTCCTCGCGCAGGCGGGTCAGCAGCTCGAGCGCCTCCAGGCCAGTGTCGCGATCGAGGTTGCCGGTCGGCTCGTCGGCCAGCAGCAGCGGCGGCCGCGGCGCGAAAGCGCGCGCCAGGGCGACCCGCTGCTGCTCGCCGCCGGAGAGCTGCGCCGGGTAATGGTGCGC
>JBCDBY010000198.1:0-8568 GCA_039182715.1 Planctomycetota bacterium
GGGGGCGCACCCCGAGGCGGGCCGCATCCGCCGCGCGGCGCTGGGCCAGTGGGTCCCCATCCTTACTACCATCTGCGCGGGCGCGGCGGCCGCCAACGGCATTGCGGCGCGCCGCGAGCGGGGCATCTCCGTGAAGTCGTTGCAAGAGCACCATGGAGCCTGAGGCTCGGGCTCTCGAGGAATTCGCGACCTTCGTCTCCGGCGTGCCCACCCGCGAGGTGACGCTGCCGTTCGGGCGCACCAGCTACTGGGAGCTGGGCGATGGCCCGCCGCTCGTCCTCCTGCACGGCGTCGCCGGTGGTCGGCGACTCTTCTTCCGCGCGGTCCCGGAGCTGGCGCGCACGCACCGCGTGATCGTCCCGCACCTGCGCGGCGAGGAGCAGCCCGCGGCGTGGACCGGCATCGACGAGCTGCTCGACGACATCGGTGCGCTGTTGGCGGCGCTCGACATCCAGGACGCGACGCTCTACGGAGCCAGCTTCGGCGGGTACCTCGCGCTCGCGTACGGCGGCCGCAACGACCCGCGCATCGCGCGTCTGGTGGTCCAGGGTTCGTTCGCCCACTTCCGGCTTCGCCCCCTCGATCGGCTGATCATGCTGGGGTCCTACCTGCTGCCCTCGTCGCTCGGCTCCGCCTACTACGCGCGCCGCGTGCTCCGGGGGCGCGAGACGAGCATCCTGCAGGAGTACGCGCCCGACGTCGCGGTCATGAACGGCGGCTGGCAGCGCGCCACGCCCTTTGCCAGCCTGCGCCGCCGCGCGCAGCTCATCGCGCGCTTCGACGTGGCGCCCGCGCTGCAGCGCACCGACGCGCCGCTCGTCATCGGCCACGCCCGCCACGATCCGGTGGTACCGCTCGGCCTCGGCAAGCGCCTCCACAAGCTGCGCCCCGACGCCCGCTTCGAGATCTGGGACGACGGCGGTCACATGCAGATGGTCACCCACCCCGCGCGCTTCGCCGCGTTGGCGCGTCCGTCCTAGCTCGGTCAGCGTCCCAGTTCGCCGGGCAGCGCGAAGGTGATCCAGTCGACGACGATGCGGTTCCGGCGGCTCGTCGCCACCAGCGCCGGGTGCGTACTGTCGACCACCGCGGCGATGCCGCCCTGCGGAAGCCGCAGCGCAAGGCCGGCCGAACCGGGCGCGCCGCGCACCCAGAGCGGTTCGGACGGAACGAGCCGAAAGCTCGCCTGGCGCGGCTCGGACGGGTTCTCGAAGCCGCCCTCGCGCGCATAGCTCGGGCAGACCCACTCGCGCCACGTGCCGGGCGCGCTGCGATGGCCGACGGCGATGCCGCCCGCCGACTCCACCGTCGCCGTTTGCCGGACACGCGCGCTGCTGCCGTCGAATGTCAGCGTGCTGGTCCAGCCCGGCGCGCGCAGTTCGATCCGGTTTTCGCGGACCACCACGGATCCCTGGGAGCGCCGCGTCGGCCCGCCGAGCGCCGCGACCGAGAAGGCGCGCCCCTGCCCGCCCAGGAGATTGTCGCTCCAGCCTGCGCCGGCGCGCCGGTGCAGGCCGATGACGGTGGCGCCGCGCTGCTCGATGACGAGGCGCAGCACCGTGGTTTCCACGGTGATCTCGCCGCCGCGGTCCTGCACCGTCAGGCCGCCCGCCTGGCGCACTGCGCCGTCGGGCAGCAGCTCCGACAGCAGGGCCCGAAAGGCGCGCCCGCGCAGGCGCCGGTAGGTCGTTCCGTGCGGATGGCCGAGCGCGTGCGCCAGCTCGACGAATCCGAACCACGTCTCCGTCGCGACGTCGGCGCGCGCCGTGCGCAGCGCGCGTTCGCGTGCGCGCTCCAGCCGGCCCATGCGCGCGCCGACCGACGGCCCGTCTTCCGGCCAGAGGCGCGCCGTGTCGGCCGGGTCGCCCCACGACGGCACCGTGCGCGCGCGCGGAAGCAGCGCGGCCATCTCCTCGTCAATCTCCACTTTGGCGTCGGGATCGTGCCAGAGCAGAGCGTGCGCGCGCGTCGCGTGGCGCAGAATCGCGCCCGCGAATCGTCGCGCGTCGCCGCGGATCGCCTCGTGGCAGGGCCACGGCAGGCCGCACCAGCTCTCCGGCGCAGCGTCGATCTCCAGCAGCACGCGCGCGCCGCGCAACTCCCACGCGCGCACGATCGCGTGGAGCGACTGCTCCGCGATCGGCTGCAGGGCGCTCGCCTCCCGCCCCGGGCGCAGGCGCACCTCGACGTTGGTGGGCACCTTGCCTTGCGGCGGTCGCATCGTCGCGCCCGTCGCGAGAATCTCGATCCGCCGGTTCGGGAAGCGCGCGGCCGCTTCACGCCACAACAGCGCGTACGCCTGCGCGTGGCCGATCGCGATCGACTCCTCGCACCAGACCGACGTCACCTCCGGCCACAGTCCGAGCACGTCGACATCGGGCCGCTTCGACCACCACGCCTCGACCGCGTCGAGATACCGTGCGCGCGCGGCCGCGTTGGTCAATGCGAAGTTGCCGCGCGCCACGCGCTCCCCGCGGCGCAGCGCGAAGTACTCCGGATGCTTCGCGTGCAGCGAGGGCGGCAGGAAGTCGTCGAAGCTCGGGCTCGCCACGCGCACCGTGTAGCCGAGTGCGCGCGCCCGTGCGGGAACGGTCGCGGAAAGCCCAACCCGGGCGACGCCGGTCGCCGGTGCGAGGAGGTCGATGCGATCGCTCTCGAGATAGAGGGGGCGAGAACCCTGCCAGCGGGTCGGTTGCACCGTCAGCGACGTCGACCGCGGCAGATGTGGCTTCGCGCCCTCGAAGCGGCAGCCCCAGCCGTGCAACAGATCGAGGACAGCCACCGTCAGTGCGCGGCCGTGCACGTGGAGTCCGTCGCCCCGCTGCTCGATGGTGTAGCCGGGGTCGTCGGTCCGCTCGAAGTGCAGCGTCGCCGGCAGCCCTTCGGTCGGCAGCGCGACCCCGCTCAGCAGCACGACGTGGCGTCGCAGCAGCTCGGCCGCCGCGGCGCCGGCGGGGCTCTCGTCATGGGTCAGCGCCAGCTTGGCCTGGCCGTCCGAGACCAGCTCGACCGATAGCAGGAGAAGGAACGCGATGCTGGGCACGGGACCTATCCAAGAACGGATTCGGGGCGTCCCATGGCGGGGAAATTCGGCCCGTCGTCCTAACTCCCTGCATGGTAAAGGGTTGCGGGGCTAAGCTCGAAGTCCGTCAAATCCGAAAAAATGGGCGTGGGGAATCGGAAATCTCACTCCCCAGCGCGTATTCTTATGTTGAGTGGAACCCGTGGGGAGGGCGCGCCCTCCTCCGTTGTTGACGTTGTTTTTGATTACTTAGGAGGAAAACGGATGTCTATCCGTCGTCTGATGCTCCTCGCTGTGCCGGCTTTTGTTGCCGTCGCCGCGATGATCACGCCCGCCGAGGCCGGCTGATGCGGTCGCACGGGAGCCAGTATGGCTCGCCTCAACATCAAGTGGAGTGGCCGCAGCAGTGTGGCGCCCACGGCTGCCTCGACCGGTAGCGCGAAGGCCGACGATAGCGCCGGCAGTCGTTTCATGGAGCGTCCGATGATGGTCTACGTGACCTCGAGCGACGCCACCGACGCCCAGACCCGCAAGCTCGAGGACGTCTGCTTCCCCGACGAGCGTGTCGCGATCGGTTCCAAGTTCTTCAACACCATCAAGGTCACGGCCGGCGACGCGCAGCAGGATCGCCTGCTCGCCAAGTACGGCAAGAGTGAGCCGCGCATCGTCCTGGTCAACCGCGACTACAGCGTGGCTGCCGTCGTCGAGGGCAAGGGCATCAGCTCGGGCAAGCTCGTCAAGGCGATGGCCAAGGCCGCCAAGAAGGACTACAAGGATTCCTTCGACACGATGGTCAGCAAGTACGCCAAGCTGCTCAACGAGCTGGACCGCCTCGAGGGCGAGAAGGCCCTGGCGGCGGACGCGCTCAACCGCGCCGGCGACAACAAGGCGAAGATCAAGAAGGCCAAGCGCAAGCAGGCCCAGTACGAGAAGGACTTCGCCAAGTGGCAGAAGGCCGAGGAGAAGCTCCTCACCTTCCGCCTCAAGACCCTGAAGAAGCCCAAGGTCTAAAGAACCGACCTCGACAACTTCAAGAGCGGACGAATCCTCCGGGATTCGTCCGCTTTCTTTTTTTCCGCCCGTAAAATCGATACCACTATGGATCTCGCCGATCCTCTTTCCATCCGTCAGCTCGAGGTGTTCGTCGCGCTCGTCGAGCAGCGCTCGTTCACCAAGGCGGCTCATCACGTCGGTCTGTCGCAGTCCACCGTCAGCGGACACATCGCCGATCTCGAACGGCGCCTTGGCGTCATGCTGGTCGAGCGCGATCGCGGCGGGGTGCGCATGACGTCGGCGGGCGAGGCTCTGCTGCGGCCCGCGCGCGAGGTGCTGCGCGCCGAGCAGACGGCGCGCATTGCCGTGCAGCAGCTGACCGGCCTGACCAGCGGCCTGCTGGTCGTCGGCGGATCGACGATCCCCGCGAGCTACTTCCTGCCGGAGCTGTTCGCGCGGTTCCACGGCGCGCACCCGCAGATTGCGCTGCGCCTGCACGCCGGCGACTCGGGCGAGATCCTCGAGCGCATCGAGGCGGCCGACCTGGAGATCGGCGTGGTCGGCGTCGCGCCCGACGGTCGCGAGTTCGAGCACTTCCCGATCGGTCGCGACCGGCTCATGCTCGTGGCGCGACACGATCATCCGCTCGCTTCGGTAGGCACGGTGTCGATTCAGGCGCTGCTCGCGCACCCGCTCGTGACGCGCGAGAAGGGTTCGGGCACGCGCGCGGCGACCGAGCAGGCGCTGGCCGAACTCGCCGGGGAGCCGGTCGAGCTGCCGAGCGTGTGCGAAATGGGGAGCACCGAGTCGATGCGCGCCGCGGTCATCGCCGGGCTGGGTCCCGCCTTCCTCTCCGAGCTCGCGGTGGCGAGCGAGCGGGCAGCTGGCACGCTGGTCGAAGTGCCCATCGAGGGCTTCTCGTTCGCGCGCGAGTTCCATCTTGTGGCTCGAAAGAAGACACTTCTCAGTCCGGCGGCGCGAGCCTTCATGGATCTGGCGCGCGGAGATTGATCCGGCCCGCATGAGTTGCGAAACTGCACGCTTCCTGTGCAGTTTCTAGACGTTTTGACCGACCGGCCGCTCCTGGGTGACGGCGCCATGGGAACGCTCCTGCATGCCAAGGGGGTGCCGTACGACCAGTGCTTCGAGGCGCTGAACCTCCATCGGCCGGAGCTCGTCCGGGGCGTGCACGAGACGTACATCGCGGCGGGCGCGCAGGTCATCGAGACCAACACCTTCGGCGCCAATCGCGACCGGCTCGAGTCGTCCGGCGCCGACGAGCGCGTGGCGGAAATCAACCATGCGGGCGCCCGGCTGGCGCGCATGGCGGCCGCGGGCCACGACGTCTTCGTGGCGGGCTCGATGGGGCCGGTGTCCAACGAGTCGCGCCGGCCCGGCGGGCTCGGCGATGTCGCGCTGCGCGCGATCTTCCGCGAGCAGGCGCAGGCGCTGATCGAAGGCGGCGTCGACCTGCTGCTGCTGGAGACGTTTACCGACGTCCGCACGCTGCGGCTCGCCTACGAGGAGGCGCGCGCGGTCGCCGACGGCAAGCCGGTGCTCACGCAGATGGCGTTCCTCGAGCGTTCCGGCACCTTCAGCGGCGACGATCCGGAGTCGTCGCTCACCGAGCTGTGGCGCATGGGCGCCGACGGCGTCGGCGTCAACTGCGGGCGCGGCCCGAAGCTGGTCTACGAGATCCTCGAGGCCTTCGCGCCGACCACCGGCGTGCCGCTGACCGCGTTCTTCAACTCCGGTTCGCCCGACCTCGTGAACGGGCGACACATGTACCTCAAGCGCCCCGAGTATCTCGCGGAGATGGCGGAGCGCCTGGTCTCGATCGGCGTGAACCTGGTGGGCGGCTGCTGCGGCACCACACCGGACGACATCGCCTGCATCGCGGAGCGGCTGCGCGACACGAAGCTGACCAGGCGCGTCGCCGTCGAGCCGCCGCCGCGGGTCGAGGTGACGGACGACTTCGAGCCGGTCTTCCGCCCCTCGTTCCTCGATCAGGACGACGCCATCCCGTCGGTGATCGCCGAACTCGACCCGCCGCGCGGTCTCGACTACGAGAAGGTGCTGGTTGGGGCGCAGCGCATGGCGGAGGTCGGCGTCGATCTCGTCAGCGTCGCCGAGAACCCGCTTGCCAGCCCGCGCATGGGCAACCTCGCGATGGCGATGCTCATGAAGCAGCACGCCGGCGTCGAGCCGCTGGTGCACTTCACCTGCCGCGACCGCAACCTGATCGGGTTGCAGTCCGACATCATGGGCGCGTTCGCCATGGGGTTGCGTTACATCCTCTGCATCACCGGCGACCCGGTGCCGCGCGGCGGCGAGTTCGGGGCGAAGGGCGTCTACGACGTGGCTTCGTTCGGGCTGGTGCAGATGGTCGACGGCCTCAACCGCGGCCGCAACGCCGCGGGCGCGTCCATCGTGCGTCCCACGCGGCTGCGCATCGGCGTGGCGTTCAACTCGAACCAGAAGCACCTGCACGTCGCGGTCGGCCGCCTGGAAAAGAAGCAGAAGCTCGGCGCGCAGTACATGCTCACCCAGCCCTGCTGGGACCCCGGCCGCATCGTCGAGGTTTTCGAGAAGACCGCCGAGATCCCGGTCAAGCGCTACATGGGCCTGATGCCGTTCGCGTCGGAGAAGAACTGCGAGTTCCTGCACAACGAGGTGCCGGGAATGACGGTGCCCGACGAGGTGCGAGCGCGCATGAAGGGACTGTCCGGGAAGAAGGGGCGCGACATGGGGGCCCGCATCTGCGAGGAGCTCATCGACGTCATCGCCGAGCACTCCGGGCGCGTCTATCTCATCACGCCCTTCAACCACTTCGAGACGACGGCGCGCCTGACCGAGTACTTCCAGGCGAAGAAGCGCGCGCAAGCGAGAGCGGAGGCCTGATGGCGCTGTTCGGGAAATCGAGGGCGGACGACGCCGCGCTGGCCGCGCGCTACAAGCGGATGCTCACGCTCGCCAAGAGCCTCGCCTCGGAGCGCGATCTCAAGAAGGTGCTCACCGTTGCGGTCGACGCGATCGTGGAGTTCACCAACGCCGAGCGCGCCTTCGTCTGGCTCGGCGACGTGGAGAGCGGATCGGTGGCGGTGGCGCGCAACCTCGACAAGGAGTACGTGCGCAAGCCGGCGGGCAAGTTGAGCCGCTCGATCCTCGGGCGCGTCATGGAGTCGAGCGAGACCGTGCTCACCGACAACGCGTCGGAGGACTCCGAGTTCCTCGGCAGCCAGTCGATCGGCGAGATGAAGCTGCGTTCGGTCATCTGCACGCCGCTGAGCGTGCACGGCAACACGATCGGCGCGATCTATGTCGATCATCGCTTCCAGGACGCCGAGTTCGAGCAGGAGGATCTCGCGCTGCTCGACGAGTTCGGCGACCTCGCCGCGATCGCGATCGAGACGGCACGCCTGTTCGAGGAGAACCAGACGCAACGCAAGCGGCTCGAGGAACTCAACGAGCAGCTGTCGAAGGAGGTCGCCGAGCAGAACGCGGAGGTCGAGAGCTACCGCCGCAAGCTGCGCTCGCTCAAGCCGCGCGACAAGTACCGGTACGACTACTCGAAGATCATCGGGAGCTCGCCCGCCATCCGCGAGGTCTTCTCGATTCTCGATCGCGTCATCCCGACCGAGTTCCCGGTGCTGATCCAGGGCGAGAGCGGGACCGGCAAGGAGCTGGTCGCCGCCGCCGTTCACGCCAACGGCCAGCGCAACGACAAGCCCTACCTGACCGAGAATTGCGGCGCGGTGCCGGAGTCGCTGCTGGAGAGCGAGCTCTTCGGCCACGTGCGCGGCGCCTTCACCGGCGCGGAGCGCACGCGCGACGGTCTCTTCCAGCAGGCCGACGGCGGGACGCTCTTCCTCGACGAGATCGGCGAGATGTCGCCGACGATGCAGACCAAGCTGCTGCGCGCGCTGCAGGAGGGCGAGGTGCGCAAGGTGGGCTCGACGACCGTCGAGAAGGTTGACGTGCGCGTGCTGTCCGCGACGAATCGCGACCTGCGCGAGCGCGTGGCCGAAGGCGCGTTCCGCGAGGATCTTTTCTACCGGCTGAACGTCGTCGGCATCCGGCTGCCTCCGCTGCGCGAGCGGCGCGAGGACATCGAGCCGCTGCTGCAGCACTTCCTCGATCAGGCGTGCATCGACGCGCGCTGCGAGCAGAAGAAGTTCAGCGCCGCCGCGCTCAAGCTGCTCACCGCGCACAGCTGGCCCGGCAACGTCCGCGAGCTGCAGAACGAGGTGAAGCGTCTCGTCGCGCTGGCCGACGACGTCATCGGCCCCGAGCTTCTCGACAACCTGCGCGCCGGCGCCACCAAGACGCCCGCCGCCAGCCGCGGCAGCCTCGCGGGACAGACGCTCAAGGACCTCGAGCGCCAGGCCATCGCCGAAACGCTCAAACTCACCGGCGGCAACAAGGCGGAAACCGCCAAGCGCCTCGGCATCTCCCGCCGCGCCCTCTACGACAAGATCGAGAAGTACGGTCTCAAGGAGGGCTAGGGGCTAGGGGCCAGGAGCTAGGGGCCGGAGTCCTTCGGGCCTCGAAAC
>JBCDBY010000199.1:0-8543 GCA_039182715.1 Planctomycetota bacterium
CCTCGTCTTCCCCTTCCGGTGATACTGCCTGATACGGTGCCAGGTAAATCCGGTGATACGGTGCCAGGTAAATCCGGCGCTCGTTCGGACGACGTCGAACGGACAAGGAACAATCGTCGGATTCAGCGTGCCGAGTTCACGTCGACGACACGAGTCGCAGACCGGTGCTGCGGTCGGGGGAGGCACTCGGGGGTTGTAGAGGGACTGACTTGCTAGACGCCGACGTCCGCGAGGGCGCGACGCATGAGTCGCGAGGTGAGTGCGGCGTAAGCGAAATTGGACTCGAACCGTGCGTAGTGGTCTGCGACGTCGTGCGAGACGGTCCCGCGATGGCGGTTCGTACGCATTGCGATCTCTCGGTGAGAGCAGCCGGAAAGGGATCGCAGCAGCCCCGCCTTGAGGAGTGAGAGGGCACGTCTTAGATTTCGTGGGAAGAGCCTGGAGAGTTCGCGACGGAGCCGTTTCGATCGCTCGAGCACGTCCTCGACGACTCCGGCTGGGCAGACCGGCCGCCACGGGCGCGTTCCATCGGCGAGCCTTGCCTTGCGGATCGTCCACGCGACGACGCGGGGGGTCGCCGCGTGCTTGAGCGCCACCTCCTCCAATTCGTCGTCGTGCCTCCCGCGCATTTGACGCTCGACCCAGCGCACGTGCTCTTCGTCCAGAGAACCGGGAAACGCCTCGTCCATCCGATCATCGAAGGACCAGTCAGCCGGAGTGGCCTCGACCCATGCATCGATCTCGACTCGACGCAACCAGCGCGGCGGCTCGCCGTCTTTCCACCGACGCGCACTCGACCAGGAAGCCGCCGATCGCCGCTCCGCGATGCCGGCGGCTACGGGATTGTCGTGGATGTAGGCGATGACCGTGCGGAGGTAACGCTGTGAGTCGACGGGACGGCTCTTGTACCGCCCACGGAACAGCGGGCCGTCCCGCTTGCGCGTGCGATTGAAGTAGCGCGCGTAGCGGTTCTGGATGCGTTTCATGGCGACGGAGAGTTCACCCGTGACGCTCCGCACCAGCAGATGGAAGTGTGTCGTCATCAGGCAGTATGCGATCAGTTCGATCCGTTTCGCCCGCACTTCCCGCAGCACGAGCGAAAGGAAATACCGGCAATCCTCTCGCGTCTCGAAGATGGTGCGTTTGGACACACCTCGATTGAATCCGTGGTGAAACGTGTCCGGGTCGTCGCAACGGGGTCGGCGTGCCATGGAAGCAGTCCTCCAAGAAAAATGGGGTCCATACTTCCGTCGCGCGAGATCGCGCTTGGTTGCAAAAAATCTCGAAAAAACCGACGGCGGATTTACCTGGCACCGTTCGACGGGCACCGTTCGACGCGAAAAAACCGACGGCGGATTTACCTGGCACCGTACGACCCGTACGACAGGTGGTGGGTGAAGAGGGACTGGTAGGCTTCGCAGGGGGTCCAGCAGCCGGGGCAGCGGTCCTCTTTCACGGCCTCGCGGGCGGACTTCGACTCGTCGGTGCGCAGGATGGAGGCGAGGTCGTAGTCGTGGTCGCGCAGGGCGCCGAGGGGGCGGGAGTAGATGCTGCACGGGTAGACCGTGCCCTGCGCGTCGACGAAGGCGCTCGCGCGCAGGGCCGCGCAGGGGACCGGGGAGCGGCCGGTGTCGAGGAACTGCTCCACTTTCGTCTGGTACGCGCGTTCGAGGACGGAGACCGGATCCCACCCGCGGCGCGTTTCGGCTCGCAGGACATCGAGAACGGCGCGCGGCGGGCGCGTGCCGGTGCCCTCGTTGCGGTAGTAGTGCCCGCTCTCCATGCCGATATTGAAGTGGAAGTCGGAGTCCTTCAGGTCCGGGACGACGGCCTTCGCGGCGGCCTTCGTCTCCTCGACGCGATCGTGGTTCTCGGGCAGCAGTGTCATGCCGAAGAAGGCGCGCACCCGCGGCAGGTTCGCCTCGCGCAGCGCGCGCAAGCCCTCGCACGCCTTCGCGTGCGCGCCCTCGCGCCCCCGCAGCCGGTCGTGCAATTCCGGCGGTCCGTCGAGGCTCACCGTCACCAGCACCTTGCGCACGCCGCCCTCCACCAGCTGGCGGCAGGCATCCACGGTTCGTTCCGGATACCAACCGGTCGTCGGGAAGTCGACCAGGTAGAGCCCCGGCATGCGCGTGACGAGCGCATCGAGGATCGCGGGCAGGTCGGGGCGCATGAAGATCTCGCCGCCGCTCAGGTTGACCCACGACGTCGCCGGCGCGTGCGCGAAGACGCGCTCCCACTCGTCCGGGCGCAGCTCGTCGGGCGACGGTGTCTTCCAGATCGAGCAGAAGCTGCAGCGCGTCGGACAGCTGCCGTTCAGGATCAGCGTCAGCTTGTACGGCAACCCGTCGGCCGCCGTGCCGCGTCGCAGCGCCGCCGCTAGTCGCGTGATACGCACGTCGCCAACTCCGACTGGATCTTGCGCAACATCGACTCCGGAAGCTTCACGCCCTCCTTCTTGGCGATCGCCTCGATCGATTCGAGCAGCTTGCGCCCGGTCTCGAGCGCTTCGGGGTCCTTGAACTCGCGTCCCTCCGAGCACTTGGCGCGCGCCGCGAAGATCATCGACAGGTAGCGGTCGCCGCCCGGTTCGGACGCCGACTGACGGTACAGCTCGAAGGAGGCGCGCACGCTGTCCCGATCATACGGCCGCAGGAACCCGCGGTAGTAGAGCGCCTGCGCCTTCAGGAAACTCAGCCCCGTCGCACCCTTCTCCTCCTGTTGCTGCACGGCCGCCAGAACCTGCGAGAACATGCGCCGCGCGTCGTCGGGCTGCTCCACGCGGATCCGCACGGCGGCCGCGAAAAGGAGGCGCGCGAAGCGCAGGTCGATATCGACGTTGTACTCGCGGTTCAGGAACTGCAGCGCCCGCATGCCTTCCTGGATGGTGCGCATCATCTCCGGATTCGCCATATCGGCGAGGCGTGTGCTCAGCTCCGCGATGCGGTCGGCCGCGTGCAGCACCTCTTCCTCGATCACCCGGCCGATGCCGCGCCGCTGCTGCTCGAACGCGATGCGATACCAGGTGAACGCGAACGAGGCCGACTGGCGCGCCTCGCGCGTGCGACCGAGGGAGTCGAGGAAACGTCCGTACGCGTAGCTCAGGTCGCCCGCCTCCATCCAGATCTGGATCGGCGTCGCGCCCTTGCCCTGCACGTTGGCCTGGAACTGCCCGTAGAGGCGGTTCGCTTCGCTGTAGTGAAACTGCGCCTTGTGTCCGTTGCCCCCCTGCATCGCTTCCACCGACTCCTTGGCGTGGAACGAAGCCTCGGCCCAAAGCAGTTCGAAGCTCTTCGGGTTCACGCGCCGCCACGCGGCGAGGAACGAGGCGTCGTCGTGCCAGTCGCCGATGCGACGGACGGTGAGAGCCGCGAGGGCGATCAGCGCGAACGGGGCGACGCGCACACCGATCCGCGGCGCCCGCGCGACCAGCTCCCCCACCACGAGTCCGATCGCCATGAGCGGGAGGTAGAGGAAGCGATCCGCCGTCGGGATCTTCAGCGTGACGAGGATATTGCTGTACGGCACCAGCGCCAGCAGGAACCAGGCGGCGGCCAGCCGCGTCCGGGTCGGACCGCGGAAGACCGCCGCGATCGTCGCGCCGAGCAGGAGCAGGCCGACGAGCGGCGCGCCGAACCAGGACGTCTGCGCGGCGATGCGCGTATCGACCGTGGAGCCGAACGGGAAGAAGATCGTCGACAGGTAGAAGCCGTAGCCCGCCAGCATGGTGCGCACGGCGTTGCCGAACGATCCGTAGAGCGGCTCCGACTGCTGGCTCATGCCGGCGCCGACGACCACCCCGCGCACGACCAGGAAGAGCAGCACGATGCCCAGTGCCGGCGCCACGGCGCGACCCGCCCGCCCTTTCCACTCGTCGCGCCGCAGGAAGTAGTCCCACGCCAGCCAGAGTCCCGGCACGACGATCGCCGCTTCCTTGCCGAGCAGCGCCACCACGAGCGCCGCCAGCGCCCAGCCGGTGCGCCGCGCGTCGTAGGCGAGCATCGAGACGACGACGAAGAAACCGCAGATCGCATCGCCGAGGGACGAGATCCACGCCGTGACCTCGACCGTCACGGGGTGCAGCCCCCACGCCAGCGCGCCCAGCGCCGCGCCCGGCAGCGAGCAGCCGGCGCGCAGCAGCAGGAAGACCAGGAGCCCTGCGGCGCCCGCATGGAAAAGCAACGCCACGAAGTGGAACCCCGCCGGCTGCTTGCCGTAGACGTTCGCGATCAACGCGTAGGTGAACGTCCGGAGCGGACGATAGATGTCCTCCGTCGGGGCGTCGCTCGAAGCCGTCGTGGCGAGATCATGGAAGAAGCGCGGCGTGTTGCCGAGGTCCTCGATCGCCTCGTTGCGCACCACGAAGCGCGCGTCGTCGTAGAAGAGGAACTCCCCGCGCAGGGCCGGCGACTGGACCAGCAGCGTGACGAGGAAGACCGCGGTCGCGAGAACGCCGCGGCTCACCCCGATCGCTCCGCGCGCGCGAGGGAGAGGCGCGCGCGTGCCGCGGCCGCCACCTCGTCCACCCCGAGCACGTGCATGCAGACCGGGAGGAGGCAGCGACTCGTCTTGTAGTTGAAGTTCGTGATGCAGGGGCTGCAGGGCGGCGGCGCGTAGAACGCGCGGCTGTTGGGTCCGAGCGGCCCGTAGAGGCGCGGCGTGTTGGGCCCGTAGAGCGCGACCACCGGCGTGCCGAGCGCGCCGGCGAGGTGCACCGGGCCGGTGTCGTTCGAGACCAGCACGTGCGCCTCCGCGAGCAGCGACGACAGCGTGTCGAGATCGAGCCGGCCGCTCAGGTCGACGACCGGCACGCCGGCGACTTCGACGACCTCGCGCGCCAGCGCCCGCTCGTCACGGGTGCCGGTCACGACCACCTGGGCCCCGCTCTCGACGAGGTTGCGCGCCAGCAGCCCGAAGCGGCGCGTCGGCCAGCGGCGGCCGATGAAGTTGTCGCCCGAGCCCGGATGCAGCACCGCGATCGGCCGCCCGTCGCGGCGCAGCGGCGCGCGCCCGCGCGCGACGCCGCCGCCGGGACGGTAGCGCGACGGGTCGACCCCCACGGCGCGCGCGATATCGAGGAAGCCCTCGGCCATGTGCTGGCCGTCGTCATACGGAACGCGCACGTCCGCCAGCGAGGCGCGATCGAGGCCGGGCGTATCGAACGCGACGACCTGGCGCGCACGGGCGAGGAACAGCATCGCCTGGCTCGCGCGCACGAACTGCTCCATGTCGAGCGCCAGATCGACCCGATCGCGACGCAGCGTCCAGGTCACGCGGGCGAGGTCACGGATCGCGCCCGGGATCGGGTCGGCCCGCACGGTCAGCACGCGGTCGACGGCGTCGCGATAGACCGGCTCGTTGCCGGCCAGCGTCACCATCGTGAGCCGCGCGGCGGGGAATCGCTGCCGAAGCCGCGCGAGCACCGGTAGAAGCAGCGCCGCGTTGCCGACGCCCCAGAACTTCACCACGACAAGCTCGCGCACGGTTCCGAGCGGACGGTCGGACGCGCGCCAGTCACGCCACGCGCGCGCCGGACGAAGCAGGCGATGCACGAGGCCGCCGCCCAGCCGGTCGACCAGCTTCGCGGTGCTGAAGCTCATCCGTTGCTCCCCAGCTTGCGGAGCGCGAGGTTGAGCTCGGTGTGGCAGTTCCAGAAGCAGGCGCGACAGCCCTGCAGCGAGGCGCGCGCCGCCTCGTAGGTCTTCGAACGCCACACCTCGCGCGGATCGCCGCGGGCGACTTCCTGGCGCGCGGCGTTGAGCGGGACGCAGGGGAAGACCGAGCCGTAGCAGTCGACGACCAGCGACGTCCGCGGCGCCGCGCACGGCACCGGGTTCGCCTCGCCGCGATAGGCGGCGCCGAAGAGCTGCAGGTAGGCGCGGCTGTTGTCGAGCAGCGGGTCGCGGCCGGTGCGCGCGAGCAGGCGCGCCAGCACGTCTTCGGTCCTGCCGTTGCTCTCCGCCACCTTGTTGGCCGGGAAATCGTGGATCGGAATGAAGCCGACGCGGTCCACGCCGATATCGCGCGCACGATCGAGCAGGAGCTCCGCGTCCTCGACGTTGGTTTCGCCCAGCGCGCAGGTGAGCGCGATGCGGAATCGGCGACGCGGCACCGCGGACAGATGCGCGACGGCGCGCATGACGCGGGCGAACGAGCCGTCGCGTTGCCGGATCCGGTCGTGCGTGGCGGCATCGGGCCCGTCGAGCGAGATGTTGACCGAGGCGATGCCGGCATCCTGGATGGCGTGCGCGGTGTCGCGCTGCACGAAGGTGCCGTTCGTGTTGAGGTGCATGAGCATGCCGAGGTCGGCGCCGTGGCGCGCCACCTCGAGCGTGTCCTTGCGCAGCAGCGGCTCGCCGCCGGTGATGCCGACGCCGAGCACGCCGAGGTCGCGGAAGGCGTCGAGGATGCCCTTGAGTTCCTCCGTGTCGAGCTCGCCCTTGCGGTCCCCTCGCTGCGGCAGGTCGCAGAACTCGCACGCCAGGTCGCAACGATAGGTCGTGATGAGCGTGCCGAGCAGCGGTCGTGCCTCGCCCTTGCGTACCGCCCAGAGCGTGCGCAGCGCCCGGAAAGGGAAGGCGAGGTCGCCGGCGGCGAGGCGGCTGCGCAGCAGGTCGAAGTAGAGCCTTCTCACGACTCGAACCTCGCACCCGCGACGTCGGTCTCGTACTCGCCGCAGTCCACGCAGATCTTCGGGAAGTCCCGCTCGAAGTGCGCCCGGCGGAACGCCTGCATGCGCTCGCCGTTGAGCAGCTCGGCCAGCGGCGCGTCGTCGATGTGGCCGATGACCGCGTCGCCCTCGGGATCGGAGCAGCAGACCGTGACGCTGCCGTCGGCGAGCACGACGAGGCTGCCCCGATTCGGCTCGCGGCACGGATTGCTGCGTGCTTTCACGACGAACTGCGGGATCGCCTGGATGCGGTCGGCAATGCCGGCCCAGCTGCGCCGCACCTCGGGCCAGTGACGCTCCGTGCGCTTGTTCACCACCATCGAGACGTCGATGCCCATGGCGCTGCCGCGCTCGTCGCGCATCCGACGCAGGCGCTGCAGGTTCACGCGCAGCGGCTCGAGATCGATGCCGCGGATCTCGCGGTGCGAGACGTCGTCGCCGTCGACCGACATCGTGAGCCGCGTGAGACCCGCGTCGAGCAGCTTGTGGCACCACGCCTCGTCGAGCAACGCGCCGTTGGTGGTGATCATCGTGCGCACGCCGCGACGCGACGCGACCTCGATCATCGCCGGCAGGTCCTTCACCAGGAGCGGTTCGCCCCACTGGAAGAGCAGCACGAACTCGAGTTCCGGATTGCGGTCGAGGAAGCGCTCGAACGTGGCGAGATCCATGCGCGCGCGCGGCCGCTGCATGCCGCGGTTCACCGGGCAGATGGTGCAGGAGAGGTTGCACGCGTTCGTGACCTCGAAGTTGGCCGAGACCAGCTTGTATCCGCGCGTGCGCCCCATGCGGAAGAGCATCTCGTTCCACACCGCGCGGCCCAGCGCACGCGTGCTGCCGTACTTGATCGCGATGAGGCTCGCCAGCTCGGGGCGACGCAGGTAGAGGCGCGCCACGAAGGGGGCGACCAGGGCGCCGAGGCCGGCGGGAAGGTTGTCGCGCGCGAGCAGGGGCATGGCTAAAAAAAGGGCCGCCAGCAATCGCCGGCGGCCCTGGTTCTCATGATGGTTCCGTGGGAGCCGCTTAGCCGCCCACCGTGAACGTGATCCGAAGTTCCGCCACGGCCGGGACGCCTTCCGGCGCCGTGTCCGTGTTGCCCGAGTTGTTGTCCGGGCCCGGCGTGAGCGGATCGTCCGCGACCGGCAGGTCGGCCGCGCCCGGCGGCGCGAACGAGGAGAGCAGATCGTCGGGGGTCGAACCGTCGGCCGCCAGGTTGAAGAGGATGCGGGCGCGCAGGAATCGACGGAACTGCAGGGAGGAGCTGACGGGCAGGATTACCCGCGACTCGAACTGCGGTGTGCTGAGCTCGTCGCCCGTGTCCCGATCGAAGTGCAGGCCGATCTCCTCGGTGCCGCCGGTCGGCGGGGAGAGGGTGCCCGTCGCCGCATCCTCGCTGGACAGGTTGGGAAGTCCGCCGTCCGAGTCCGCGGTGTCGACGAAGACGCGAATGGTGCGCTGCGTCGGATCGGGATTGTTGATCGGATCCGCCTCGTAGTTGAAGCGCGGCGCGTTCGAAAGCACGCGAGCGTTGTCGTACGTCGTGCTGTCGGAAACGGTGTCGAAGAACTCCGTCACGATCTGCGAGGTGTCGAAGAGACGCTCGCGAGGATCATCGCCGTAGATGTCGAAGCTGACGAAGATGTTCGGGATCGTCAGCGGCGTCATGCCGGCCAGATCCAGAATGATCGGACGATTCGGGTTGGTCGGATCGTTCGGGTCGCCGAGATCGGGCTCGCCGTCCTGGTCCGTGTCGCGGAACGGGTCGGGGCCGATCAGCCAGCGCGGGTTGCTTCCACCCAGCTGGGCCGGGAGCTCGATCGGGTTGAAGGCGTCGATGTCGGAGATGACCATCACGCCGCCGCCGCCATCGCCA
>JBCDBY010000200.1:0-8498 GCA_039182715.1 Planctomycetota bacterium
GCCACGAGCCGGGCGGCCGCATCCGACGGGCTCCCGAGCCATCGCCAGAGCAGACGAACCGGCCACGGAGCGCTGCTCCCTCGCCCGGTCATGCGGGTCCGCGTCGCCCCCGGGTCGATGGCGAAGAACTCCACGCCGTCAAGCGCGTGAACGTCCGCGAGATGGGCGTTCAGTACCGACCACGCGAACTTCGACTCCGCGTACGCGCCGAGCAGACCGGCGCGCGTTCCGGTTCGAAGCGCGGCCACGTCGAAGCGCCGCACCGACTTGAGCGCGGCTGTCGACGGCGTCACCACGACGGCGCGTCCCCGACGATTCGCCGCCTGTTTGAGCGTCGGAAGCAACTCGTTCGTGAGCAGATAGGGTGCGACGGTGTTGATCTCGAAGTGCAGCTCGTTTCCGTGCGTGGAGTGCGCGAGGTCGTTGCGCAGGACGCCGGCATTGTGGAAGAGCGCGTCCACCGCATCATGACGCTCGCGTACCCGACGCGCCGACGACTCGATCGACGCATGCAGGGCGAGGTCCGTCTCGAACACGACGCATTCGACATCCGGACGTTCGGCCCGCAGCTCGTCGAGCAGCGGCTGCGTCCTCTCTTCGCTTCGATTGAGCAGCACCAGTCGCCAGCCTTTCGCGGCGAGCCGTTTCGCAAGGGCGCCGCCGATGCCGTCGACGGCCCCGGTGATGACCGCCACCGGCGCCGAATCGGCCGATTCGTCGTTGTGCATGGACTTCGTCTCCTCCTTCGATATGGGAAAGGCCTCGAACCCCGCATCATTCCGACGCATCCCCGTCTGCGTTGGCGCGGGGTTTCGCCGATTCGGGCGGCGACCACCCGCCGCCCAGCGATCGCTGGAGCGTGATGTAGGTCGTCGTCACCTCCGCACGGCTCGTGATCAAGCTGTCTTCGGCCGCGAAGAGCTCCCGCTCGCTGTCCAGCACGTTCTGGAAGTCGCTGCGGCCCTCGAGGTAGAGCTGACGCGACAGGTCGGCCGACTGTTTGGCCGCGAGGGACGCCCGGCGCAGCGCTTCGGTTCGTTCGATCTGGCGCGCGTGCCGAAACATGGCGCCCTCGACCTCTTCGAACGCCTTCAAGACCGCCGACCGATACCCGATCGCCGCGATGTCGGCCGCCGCCTCCTGGGCCCGCACGCCGTTCCGAGCCCGTCCACCATCGAACAGGTTCCACGAGAAAGCGGGGCCGATGCTGATGCCGAGGCTGTCCGCATCGAACAGCGACCGGAATCGGGTCGAGTTGAACTGGAGGGAGCCTGCAAGGCTGAACCGCGGGTACAGCTCCCCGAGCTCGACGCCGATGCGAGCGACCTCTGCCGCCAGGGTTCGCTCGGCGGCACGCACGTCCGGACGACGACGAAGAACGTCGGCCGGAATGCCGACGGAGATCGTGATCGGCGGCGAGGGGATGACGCCGGGCTCCCGCAGTTCGTCCATGAGCGCGGTCGGCTTGTCGCCGAGAAGCACGGCGAGACGCAGCGTCCGATCGCGCACATCGGCCTGCAGCGTCGGCAGCTCGGCTTCGGTGTTCGCGAGGTTCGTCTGCGCCTGGGCCACATCGAGTTGCGGCGCGGCGCCGTTCTCGAACCGGGTCGTGGTCAACGACAGGCTCTGCCGCTGGATCTCGATGTTCCGGATCGCCACGCCGAGTCGCTGCTGCGCGGTGCGAAGCGCGACGTACTCGGAGGCGACCTCCGCCGCGAGGATCAGCCGAACGTCATGGAGATCCTCGGACGTTGCGGCCAGGTCGGCGTCCGCCGCCTCGACGAGACGGCGAACACGTCCCCAGACATCGAGTTCCCATCCGAACTCGAGGCCAAGCGCCAGCGTGTCGAACTCGACCGAGTTGCCGAGTCCCGGGACGCCGTTCTGGCTCAGGCGCTCCCACGTGTAGGAACCGGTGCCGTCGAGATCGGGAAAGCGTTCCCCGGCCGAAATCCCGCGAATCGCCGCGGCCTGCCGGACCCGCTGGAAAGCGGTCGCGAGATCGAGATTCGAGGCGAACGCGCGCTCGATCAGACCATCGAGCAACGGGTCTTCCAGCCCCTCCCACCACGTCTCGACGGATTCGGGATCGGCTGCGTTGAATGCCGGTTCGTCGCCGGCCGACCACTGCGGGTCGGCCTGCGTCACGGGCTTTTCGTAATCGGGCCCGATCGCCTTGCAACTGCAAACCGCGAGGACCGCCAGCGCGATGACGTGTGCGGGGCGACGACGCATCACGACGTCTTCATCCCGAAGCGCTCGGCGCAAAGCACATAGATGGTCGGAATCACGAGCAGCGTGAGGGCCGTCGACAGCGCGAGGCCTCCGATCATGGCCCACGACAGTCCGGTCCACATCGGCCCCCCGAAGAGCGCGAGAGGAAGCAGACCGCCGATCGTGGTCAGCGTCGTGAGCAGGATGGGTTTCATGCGCACCAGCCCGGACTGGGCAACGGCCTCGCGCAATTCGGTTCCGTCCGCAATCATCGACTCGATGAAGTCGATGAGCACGATGGCGTTGTTGATCACCGTCCCGCCGAGCGCCACGATTCCCAGCAGAGGCATGAAGCCGAGCGGGGATCCGCTGAGGAAGAGACCCAGCATGGCCCCGATCAGCGCGAGCGGGAACGCGGTGAGCACCACGAGCGGCTTGAAGATGGAGTTGTACTGGACGAGCAGCACGAGGAAGATCGCCACGATGCTGATCGAGAAGGCGGCGCCGATCTTCTGTTGGGACTCGACCGAGTCTTCGAACTCCCCACCGATCTCGAGGCGATAGCCGAGCGGGAGCGGCTCGACCATCGTTTCCAGACGGGCTCGCAGTTGCTCGGTGAGGTTGTTGGCCAGAAACCCGTCGGCGACCTGGGAACCGACCGTCAGGCAGCGCTCGCGGTCGTACCGGGCGATGGTGCCGTACTCGAAGCCCGCGTCCACGTCGGCGACGGCCGTGAGGGGCAGCGTCCCATCCGGCGCGCGGATCGACGCCTGGTCGAGGCTTTCAATCGACTCGCGCTCCGATTCCGTCAGACGAAGGATCACGTCGACGAGGTGGTCGCCTTCACGAAAGGTCGTGAGGCGCCCGCCGGCATAGAGCAGACCGAGCTCCTCGGAAATCGAGCGGCTCGTGACCCCCGCCAGGTAGGCACGATCGGAGTCCACGCCGACCTCGATCGTGTGGACCATCTCGCCCCAATCGTCCGCCGGCATGACGGTGCCGGGCGTCTCGTGAAAGGCGTTGAGCATCCCGCGCCCCACCGATCGCATGACGTCCAGATCCCGTCCAATGAACCGGAACTCGACCGGATTGCTGACCGGCGGACCGGTCATGTACGGCCGCACGTCGATGCGGGCACCGGGAATCGTCGCGACCTCGACGCGCAACTCGTCCACCCAGGCGCGACTCACCTCCGCCGCCGACGTGTTGACGAGAATCATCGCGTAGTGCGGCACGCTGTGCTCGGGGTCGAGGGAGAGGATCAGTCGGGGCCCGCCCGAACCCACGAACGTGGTGGCGCTGACCAGACGATCAACGCCCTTCTCGGATCCGCCGCGACTCGTGCGCAGGATCGCCCGCTCGACTTCGGCCGCGATTCTCTCGGTCTCCTCCGTGGAGGTCCCGACGGGCGCCGTGACGTGGACGAAGAACTGGTCGCGCACGCCCCCCGGGAAGAACGCCGTCCCCACGACCGGCATGAGCCCGAGGGACATGAGCACGGCAAGCCCGGCGGCCGACAGTGTGATCAGCCGGTGGGAGACGCACCAGTGAATCAGCCTCGTGTAGATCTCCCCGACGCGCGTCGTGCGACCCGTCTTTGTCGGATTCGGCCGCAGGATCCACGAGCACATCATCGGGGTCACCGTCATGGCGACCAGATAGCTGCTCAACAGCGTCGCCGAGACGACGATCGGCAGGCTCCGCACGTACTCCCCGGACGCACCCGCCATCGTCACCATCGGCAGGAACGCGCCGACCGTCGTCAGCGTCGAGGACAGGATCGAACGGGCGAGGGAGTTCGCGCCGTCGATCGAAGCCTGTTCGCCGGGCACGCCCTCGTTCAGCAGGCGCTGCACGTTGTCGGTGACGACGATGGCGTTATCCACGACCATGCCGAGCACGATGATCAGCGACGCGATGGCGAACTGCTCGAGCTCGACTCCGAAGGAGGGAACCACGGCAAGCGCGGAGATCATGCAGAGCGGGATGGCCGTCGCCATGACGAGCGCGGGCCTCCACCCCATCATCAGGAAGGCGACGAAGAGCACGATCACGATCGCCTGCCAAAGGCTCTCGACGAAATCGGCGATCAACGAGTCGACCTGTCGCGGCAGGTCGTTGACGCGCGAGATCTCGAGCCCTTCGGGAAGCGACGTCTCGCGGAAACGCTGGACGACCGTCTCGATGTCGCTCCCGAGCTGCACGACGTTGCGGCCCTCTTTCATGGTGATGCCGAGCAGCACGGCGCGCGGAGCGTGGTCGTCCGTGGAGTGGAACCGCACGAGACTCCGGAGTGGGTCCTCGGGTCCGCGCACGATCCGAAAGGGCAGGTCGCGCACGGTGACGGTGCGGTTCCCGTCCACCGAACGGAGGGGCACGCTCTCGATCTCGTCGGTGGACAGCAGCTCGCCCGTGGGACGGATCGGAAACCTTCGTTCGGGGGTCACCAGCATCGCGCCGCTGTTCGCGATGTTTCGTTCATCGATGGCCGCCGCCAGTTGATCGCTCGTGATGCCGAGTTTGGCCCACTGCGCGGAATCGATCTCGAGCGTGATCGTCTCGTCGGGCACACCCATCGTGGAGACGCTCGCAACCGCCTCGATCCGCTTGAGCTCGGTCTCGAGATCGCTCGCCACCAGCTCCAGCTCCCGATACGAGTAGGGCGTGCCGGGCTCGGTCCCGGTCGTGTGGATGACGACGCACACGGACGAAACGTCGCCGAAGTCCGAGTTCACGAAGGGCTGGCCACAACCGTCGGGGAGCGAGCCGCGCACCGTGTCGACCTTGTCCCGGACGAGGTCGAAGGTCTGATCGAGCGTATCCTCCAGCACCTCGTCGACGAGCGTGATGTCGATGCGCGAGTAGCCCGTTCGGGAAAAGCTCTCGATGGTGTCGACCTCTTCGATCTGCGCAATCGCATCCTCGAGCGGATCGGTGACCAGCTCCTCCATCCGGAGCGCCGAAGCCCCCGTCCAGTAGGTTTCCACGAGCGCGGAACGAATCGTGATCCGGGGATCTTCCCGGCGCGGCATCGACGTGAACGTGTTCCAGCCCACGATCACGACGAGCGCCATGAGCACGAACGTCACCGGCTTGTGGGTGAGAGCGATCTTCGGGAGATTCACCGCCCGCCCTCGCTCGCAGCCGGCTGACGCGTGACGGCGTCGCCATCCTCGACGTACTGCATGCCTCGCACCACGACGGCATCGCCATCGCCGAGTTCAGGCGCCGTGACGCGTCGGTAGGCGCCGGAGCTCTCCTGCAGGTCGACCGAGATCTCCCGGGCCACGCCGTCCCGGACGACGAACAGGAGGCTGTCGCCGCTTCTCGGAACGATCGCGGTCGCGGGGACCCAGAACCCGGGCTGCGGCAAGCCGGCCGTCAAACCGACCCGCACCACGTCGCCGGGACGAAACGCGAACTGCCTCCCCCCGACCGCGATGCCGGCCTCGTCGGCCTCGTTCGGATCGAGGATCAGCATGTCGCCGACTCCGAGCTCGGGGGTCACCTCGATCCGTCGCAGCGACCATGTGTCCAGCTGCGCCCATGCATCGGTGAGCCGAATCGGTACGCGTTGCGGAACCTGCCGGGCGCCGGACCGAGCCGATCGGTCCAACCCGCCGCGCAGGGCGAGCACGAATGTCTCTCCGTCACGCTGCAGCAGGCAGGAGACGTTGATGTAGAGGTGATCGCGGGGCGTCCCGGGCAGCCGAACGACCGGGAACAGATCCGCGATCGACGTCGATTCGACGCCGTTTGCCTCGGAGTCGAGCAGTGGATTGGGCAGAATGAGACCGATCCGGAAGGTTCGCGTGCCGCTGTCCGCGACGCTTGCCTTCTCGAACACGACGCCGGCAAACTCGTCCGGTTGGTTGCGCGCGGCGGTTCCATCGGTGTAGATCGGCATGCGCATCCCGATGGCGAGCTCGCGTTCCTCGCGCGCCGAAACGGTGATGACGACCTTGACGGCCGACTCCATCGTCAGCTCGAGGATCGGCGTTCCCGCGTTCGCGTACGCACCCCGTTCCACGTGACGCGCCGTCACGCGGCCCTGGAACGGCGCGCGGAGGACGCTGGACGCGAGGTCGGTCCGGGCCTGCTCGAGTGCGTTGACCAGCTCGGCGCGCGACGCCTGGAGGGAGACGAGGTCCGCCTGTCGCACCCGGAAGTTGCCCTCCGTCTCCGCGCGGGAGGCGATCGCCGACTGTTCGCTTTGAAGGGCTGCGTCCAGCGCCGCCCGCGCCTGCGCCAGGCTGGCCGTTGCCGTTCGAAATCCGGATTCGCTCTGATCGAGAACCGACTGCGCGACGGCTCCCGACTGGATAAGGACGCGATCGCGCTCCACGGTCGTGCGCGCGAGCTCGAGCTCCGCCTCTTCCGCGGTCACCGACTGGCGCGCGGACGCAACGTCCGCCGAGGCGGCGGAGGCCGTCGCTCTCGCGCTCTCGACGCGGGCGGGGAAGACGGTGCTCAGTTCGACCTCGAGCGCGTCGATCTGCCGATCGGTCGATGCGAGCGAGAGCTCGGCCGCCGTGACCGCCTGCCGGAATCGCGTGGGGTCCATGACGGCGAGCACGGTTCCTTCGCGCACCGGCCGACCCTCGCGATCGAGCAGCAGTGCCCCCTTGCCGTCAAACTGCGGTCCGTCCGCCGGCTCGCCGAGGTCGACCACATCGGTCACGAGCCCGGCCACGTCGAAGCTCACGTCCGACCGCCGGTACGGCTCGACGACGCCGGCCACGAGGGTCTCGCTGCGCGGTATCCCGGACCTGAGCGTCATGACCGTCACCGGCTTCGGCGGCGCCGCCGTTCCGGCGATCTCGTCCTGGCCGCATCCCATCGGCCACACGCCGAGAAACAGCAGCCACGCGAATGCGGAGAAAGAAGAACGCCTCGTCGACGGGGGCGCGAGATGGAGCCCTCCCGATCGCGAGTCGTTTCGCTGGTGTCTTGTGTCGAGTGACAAAGCGCCGAACCCCTCCCGTCAAGGTCGCCTCGCCGCACGAGGCTATCCACGCGGATAGTATCCATTTGGATAGCAGGAGTGGCAACCCTCCCGAGACCACCGCGAGCAACGAAGTGCGTGCTCGACGCAGCCGTCAACCCAAACGGGGCGGAAGCATCGGCAGGACAGATCCCGCAGCCGAATTCAATCGGCGATTGACGACTACACGTCGACTTTGCGGAGGCCGAAGATGGACACGTCGGCAATCAACTCCGCGATGCGTTCGACGGTGTCGTGCTTGAGCCGGCGCGTGCGGAGACGCTTCTTGATGATGCCCTGGGCGATGCGCACCATCACGCACTGGAAGATCAAGTTGAAGGCGAGGATTTCGAGCGCTTCCTCGTCCTCGATGTCCGGGCGAACTCCTCGGATGATCAACTTCAAGTGCTCGTGCCCCGGCTTGATGACACGCTTGTAGAAGAGCGGGTCCGGCCCGCCGTCCCGGGAGATCTCGGCCTGAAGCATCTTGTGCGCGGAGACGTTGTCGGCCCCCATTCGAGCCTGGAACCGAACGAACCGATGGACCATGGCTCGGAGCTGACGTTCGGCCTCTTTGCGCGTGAGCCGTTCCAGCTCTGCCTTCGGGGGCAACTCCGGCAGGGTGTCGCTGACGGAGCCCAGACGGTCGACGACGGTGAGATACAGGTCTTCCTTGGTGCCGAAGTGGTAGCGAATACTGCCGTGGGTCACGCCCGCTTCGGCCGCGATATCGCGGAGGGAAACGTCGTCCGGCCCGCGGTCCGTGAACAGCTTCATCGCCGCTTCGATGAGTCGCTGTTTCACGTGCGGATCTTCGGATTGCATGAGGTGGCCCGCCGAGCCCACCGCGGCTCACGCAGACAGTCGATGGTTGCGGCACCCAAGCCGCGCACTGCCCGTACCAAGGTCGCCCCGGCGCTGCAACTCATTGTATCGAGCGGGATCCGACACGATGCCGGAGCCCGCGCGGCCGGGGAGGGGGAGGCGACGGTTCCGTTCGTTGGAACCTAGGGTCTGTCTGAGGGAACGCCGTCGGCCCGAGACGGAGCCCAGAGTGAATTCTGACAAGCGTCGCGAGCCCCGCCGACGCCGCTGTATCCATATCGATCCCGCAAGGAAGGTGGGGTGAAGCGACGCGCAGCCGCAGCCCGTCGAAGCCAGGCGTTCTCTCAGACAGACCCTAGTACTACAGCGCTAGAAGTTCGTCGTTGCTGCCGATCTAAGTGGTAGGACCTGTCGCTGCACGCATCTATACCGCGAGGTGCGCGCATGGAGCTTTCGGACCTGGCATCGCTCCGCC
>JBCDBY010000201.1:0-8498 GCA_039182715.1 Planctomycetota bacterium
CAGCGCCTCCGCCCCCACCAACTCCAATCCGAGCTGCGCGGAAGCAGCACCGGCTCGCCGCTCGCCACGCGCTGGCGCATGCGGGTGGCGGCGGCCTCGGGGACCGGGGTGAGGGGGGCGAGGATTCGGATCTCGCCGGCGAGGAAGCGCGCGCGCAGTTCGCGGGCGCTCGGCGGGCGGGCCAGCACGACCGGGTCGCCGGTGGCGCGGCGGCCGCGCAGGATCTCGAACTCGGTCGCCGACGGCGCGCGCAGCAGTTCGCGCCCGGGCAACGGGAAGCGCTGCAGGTCGGGCGGCGCGATCAGGGTGACGCGCCGGTCCGCGAGGAAGGCCGCATCGGGCAGCGCGCCGGACTGCACCTCGTGCCGTTGCGCATCCAGTCGCGTGACCACGAACGCGATGACGCGGCTACCGTCGCGCGCGAGACTCACCAGCGCTTCGTCCGCGGTCAGTCGCTGGCGGACGGCGGTCAGCTGCGAGACGACGGGGAAGAGCAGCAGGCTGCCCGGCCGGCGGCGCAGGCGCACCTGTTCGATCAGTTCGTCGAGCTTGCTCTCCGCTTCGCGTCGCTCCACGGAGAACGCGGCCGCCTTCACACGATCTTCCTCCTGGCGCGCGCGGTCCTCGAAGAGCGCCAGCTGGCGGACCGTGCGGCGCAGCTCGTCCTCCTCGCGTGCCTCGCGCTCGGACATGGCGCTTCGGCGCCACCCCTCCGTCTCGCTGCGCGTGTAGCGCGGGATGCCGATCAATCGCGTCTCGAGCGCCAGCCAGAGATCGCGATCGGAGAGCAGGCGCAGTTCCGCGCGGACGCGCGCCTCGGCGAGCGCTTCGAAGAGGCGCCGTGCCTCGTCCCCCGGCGGGACCGGGCGGCCCTCGATGAGCGGCAACAGCGCGCGCTCGCCGACGACCGCCGCGGCCGAGGCGAGTTTCGCGCGATTGGTGCGCAGGTAGACCTCCGCCTCGCCGAGTGAGCCGGCCGCGTGCTGCTCGAAGAGTCCGACCATCTGCGCCAGCTCGCGGCAGGCGGCGAACGCCTTGCGCGCCGGCTCGAACTCGCCCAGCGCCAGTTGCGCCCGTCCCTCGCGCCGCAGCGCCTCCGCTTCCAGCCAGGCGTCGTTGGTGCGGCGCGCGAAGCTGCGCACGCTTCGGAAGAGGCGGAGCGCGGCGGCCGCGCCGCCCGCCGCCAGCTGCGCATCGCCGCGGTGCAGCACGGCGAGCGCCACGAGTCCGCGCTCCTTGGCCGCTTCGAACACGAGCTGCGCGCGGTCGAGCAGCGGCGTCGCCTCCCGCGCCCGGCCGAGCCGGATCAGGCTGATGCCCGCGTTCCCGAGCGCGTGGCCGAGCCGCGTGCGGTCCTTCGTCTTCTCCAGCAGCGCGATCGCCTCGCGGTAGGCCGCCAGGGCGCCCGCCTCGCGCCCCAGCTGGCGGTGCGCGTCGCCGGCCAGCATGCGGGCGCGGGCGCCCTCGATGCCGTCCAGCTGCGTGAGCGCCGCATCCGGATCGGCAAGTCGCAGGAGCAGGCTCGCCCGGTCGACGGCGATCGGGTCGCCCAGCCGCGCGCCCCAGGAGGCGAGCAGGCGGAGCGCACGCGGCGCCTCGCCGACCTCGCTCATCACCTCGACCAGTCGGCGCAGATGCCGCGTCGTGCGCGCGCGATCGCCCAGCTGCCAGCGGAGCGCCAGTTCCTGCTGCGCCAGCTCGATCGCCTTCTCGTAGTCGTAGAGCACGCGCGCGTTCTCGGACGCGGTGCCGAGCCCGTCCGCCGCGCCGCGGCGCCACCCGACCGACCGTGCCGCCGCGACCGCGTCGAGCAGGTCGCGCTGACCCGACTCGACGTCGCCTCCGTAGGTGCGCGCGAAGCTGCGCAGCGCGAGCAGCTGGGCGCGCTCGAACGCGTTGGCGCCGCCGAGCACGCCGCCGATCGCCTGCGCCACCTCGGCCAGCTGGGGCCGGGTCGCCTGCTCGTCCTCGAGCCGCAGCAGCGCGCGATCGATCACCTGCTGGATCGCGGCGTGCGGCTCGCGGGTCTCGAGGTAGGCGTCGAGCCCCTCGACCGCCGGCCGCGGCTTGCTGCGCGCGAACCGCAGCGCCAGGTCGCGCCGTCCGTCGCGCGCGAGGTGGTCCGCGACCAGCCACGGATCGGGCTCGTCACGCGCCGCCAGCTCGGCGAAGCGTTTCGCGTCCGCCTTCGTCAGCTCCGCGACGACGTCGTCCTCCGTGTCGGCGTAGGCCCACGCCGCGCCGAGGAGGAGGAAGCACACCGCCCGCATCGTGCGTTGGACGCCGGCTAGAAGAGTCCTCTTACGCGTCCGGTTTCGAGATCGATATCGACGTTCTCGAAGGCGGGCTTCGAGGGCAGGCCGGGCATCGTCATCATGTTGCCGCACAGCGGGTAGAGGAAGCCGGCGCCGGCCGATGCGCGGATGTCGCGCACGGTCAGGTCGAAGCCCTTGGGCACGCCCTTGAGCTCCGGCTTGTGGCTGAGCGAGAGGTGCGTCTTCGCCATGCAGATGGGCAGTTTGTCGAGGCCCATCTTGGTGAACTCGCGGATCTTCTTGCGCGCCGCCGGGAGGATCTCGATGCCGTCCGCACCGTAGATCTCGGTCGCGATGATGCGGATCTTCTCCTCGATCGGCTGGTCGAGCTCGTAGAGGAACTTGAAGTCCTTCGGCTGCTCGCACGCCTGGACCACCGCCTCGGCGAGCTCGACGGAGCCGGCGCCGCCCTCGGCCCAGTGGTTCGACATGACGGCGTCCTCGGCGCCCGCCTCCTTGGCGATGCCGCGCAGAAGGTCGACCTCCGCGTCCGTGTCGGTGTGGAAGCGGTTGACCGCGACGACGACCGGCACGCCGAACTTGCGCGCGATGCCGATGTGCGCGACCAGGTTGGCCGCGCCCTCGCGCAGCGCGTCGAGGTTCTCCTCGGTCAGCTCCTTGGGCAGCGGCTTGCCCGGCTTGATGACGCCGAGGCCGCCGTGCATCTTGAGCGCGCGAATGGTCGCCACGATGACCACGCAGTCCGGCGTGAGACCCGACGCGCGGCACTTGATGTCCATGAACTTCTCCATGCCGATGTCGGCACCGAAGCCCGACTCGGTCACGACGTAGTCGCCCAGCCGCAGCGCGATCTGGTCGGCCACGACGCTGGAGTTGCCGTGCGCGATGTTGGCGAAGGGGCCCGCGTGGATGAGCGCCGGCGTGTGCTCGAGCGTCTGCACGAGCGTCGGCATGAGCGCGTCCTTCATGAGCACCGTCATGGCGCCCGCGACCTTCAGGTCCTCCGCGGTCACCGGGTCGCCGGCGCGATTGGTGGCGAGCACCATGCGGCCGAGGCGTTCGCGCATGTCCGCGAGGCTCGTCGAGAGCGCGAGGACCGCCATGCACTCGCTCGCCACGGTGATGTCGAAGCCGCTTTCGCGCGGGTAGCCGTTGGGCTTGCCGCCGAGACCGACGATCGACTTGCGCAGCGCGCGGTCGTTGAGATCGACGACCCGGTTCCACATGACGTTGAACGGGTTGATGTCGAGCTCGTTGCCGTGGTGGATGTGATTGTCGATCGCGGCCGCACAGAGGTTGTGCGCCACGCCGACCGCGTGCAGGTCGCCCGTCAGATGGAGGTTGAAGTCGTCCATCGGGATGACCTGGCTGTAGCCGCCGCCCGCGGCGCCGCCCTTGATGCCGAAGGTCGGGCCCATGCTCGGCTGGCGAATACAGGTGAACGCCTTGTGGCCGAGGCGGCCCAGGCCCTGCGCAAGACCGATCGTGGTGGTGGTCTTGCCCTCGCCCAGCGGCGTCGGCGTGATCGCCGTCACGTCGATGTACTTGCCCATCGGACGGTCGGCGAACTTCTCGCGCACGTCGAGGTGCACCTTCGCCTTGTACTTGCCGTAGACCTCGAGGTCGTCCTCGGTCAGTCCGACCGCCGCCGCGATGTCGAGGATCGGGTCGAGCGGCGCCTCCTGCGCGATCTCGAGATCGCTGGGAACGGGGGTCTTGGGTTCGTTGAACGGTCCGGCCATGGTGCCCTCACTTGCCTTGGAGAAGGGCGAGATCTTACCCGGAATCCGGCATACTTGACCCATGCCCGAGATCTACCTGAGCGCCGGGGCGATCGATGCCCGCGTGCGCGAACTCGGGGCGGAAATCCGGACGCGCGGGGGGGACGGCACGCTCGTCCTGACCGGCGTGCTCAAGGGCGCGGCGATCTTCTTTGCCGACCTCGCGCGGGCGCTGCCGGGTCCGAGCGAGTTCGCCTTCCTGCGCGCGCGCTCCTACGAGGGGACCGAGTCGACGGGCGAAGTACAAGTCGAGTTCTCCGGGCCGGAGGCGCTCGGGGGGCGCGACGTCGTCCTCGTCGACACCATTCTCGATACGGGGCACACGATGAAGGCGGTGCGTGAGGTCGTGGACACCCTCGGCGCGCGGAGCGTGACGACCTGCGTCCTGCTCGACAAGCCGAGCCGCCGCGAGGTGGACGTCGCAGCCGATCTCGTCGGATTCGAGGTGCCCGACCTGTTCCTCGTGGGCTACGGCCTCGACCACGACGGACGGTATCGCGGCCTGCGGGACCTGGCGGTGCTTTGAGCACCCGTAGAATCGGAGGCTCATGAGCGATCGCGACTACATGCAGTGGCAGGGCGGCGGCAACTTCCGCGAGTCCTTCTGGTCGATGTATCGCGGGACGAAGCTGATCATCGTGTCGCTGGTCGTGATCCACGTGCTGATGGCGGTGGTCAACATGGCCAGCCCCGAGGCCTACAACTCGATCATCGATATCTTCGGGCTCAGCAAGACGGGCGTGCTCAAAGGGTGGATCTGGCAGTTCGTCACGTGTGGCCTGCTGCACACGAAGGGCATCCTGCATCTCCTGTTCAACTGCATCCTGCTCTGGGTGTTCGGCCGTCTGGTCGAGGGACGCCTCAACTTCAAGCAGTACATGACGTTCTGTGCGATGGGCGTCGCGGGGGGCTCGATCTTCTATGTCGTCGGCGCGGTCTTGTTCGACACGAGCGGCGTCGCCATCGGCGCCAGCGGCCTCGTCATGGCGCTCACCGTGCTCGCCGCCTGCTGGTACCCGACGACGGAGATCTACCTGTGGGGCATCTTCCGTCTGCAGCTCTGGGTGCTCGCAGCGGTGTTGGTCATCATCGACCTGTTGGGCGCGCTCGATCGCAACCCGAGCGGCGTCGCTTACAGCGCCCACCTCGGCGGCGCCTTCTTCGGCTGGCTCTACTACCGCTACGGCAACCGCATCGAGGGCGTCTTCACCAAGATCGACGAGGCCGCCGATCGCGCGGCCGAGAAGAAGAAGCGCAAGGGGGTCGAGCGCGAGCTGGAGGTGCGTCGCGAGGTCGACCGCATTCTCGACAAGGTCAATCGCGAGGGCATGACCGCACTGACCGAGGAGGAGCGCAAGTTCCTCCAGAACGCGAGCAAGAAGTTCGGCGGATGAGCGGTCCATGAGAGTGGCGATGAAGGTGGCGGTCGTCGTGCTGCCGCTGTTCGCGCTCGTGTTGCTGCTGCGCGCCTGCGACACCGGCTCGGGCGATCGCTGGCTCGATCGCGCGCGCGCCGTCGATCCCGACGCACAGCTCGGCATCAGCCGTCCCGAACTCGTCTCTATTGCGCCCTCGGAGGGGCTGGCGGTCGAGGCGGGGGAGTTCGCGCTGGCCTTCCGGGATGCGCTGGTCGCGCAGTACGGCCCGCTCTTCGGCGAGATCAGCGACCAGAAGATGGTCGTGCTGATCTTCTCCCGTGACGGCATGGTCCAGGAGTTCGCCGGTCGCGACGAGGTGCTGGACCGCAAGTCCATGGAGGACGTGCTCGGCTACACCGATCCGATGCGCAACCTCATCGTGCTGCCGCCGGAGAGCGACTTCGTCACGCTGCGCCACGAGATGGTCCACCTCCAGATGAAGATGGCGCTGGGGCTGCAGTCGCGCTTCAGCCCGTGGTTGTCCGAAGGGCTCGCGCAGTACTTCGAGTCGTTCGAGCCGCCGGAGCCGGTTCGCATCGCGCCCGAGACCCGGGCGCGCTGGGGGCGGAAGCTGGGCGCCGATCCGATCGACGTGATGCGGCTGCTGACCATGCAGGACTATCGCCGGTTCCTGCAGCAGGACGGGCAGCGCAACTACTTCGAGTCGCTGGTGCTGACGGCGTATCTGATGGAGAGCTATCCGCTGGAGCGCATGGTCGCGTACCTGGAGTTCGAGCGGCGCGGCGGCGGGGATCGGGTTGCGGCGTTCCGTGCGATCTTCGAGGATCCCGCCGGCACGGCCACCCGAATCGGCGAGTATCTGCGCCAATAGTCCGCCGAGTGCGTTCCCATAGGTGGAAATGCGTCGCGTCGGCTGGTTTCTCGTCCTGTTGCCTGCTCTGTTGCCTGCTCTGTTGCCTGCTCTGTTGTCTTTTGGGCGGGCCGAAGCCGCGATTACGCTCGACGACGCGCAGCTCGCCGTCCGGCCCAAGAAACGGAAGGCCACCAACGGCGAGTGGATCGCGGCGCTCGACACGATCGAGAAGGCGCATCGACCCCTGACGCTCACGGATTCCTGGCGCGATGCCGCGCGCCGTCAGATCCTGCGCGGCCTGCTCGCCAAGCGCGTCGTGGAGGGGCGCAACGAGCGGGAGCCGGTGCAGTGGCGGGCGGCCCGCGCCCTGCAGGTGCTGCGTCCCGACGCGCTCACCAAGGTCCTCTTCGTGCTCGAGAAGGAGTTCATGGACGAGGACGACTACGTGGTGTCGCATCGCGTCTGCGAAGCGCTGTGCGTCTCGCTGCTGCGTATCGACGCGGCGCGTGCGACGGACTTCCTCGTGGAGGAGATGATCGTCGCGGATACGGACGAGCCGAGCTGGCATCGCACGCGTGCCGCGCTGCGCGCGCTGGCCGCGGCTCCGTTGCCCGACGCGCGGCGACGGCATGCGGCGACCAAGCGACTGCTCGCGATCTTCCAGAGCTTTCCCTTCCACGTGGAGGAGGACTACGACCACGTCGCCGACCTCCGCGACCTCAAGAAACGCCTGCGTCGCAACCTGTCCGTGCACGGGCGCTACTGGGCCGACCTGCGTCCGCTCGTCACGCGGCTGCTGACCCGCTATACGGCGGACCCGAACACCGGTCGGCTGGCGCGGGACGTCGATCACGGCCACACGCTCGACCGCCTCGAGCGCTTCAAGGTGTGGAACGGCCTCCACAAGAACCGCCATCAGACGCCCTGGATCAATCCCTCGGGCAAGCCGCTGCCGCGCACGCACCTGCGCGAGGTCCGCGTCGTGCGCCCGATGTACGTGCGATTCGTGGCGCCGTGGCCGGTCTACGCGCGCGTCTACGCGCCGCCGATGCCGCCGCAGGGCGGCGCGCTGGCGAAGGAGCGCGCGCGGCTGCGCGAAACCACGCTCGGACCGTTGCTGACGCCGCTGCTCGTCGACCCCGCCTTCGAGGTGCGCGGCATGGCGGCGGTCGGTTTGGGGCGACTCGGGCCACCGCAGGCCGCGCGCCGTCTGCTGCATCGTCTCGATCGCGAAACGGACGAACGGGTCCGCGAGGCGATCGCGTACGGGCTGCTGCTGCTGCGGGATCCGTCCCTGCATGCCGAGTGGCGTCGCCGCGCGGTCGACGCCGACGAGAACCCCCAGGTGCGCGCCATCGCGCTGCTGGCGCTCGGGTGCGGCGGCGACACGGAACCGCTGCGCGCATTCCTCGCGAAGGCGCCTCGCAAGACGCACACCGACGCGGAGTTGATCGCCAGCGCGCTGGCCGGGCTCGGCATCGCCGGCGAGGACCGGGATGCCCCGCTCTTCGTCCGGACCCTACAGGCGCGCAATACGCTGCCCGGCGAGCGCGGCGCCGCGGCCGCGGCGATGGGGCGGCGCAAGCTTCCCGAGACGTTCGCGCAGATCATCACGCTGACCGACTCCGACGACACCGTGCAGCGCGCCGCCGCGGCGCATGCGCTGTCCGGCCCGGTCCTGTCGGGCGACCGACGACGGCTGGCGCGCTTTCGGCGCCTGCTGCTCGAGCCGCGCGGCAAGGCGGGCGCGCACCGCGTGGAGGCGGCGTTCGCGCTGGCGCGCATCGGCGGACGGGACGCCGGGGGCATCCTCATGGAGGCGGCGCGCCGCTTCGGCAACGACACGGAGCGCGTGGCGGAGTACGGATCGATGCTGCTCGCCCTCGCGGCGGTTGGAGGGCCGCGTGCGCCGGAGGAGATGCGGCGCCACTTCACCCGCGCCAAGTTCGAGTGGGACGCGGGCGCGGCCGCGCTCGGACTGGCGCGCCTCGGACAGCGGGGGGACGCATTCGCCATCGGGGCGCGGCTCTCCACGGCGGAGCGCCGCTACATTTCCAGCGCCATCACGGCGCTTGGTCTGCTGCGCGACGCCGGCTCGACGGGCGAAATCCGCCTGCAGATCGCGCGCCGTCCGGGCGACCGGGCGCTGCGCAGCGGAGCCCGCGCCCTGGCGCGGATACGGGGCGCCGGCGCGGCGCAGGAGATCTGG
>JBCDBY010000202.1:0-8448 GCA_039182715.1 Planctomycetota bacterium
AGCAGTGGATCGCGCGCCTTCCGCCGGCGCAGCAGGAGCGCATCAACCGCAACGACTTCTCCGGGTTCCCGTCCCGATACCGCCGTCTTCTGCGCGAATACACCCGCCTGCGGGCGGAGCGCGAGGCGCGGCGGTATCGGGACGGGAACCCGGAGAAGTCGTTGCGGTTGATGCGCTCCTGCTGCGCCGGCGGAAGGCGCGCGATCCACTGCTCGATGCGGTTGAGCTGCGACTCCTGGTCGCGCTCCCGCTGCTTCTCGCGATCGGGCTTGGTTTCGTTGTCCTTCTGCTCCCGCTCATCGCCCGGCTCGTCCTGCTTGCCCTTCTCCTCCTGATCCGGGCGCGGCTTGTCGGGCTGCTGGGGCTCGTTGCCCTGGGGCTGCGGGCTCGAGCCCTGGCCGCCGCGCGGCAGGTTGCGCAGCAGCCACGCCAGCTGCGACGCACTCTGCTGCCCCGCCTGCTGCTGGTTCTCGAAGAGGCGCTGCAGCTTCTCCTTGAGCTCGTTCTGCTTCTCCTGCAGCTGCCTGCGCTTCTCCTGCTCTCGCTGCTGATCGTTGGGCTGCTGTTCGTTGGGCTGCTCCTGCGTGCCGCCGCCCGCCGGCTGCTCCGGCATGCGCAGCTTCTCGAGCTCTTCCGCGATGCGCCGCTGCTGCTCGACGAGGCGGTCGACCTTCGTCATCTCGAGCAGAAGGCGTTCGCTCTCGCGCATGAGCTGCGAGATCTCATCCATCTTCTGCTTCATCTTCTCGGCGTCCATCTGGCCCTGCTGCGCCTCGGCGCGCGGGGCGACGAAAGCCGCCAGCATGGTCGTCGCGATCAGGATGGGGCGGATCATCGTCCTTCCTCCTCGTTGTTGCCGCCTGCACCGCCGGACTCTTCCGGCGGCATCAGGCCACCCTCGTCGCCGCCGACGAGGTTCTGACGCAAGGTGTCGAAGAGCTCCGCGAGCGAGCCCTGCGTGTGATAGAAGCGGCGCAACCGCGCCTTCTCGCCTTCGCTCAGCGGGCGGCCCTGCAGGTCCGGACGGCTGTCGAAGAAGTTCTGCCGCTCCTCGTTGAGCGACTTCTGCATCACGAGAATCATGCGGATCTCCGCATCGGGCGGAACGAGCGGACGCTGGCCGTCGCCCTGCGGCTGCTGGCCACCGCCCTGCTGCTGCTGCTGCTCCTGCTGCTCCTCGTTGCGACGATCCTCGAGGTCGCGGTTGAGGCCGTCGAGCGCCATCTCCAGACGGCGCACCACGTCGCCCAGCAGCTCCTGCGGGACGAGGCCCACGTTCTTGTCGGCCAGCAGCGTCTCGATCTCCTCGAGGTCCGCCGCGCAGCCGTTGAGCAGGTAGGTGTAGACGACCGCGCGCTCCTTCTCGATCGCCTCGGCCTTCTCCTTCACGTTGCGCTGCAGCACGCCGATCTTGGCGCGCAGCGGCTTGAGCTGCGAGCGGTTGATGAAGCGGCTCACGCGACCCGCCTTGCGCACCGCGGCGGCCACCTTCTGCAGCTCCTCGCGATGCGTCTGCGCCTCGCGGCGGAACCGCATCAGCTCCTCGCGCAGCTTGAACAGCAGCTCGTACTGACGCAGGTTGCGGTAGCGCCGCTGCTCCTCGTTGAGCTCCTGCTGCGCCTGCTCGAGCGACTTCTGCGCGCGCTCCTGGGAGCGTTCGGACTCGTCCGAGTCGCCTTCCTCCAGCTGGCGCGACGCGTCGCGCATGGCGGACTGGGCGTCCTGCAGCCGCTCGCGGCCGCGGTTCTCGTTGCGGCGCTTGAGCTGCTCGTCGAGCTTGCGCACGCGCTGCTCCAGCTCCTTCTGACGCTGGGCCAGCTTCTGGAGCTGCTCCTGCGTCGCCGGGTCGCTGGTGTCGTGGCGTTCACGCAGACCCTGCAGGTCCTCGAGCGCGCGGTCGATCTGGCGGCGCGCTTCTTCACGGTCCTGTTCGGCGCTCTTGGGCATGCCCTCGCCGAGCTTCTTGAGCGACCGTCGGAGCTCCTTCTCCGCCTGCTCGATGCGCTCCTGCGCCTCCTGCAGGCGACGACGGGAGTCGTTCTCCTTCGCCTGGCGTTCGCCCTGCTCGGCCTGACGGCGCGCGCGCTTCGCCCTCTCGATGGCCTCCTGCGTCTGGCGTTGCAGATCCTGCGTGGCCTGGGCGGCGTTTTCCGCCTTCTCGGTCCAGGCGGTCGCGGACTCGCGCATCGCCTGCTCGAGCTGCTGGGCCGCCTCCGCCTGTTGCTCCGTCGCCTTCTCGAGGTTGCCGTTGCGGAGCTCCTTTTGAGCCTGCGCCGCGGCGTTCTGCGCCTTCTTCATGGCGTCGCGCGTCGGCGCGTTCTCTTCCTGCTGCTGCTGAAGGCGATCGAGCTCCTCCGCGACCTTGCCCTGACGTTCGCTCAGGTCGCCGCGCTGCTGGATGCCCTCGCGCATCTGACGCTGCGCGCGCTCGAGGCGCTCCGCGGCGTTGCGCGCCTGCTCGCCCGCGCGGCTCGCGCGATCCTGCCCACTCGCCTGCGCGGAGTTCTCGAGCTCCTTCGCGGACGCGTCGAGGGCGCGTTTGGCGTCTTCGAGCATGCTCTTGAGGCCGGCGTTCTCCGCCGCCTCGCGCTGCGCCATCTTGTCGAGTTCGCCCGCGAGTTTCTCGGCGCGTTGCGCCGCGTCCTTGCGCGCGCTCGTGTCGGGCTGGGGCGTCTCGCCCGCGGCCTTCTGCGCCTGGCGAAGCGCCTCGGCCGCCTTGCGCGCCTCGTTGGCGGCCTGTCGCGTCGCGCGGGGGGCGCCGGGATCGTCGGGCTTCGCCTGCGCCTCGTTCGCCTCGTTCAGCTTGCGGCCCGCCTGCCGGACCGCGTCCATCGCCTTCTCGAGCGCGGGCTTGTCCTGCGCATCCGCCTCGGCGGTGGCATCCTTCAGCTGTCGCTCGATGCCTTTCTGGTCGGTCGCCTGCTCGGAGGGCTTGGGCATCTTGTCCAGCGCTCCACCGAGCGCCTTCTGCACCGCCTCGAGATCGCGACCCTCCAGCGCCTTCTGGAGCTCCGGGGGGAGAGACTTCGTGTCGCCGAGCGCGTTCTTCGCGTTCCGGATCGCCTTGTCGGGGTCCTGCACCGGCCCCTTGGCCATCTCCTCCTCGACGGCGGCCTGCGCCTCCTGCATGCCGGCCCGTCGCTGCAGCTCGTCGGCGAGTCGCTGCTGACGACGAGCCAGCGTGCCGAGGCGGCGACTCAGTTCGCCGGCCTGCTCGCGCTTCGCCTCGTCCTCCTGCGCTTCGCGCGCCCGCTTGGCGATCTGCTCCATCTCCGCCAGCGCCCGCTTCATCTCCGGCTTGAGCTCGTTGGCCTGGCCGGCGCGCATCGAGGTCTCGCTCTGCAGGCGCTTCTGCTGATCGAGCATCGCCTGCAGACGCGCGGTCGTCTCCTGCTGTTTCTCGAGATCGGAGAGATCGCGCCGCGCGTCGCGCTTGATCTTGTCGAGCATCGCCTGGAGCTGCTCCAGATCCTGCATCGCCTTGCGGGCCGCCTTCTCCGCCTCGGTGCGCGGCACCGCTTCGCGCGTCTTGCGGCGAATCTCCTCCTGCTCGCTCTTCATGCGACGGACGTCGCGCTGCAGGTCGGCGAGGTCGCGCTCGCGCTTCTCGAGCGAGCCGAGCTCGTCGCTCTTGCCGAGCATCTCGATGACGCGCTCGAGCGTGCCGACGACGCGGTTGCCGAGCTTCTGCACCTCTTCCGAGTTGCCGTTGCCCTCGGTGAGCAGGCGCTGCATGCGCTCCATCGCCTCCCTCAGGTCGCCGAGCAGCTGCTCCTGCTCGCGGTTCGCGCCCGCCACGGTGGTGAGCACGATCTCCTTGCGCTGGATGATGGCGATCGCGCGTCGCAGGAGCTGCGCCTTCTCCTTCTCGTCGCGCCGCTCGAGGTCCGCGATGAGCTGCTCCGCCGAGGCGAGCACGCTCTCGAGGCGTGAGACGGCGTCCTTCTGCGACTGGCGCAGCGTTTCGACGAGACGGTCCCAATCGGCATCGGACTTGGCATCCGAGCCGCGGGCATCCGGCGAGCCGTCCTGCGCGAGCGCGAGCGGAACTGTGATGAGGACGCCCGTCATCAGGTACCCCGTCATCAAGTACGTAGCAAGGGAGCGGAATCGCATCATTGACCTCTCCTAGTTTTCCTTCTTGAGTTCCTCGACGATGCGGCTCTGGTCGTCCTTGAGACGACGCAGGGCGCGCACGACGCCGTCGTAGGTCTGCCACTCGCGCATCAGTCGGCGCAGTCGCTGCAGACCCTCGCTGACCGACTGCTGATCGTCGCTGGCGCGCTGCAGCAGCACGCGCGCCTCCGCGCGGTCGAGCCCCGGGCGGGCCGCCTTGCGCAGCGTGGCGTAGACCTGCGGGGCGGTATCGGCCACCAGGCGGTCCGCCAGGTCGGCCATCTCGAGCAGCGGCAGGTACGCGCCGCCGGCGCGCAGCGTGCTGTCCTGCTGCGCCTGCCAGAGTGCACGATAGAGTTCGCCGCGGAAGGGCGCGTCGCCCTTGCCCGGCTTGCGCAGCAGGAAGCGCTCGTAGAGCGGCAGCGCCTGCTCCGCGGTCGCCTTGTCGTCGAGGCGGTTGAACACGTACAGGTTGACGAGCCCGCGCACCTCGCCGGCGAGCTGGCCGAGCTGATCGACCATGCGACCGACGCCGGCCTGGCCCCGGCCGAGCTGGCGCTGGAAGTCGTCGCCGTCGTCCGCGGTCGGATCGTCGTTGAGGGCGCCGAGGATCTCCAGGCCCGCCTTGAGCGCCTGGCGCTCGGTCCGCTCGAGCCCCTCCAGCAGGTCGCGCTGGCGGGCGTCGATGTCGTTCTCGAACTGGTTGGACGGCGCGATGTTGATCGAACGCGCGGTGCCGCGCTGGCTCGTGCTGGTGCGCTTGCCGGCGGAGTCCGTCACCTCGATGCGGAATTCCAGGCGGTCGTCCTCCCGCAGCGGCTTGCCGTCCGGGCGCCGCAGCTGGGCGAGGTCGAGCGCGATCAGGCCGAGCAGCAAACGGTCGCGCTCCCCAGCAGCATCATCAGCAGCATCATCAGCAGCATCTTCGGCATCGTCCTGGGCCCCGCGCAGGAAGCGGACGCCGGCGCCGCCGGCCTCGCCGAGGGCGACGGTGCGCTCCTCGCCCTCGTTGATGCGGTAGTGGAACTCCGCCTTGTCGAGACGGTGGTCGTCCCGCGCGCGGAAGCTGATCAGCGCCACGCCGTCGGGGCTGCGATCGGCGCGCGCGCCCGGCGTGCGGACGCGCAGGTCCGGCGCGCGGTCGCGCGAGACGCGCACCACGTAGGTGTGCGGCTCGTTGCGCTCGCCTCGCGGGCCGACCAGCAAGAACGAGTAGCGCAGGTCCGCGTCGGGCGCGAGCGCGGTGCGGTACTCCCGATCGCCGAGTTTCTCCAGCGCGACCGGCTCGGACCCGGCCACGACCAGCGACGCCGACTGCAGCGGCATGTTGGTCTTCACGCGCATGTCGATCTTCGTGCCCTCGGGGATGCGCTGGTCGCCGTCCGTGCGTGTCTCCGGCGCGAGGCCGAGATAGGTCGGGAAGGTGCAGCGCAGCTCGAGCCCCGTCACGCTGGGCGGCGTCAGCGCCTTCACGCGGTAGGTGTCCGCGCGGTCGTCGTCGCCGCCGGTGATCGAGAAGGCGTAGTCCGCGTCGACGTGCAGCGTGTAGGTGAAGAGCGCCGGGTCCTCCGCGGACGGCGCCAGCTCCACGATCTCCGCGGGAATGGACCCGTCGCGGTCGCTCTCCTCGCGGAAGCGCAGCTCCAGCCGGTCGGGGATCGCGCCCTCGACGCGGAACTGCAGCGTCGTGTCGTGGTGCAGCGTGACCTCGCGCGCCACGCCCGGCTCCATGTCGAGCACCGCGATGGTGGTGCGGCGCGGCCAAGCGACGTCGCGCAGCAGCAGATCGCGCTGCACGAAGGTCGACGCGAGCGTCGGCTGCATGCTCGCAAGCAGGACCACGAGGGCGAACATCGCGGCGGCGCCGCTGGCCCAGCGCGTGGTGTTGCGACTGCGGGCGGCATCGGCGAATCGGATGCGCGGCGTGATCTGGACCGTCTCCTCGATGACGGCGCGCATCAGCTCCGGCGAGTCGCTGTTCTCGGGATCGCGTTCCGCCTCGAGGAACGCAAGGCTGCTGACCAGACGGTCCTGCAGCTCGGGGTGGTCGCGCTCGACGTGGGCGGCCAGCAGAGCGTCGGGCAGCGGCCGCTGGAGAGGCCGCACGAGGCGGCGATACAAGACGACGCCGAGGCCGCCGAACAAGAGCAGCAGCGCAAACTGGCGCACGCCGAGCGGCAGGCGCAGCACGTAGTCGGCGGCGAAGAGGACCAGCAGGGCGGTGACGAGAAAGACGACGGCGCGCGCCGTGCCGTAGATCACCAGGAGCGAGCGGACGCGGCTGCGCAGGCGGCCGAGACCGCGACGCAGCGGAAGTGTGAGTTCCTGCAGCGTCAACGCGACGCCTCCACTTCGAGACCGAGCGACTTGCAGGAGAGCCGGACGGCATCGTCGTCCTCCAGCTCCGAGATTCTCATCTCGAATTCGAACGGCTGCCCGGGCTGGAGCACCACGTTGTAGGCGAAGTCCTCGGGCTGATGGGGGTAGTGGCGGGTCTCGCCGTCCGGCCCGGTGACCGTGGCAAAGAAAAGCGGCTCCCCTCCGGTGGGGGGAGCCAGCTGCATCGCGTCGATCATCTCATTCTGGAGTACGACCGAAATGGTCGTGGGGTTGAGAATCCTCGCCTTCAGCGTCGGAATTCGGAACCAGGCGATCGGGGCGGTCGAGGCGAGGCGCGTGGGTGAGCCGCCAGGCCAGCGGAGCTCCTGGCCCGCTTTCACCACGGTATGGCGAGTCTGCTCGCGGGTGACCCGGACGGTGCCCTCCTCGACCGCGACCCGGCCCTTCTCCACGAGGAATCGGGTGCCGGTCGTGACGATGCGCGTGCCGCCAGCCTCGCCGCCTGCTTCGCCGGCAACCTCGATCGTGAAGCCGCGCCGGGCCGGCTCGACCTCCAAAAACAAACGGCCCGCCTCGAGGGCGAGCCGCTGGGATGCGAGGGGGCGGATGACCGAATTGCCATCCATGGTGATCACGACGCCGGGGCCGTACGCGATCCGCGTCAGGCCGGGGGCGCGGACGGTGCCGTCCGGCAACGTCTCGGTCGGGGCCCCGGCGACCTGCTCGATGGTCGGGATCGGTTGGCCGCGCGACGGCGCCAGACCGGGAAAGATCATGGCGGCGATGATGAGCGCCGCCGCCGCCATGCTCATCCAGTAGCGCTTGAAGATGCTGCGACGGGCCGGCGGCCGCGCCGGCGCGGGGGGCGCCTCCTCCGCGGCGATCTGTTCGCGCAAGCGCGTGAAGACCGCCGGGGAGGGGCTGATCTCGGGTGCATGGCGATGCAGGTCGAGATGTTGGTGGATGGCGTCGAACTCCGCAGCGAGATCGGGTTCCTCGGCGATGCGCTGCCGAAGAGACTCGGCTTCGTCCGGTTCAAGCTGACCGAGTGAGAAGGCGATCAGATCGGCCCGCAGGTTGTCACCGAGAGGATCATCGAATTGCGCAGCGTTCGACATGTTCGTTACTCCTGGAGAAGGTCTCCCAAAGCCCCGCGGAGCTGTTTTTCCGCCAGCGACATTCGGCTCTTCACGGTGCCGACCGGGATCTCGAGGATCTCGGCGATCTCCGCGTAGGGAAGGCCGCGATAGCGCGCGAGCACGAAGACCGCGCGCAGTTTGTCGCTGAGCTGGAGCACCGCCCGCTCGATCGCCGTCTCGAGCTCCCCGGCGGAGGCGGCGGCCTCCGGCGCGAAGTCGGACTGCGCATCGGGCAGCTGGGCGAACTGGGACTGGGCGTCGTCGCCTCCGGCCACGGCGTGGAACGGACGGCGCTTCTGCTTCTCCCGCTCGTTGAACCAGTAGTGCTTCGCGATCTGGAAGAGCCAGGTCGACAGCTTCCCGATCGGACGGTAGCTCTGGCGGGCGCGCCACACGCGCAGGAAGGTCTCCTGCACGTAGTCGTCCGCGGCCGTGCGATCGAAGCACATCTGGTAGAAGAAGTTGGCCAGCGGGTGGGCGTAGCGCGCGTACAGCAAGTCAAAAGCCTCTACATCGCCCGCCTGCAGGCGGGCCATGAGCTCGTGATCAGAGAGGTTCTCGTCGCGGTTACGAATGACTTTCCCACCGGGGGTAGTACCGGTGGGGGCGCGGCCGGTTCACTGGAATTTGTCGAGGATACGGGGGGCGCGGGACAGTCGCAAAGCGTTGAGAAATCAGAGGTTAGGCCGCGCCCCCACGGCCGGGAGCTGGGGGCTGGGGGCCGGGGGCTAGCCGTCGGAAGTCAGGTGGAGCCGCCGACGGCATGAAATGAGCCGAAGCGCTTGCTTCGATTACCCCTCCAGAGCAGCGGGTGCTTTCAGGCGCAGAAGCCCCCGGCTCCCGGCCCCCAGCC
>JBCDBY010000203.1:0-8446 GCA_039182715.1 Planctomycetota bacterium
CTGAGCTGCGCTGAGATCGCTGTGGATGTTGAAAGGGGCCCCTTCAAACAACCTCAGCGATCTCAGCGGCGCTCCGTTTCCTCAGCGCGAAACCTCCGCGCTCTCAGCTCCCTCCAGCTCCCCCCCCACGTCCAACGTCAAACGTCCAACGTCGAACGTGAACACGTACAATCCCCCCCACATGCCGACCTCCGAGTCCGTGCGCGAGCTCTTCGCCACGCCCCTTCTCGATCTCGTCTTCCAGGCCGCGCAGGTGCACCGCCTGCACCACGACCCGCTCGAGGTGCAGCGCTGCACGTTGCTCTCCATCAAGACGGGCGGCTGCCCCGAGGACTGCGGCTACTGCTCGCAGAGCGCCTGGCACAAGGACGCCGAATCGCCGGTCGACCCGCTCATGAGTCGCGAGGAAGTGCGCGCCGCGGCCGAGCGCGCGAAGGAGGCGGGCGCGACGCGATTCTGCATGGGCGCCGCCTGGCGACAGCCGCGCGAAGGAGAGCAGTTCGAGCGCGTCCTCGACATGGTCCGTGACGTGCGCGCGCTCGGCATGGAGGCCTGCGTCACGCTCGGCATGCTGACCGATTCGCAGGCGGAACGGCTCGCCGAGGCCGGTCTGACCGCCTACAACCACAACATCGACACGTCCGAACGCTTCTATCCGCAGATCATCACGACGCGCACGTTCGAGGACCGGCTGGAGACGATCCAGCGCGTCCAGGATGCCGGCATCCACGTCTGCTGCGGCGGTATCCTCGGCATGGGTGAGCACCGCGGCGACCGCGCCGACATGCTCGCCACGCTCGCCAACATGGATCCGCAGCCCGAGAGCGTGCCGATCAACTCGCTGGTGCGGGTCGCGGGCACGCCGCTCGCCGACGGGGCCGATCTCGATCCGCTGGAAATCGTCCGCATGGTGGCGGCGACGCGCATACTCATGCCGAAGAGCCGCGTGCGCCTCGCCGCGGGTCGCCTGCAGCTCGAGCCGGGCGCGCAGGCGCTCTGCTTCCTCGCCGGCGCCAACTCGATCTTCTTCGGCGACAAGCTGCTCACGACCCCGAATCCGGAGATCGATGACGACGCGCAGCTGCTCCAGCGACTGGGGCTGCGCATCGCCGACCATGCATCCGCTCACGCATGAGGCGACGCGGCGACTCGCCGAACTGACCGCGGCGGGCACGCGTCGCACGATCGAACCGCCGCGCGGCATCGACTTTGCCAGCAACGACACGCTCGGCCTGCGCTTCGACCCGCGCGTGCTCGAGGCGGCGGCGACGGCGCTGCACGAGTACGGCATCGGCGCCGGCGCGGCGCGACTGCTGCGCGGCGACACGCCGCTGCACGGCGAACTCGAGGAGGCGATGTGCGCGGCGACCGGCCACGAGGACGCGCTGCACTTTCCGTCCGGGTTCCACGCCAACGTCGGCGTGCTGCAGACGCTCGGCGCCGAAGGCTGGACGATCCACAGCGACGCCCACAACCACGCGTCGATCATCGACGGCTGTCGTGCGGCGAAGGCAGAGACGGTCGTCTACCCACACGGCGAACTCCCCGACCCCGCCGCGGACCGCGCGCTGATCGTCACCGAGTCGGTCTTCTCCATGGGCGGCGACCGGCCGCCGATTCCGGCGCGCGCCGCCGCGACGATCGTCGACGAGGCGCACGCGATCGGCCTCTTCGCGCCGGCGCCGACCGCGACGGTGAGCGTGATCCCCTGCGGCAAGGCGCTCGCCGGCGCGGGCGCGATCGTCGCGGGGCCACGCCCGGTCATCGAACTGCTGCGTTCGGCGTGCCGGACGTTCCTGTTCACGACGGCCGCCCCGCCGCCCGTCGTCGCCGGCGTGCTCGCGGCGTGGCGCATCGCGCAGGCGGAACCCGAGCGCGCCGCGCGCGCCGTCGAGCTGGCGCGTCGCATCGATCCGGACGCGCAATCGCCGATCGTGATGATCCCGTGCGACGACGCCGAGCACGCGATGCGTCGCCAGCGCACGCTGCAGCAGCAGGGGCTCGACGTGCGCGCGGTGCGCCCCCCCACCGTCGCGACGCCGGCCCTGCGACTTTCGCTTCACGCCGACCGGACCGACGACGAGGTCGCGCGCCTGCAGGAGGCGCTCGCATGCTGAAAGGCGTCTTCATCACCGGGACGAACACGGAGATCGGCAAGACGACGTACGCGCGCACGCTCCTGCGGCGTCACCCGGAGGCGACCTACTGGAAACCGGTGCAGACCGGCTTCCCGCCCGACGACGACACCGCCACCGTCGCCGCGCGCCACAGCCTGCCGGGACTGCGCTACAAGGACCCCGTCTCCCCGCACCTCGCCGCGGCGCGCGAAGGCGACACGATCACGCTCGCGCGCATCCTCGCGCCGATCGAAGGCTTCGCGGGCACGCTCGTGGCGGAGGGCGCGGGCGGGCTGCTCGTCCCGCTCGCACCGGGCCTCCTGCAGACCGACCTCATTCTCGCCGTCGGCCTTCCGATCGTGGTCGTTGCGCGGGACGTGCTCGGCACGATCAACCACACGCTGCTCACCGTCGACGCGGCGCGCACGCGCGGCATCGAGGTGAAGGGCGTGGTGCTGCTCGGCGGCACGAACAACCGCGCGGCGATCGAGGAGTACGGCGACGTCGCCGTCATCGAGGACCCGCTGGCATGAGCCTCGCCGAACGCGACGCGCGGGTCATCTGGCACCCGTACACCAACGCGGGCAACAGCCCGCCGCCGATTCCCATCGTGCGCGGCGAGGGCGCGTATCTCGTGGCGGAAGACGGCCGCCGCTACCTCGACGCCATTTCGAGCTGGTGGACCAACGTGCACGGACACGCCCACCCGCGTCTCGCCGCGGCGCTGGCCCGCCAGGCAGGCGAACTCGAGCACGTCATGTTCGCCGGGTTCACGCACGCGCCCGCGGTCGAGCTGGCGGAGCGGCTCGCGGCGCTGCTCGGCCTCCACCGCGTCTTCTACTCCGACAACGGATCCACCGCGGTCGAGGCGGCGCTCAAGATCGCCGCGCAGTTCTGGTTCAACCAGGGCACGCCGCGCACCCGCTTCCTGCGCCTGTCGCACAGCTATCACGGCGACACAGTGGGCGCGATGTCGGTCTCCGGCGTGGCCCTGTTCCAGGAGGCGCACGCCCCGCTTCTCTTCCACGCCGACGAGTACGCGGACGAGGTCGGGGACGACGTCGCCGCGGTCATCGTCGAGCCGATGGTGCAGGGCGCATCCGGCATGCGCATGCACGACGCCGCGTTCCTGCAGCGCATCGAGACGCAGTGCCGCGCGGCGGGCGCGCTGCTCATCGCCGACGAGGTGATGACCGGCTTCGGCCGCACCGGGCGCATGTTCGCGTGCGAGCACGCCGGCGTCGCGCCCGACCTCGTCTGCCTCAGCAAGGGCCTGACCGGCGGCACGCTGCCATTCGCCGCCACGGTCGTCCACGAGCGGATCTTCGCCGCGTTCGAGACCGGCAACCCGCACCACACGCTCTTCCACGGCCACTCCTACACCGGCAACCCGCTGGGCTGCGCGGTCGCGCTGGAGAGCCTCGAGCTCTTCGAGGAGAACGACCTTCTCGCCCGCGCGCGGACGATCGGCGACCGACTCGCCGCCGGCCTCGAGGGGCTGCCCGGCGTGCGCGGGCTGGGGTCGATCTGGGCGGTCGAGCTGGAGGGCGAGCCGGGCTATCTCTCGGAGCTGGCGCCGCGCCTGCGGGCGGCGGCGCTGGAGCGCGGCGTCCTGCTGCGCCCCCTCGGCCCCGTCCTCTACGCCATGCCTCCGCTCTGCATCGCCGACGAGGAAGCGGATCGAATCGCGGCGACGATGCGGGAATTGGCGACAATGGCGTAATGCCCAAGGTCGTCCTGACCACGAATCTGCGCAAGTACACCGGCGGCGTGACGGAGACGGAGGCGCGCGGCGAGACCGTGCGCGACCTGCTCGTGGACCTGGACGAGCGCATCCCCGGGCTGCGTGCCTACCTGGTGAACGAAACCGGCGCGCTGCGAAGACACGTCAACGTGTTCGTGGACGGCGAGTTGGTGGAAGACCGGGCGGCGTTGACGGATGCGCTGCAGCCGGATTCGGTGGTGCACGTGCTGCAGGCGCTTTCCGGGGGTTAGGCACTGTTTGATTAGTCCGACTGGCTTCGGCCGGCTGCGGCTGCGCCCAGCTGCGTCGCGGCTCCTTGAGGTGAAACGGGCCCCATCGGCGGAGCCGCGAATTCGCTGAGCTTTGCCAGAATTAACTCTGGGCTCGCCCTCGGGCCGACGTCGGACGATTCAAACAGTGCCTAGCCTCGTCCGCGATAATGAACGTCGTGCGTTTCCTGATCTCCACTCGCAAAGGTCTCTTCCGGCTCGAACGGCGCCGGGACGGGTGGCACCTCGGCGAGCCCCGCTTCCTCGGCGTGCCGGTCCTCAACGCGAAGCGGGATGCGCGCGACGGCTCGATCTGGGCGTGCGCCGGTCACGGGCACTGGGGCGCGAAGCTCTACGTCTCCCACGACGACGGCGAGAACTTCGAGGAGCGACCCTGCCCGGCGTTCCCGGAGGGCACCCAGATCGACGAAATCACCGAGTGGGGCCAGCGCAAGGAAGCGGCGGTCGTCAAGCACCTCTACACCATCGAGCCGGTCGGCGATGCCGGCCGCTACCTGATCGGATGCGACCCCGGCGGGCTCTTCGAGAGCCGCGACGGCGGCGAGACGTGGGCCATCAACGAGCCGCTCTGGACCCTGCGCAACGACCACAACTGGTTCGAGGGCGGCGGCGGGGTCATGCTGCACACGGTCTGCGTCGATCCGCGTGACGCCGATCGCATGCACGTCGCCGTCTCCTGCGCCGGCGTCTACGAAACGCGCGACGGCGGCCGGAGCTGGACACCGCGCAACCAGGGGGTGCGCGCCGACTTCCTGCCCGACCCGCACCCCGAGTATGGCCAGGACACGCATATGCTCCGCCGCGGCACGCAGGACCCCGACGTCTTGTGGCAGCAGAATCACTGCGGCAACTTCCGCTCGAGCGATGCCGGCGCCCATTGGGTCGACGTCAGCGATGCGATGCCGCACTCGATCGGCTTCTGTCTCGCGCTCGACGAAGCGGACGACCGCGTCGCCTGGACCGTCCCGATGCTCTCCGACGAGGTACGCGTCGCGCCCGACGGGGCCCTCGCGGTCGCGCGCAGCGAGGATGGCGGCGCGAGCTGGCAGGAGATGCGCAACGGGCTCCCGCAGGCGCACTGCTACGACATCGTCTTCCGGCACGCGATGGACGCCCGCGAGGGCACCGTCGCGTTCGGGACAAATAGCGGCTCGCTCTTCGTGAGCGAGAATCGGGGATCGGATTGGTCCGCTCTCCAGCGCGATCTCCCTACGATTTACGCGGTTTCCTGCGAGTCCTAGCCGGTTACCTTGCGACCGCTCGTCGTCGAGATTCGACGTAAACCCCTACGAATAATGGGTTAACGTCCAGAACCATAGCGTGCGACCGGTATCGAGGTTTTCGGCAACCTACTTTCCTCCATTTCCGATACCATCCCTTCGTTGGCCGAACCCGGCACCGGTTCGTGGAGGACCGCCCGCCCGGTTCGATTGTTGGGCAAACGAGAGAGAAGAGTTCCAGGGAGGACATTCGATGGCGCAACGGAAGGCGTTCCGTGCATGGTTGTCGTTGGTCGTAGCGTCCGTCTGCTTCGCATGCAGCGGCGGCGGATCCGGCTCGAGCGGAGATTTCGCTCTGATCGAGTTCCTCGAGTCCGGCCAGAACAACATCCCGCGTAACCGTCAGATCCGGTTCCGGTTCTCGGCGCCGGTGAAGCAGGACCAGGACCTCTTCACCCGCCTCAAGATCCAGAACGTGATCTCGGGCCCGAACTCCAATTTCGCGCGCGCGGCGGGCTTTTACACGCTGAGCGGCGACATTGTCCTGTTCACGCCGCGCCTGCCGAACAAGGAGGACCGCTCCGATGCGGGCTTCCGCGCGAACGGCAGCTACGTCGTCTTCATCAGTGGCGGACCGGACGGCCTGCAGTCGACGTCGGGGGAGACGATCCCGACGCAGCAGGAGTTCACCTTCGAGACCAACGAGTTCTTCGAAGACGTCGCCCCGGCCGATCCGCCGCGATCGCTGGTCACGCTCGCCATGGTCGCCATCGACCCGAGCGAAGTGCAGCAGGTGCCGGATCGCGGCCTCGACGTCCCCGACGACGTCAACACCGCCTTCGACATCTCGCGCCTCGACCCGCGCCCGACCGAGCTCGCACTGCTCGACAGCGCGACGCTGATCGCCAACGGCCGCGTCATCAAGCCCGGCGGCGGCACCGCGCCGAACTACGGCGAGGCGTGGCAGTTCGACCTGCGCGTGAGCGAGCCGATCGATCCTTCCGAGGTCAACACGGCCAACATCCAGATGTTCGAGATCTTCTCGAACGCCACGACGTCGGCCGAGACCGCGCCGGCCGCAGCGCCCCCGGGTCACTTCGGGGATGCGGTCAACTTCGCCGTCTCGATCGAGGTCTCGACCTTCCAGACCGTCGATACCGCGGGCAACCTCGACACGCGCATCCGCATCCGTCCGGTCGGGACGCTGGTCGACAACACGCGTTATCGCATCCAGCTTTCGGGCAACATCCTCGGCCTCGACTACCGCAAGACCTTCGCGGGCGACAACGGCCTGACCGGTGACGGCCAGACCTTCGTCGATGGCGCGCCCTACGTCGAACAGGGCGGGTTCGGCTACGTGACCGAGTTCATCGTGTCCAACGAGGCGCCCATCCGCGCCTCGCGCACGGTCGAGTACGACCCGCAGTCGGACGGCATCAACCCGGAGACCGGCCAGACGACGCTCGATCCGGAGAACGGCTCGAACACCGCGCTGTACAACCCGGCCGAGCTGCCGGGCACCGCGCTGGGCGTGCTGAGCGCCTTCGGGACCGGGGCGGACGGCGACCTCGGCGTCTCCGCGAACCAGACGCTGAACACGGGCGACACCCCGAACGAGCCGCTCGGCAACCCGTTCCAGGTGCTCGACCGCAACCCCGAGGACGACTACCTCAACGACCCCGATGCGGGGCTCGTGGAGTGGGACTCGCTCGAGCCCTTCGAGCTCAACGTCGGCACGCTGACGGTCTCGAGCTCGGCGACGCTACGCATCATCGGCGTCAACCCGATCCTCTTCCGCGTCTCCGGCCTCGTGCAGATCAATGGCGCCATCGACCTGAGCGGCGGCAACGGCGGCACCGGCGGTGCCCCGGTCGCGGTCGGCGGCAGCGCGGGCGCGGGCGGCTTCGAGGGCGGCGAGGCGCGGCGCGGCCAGCAGAACTGCAGCAGCGTGCCGACCGGCAGCTGCGTGAGCTTCGAGGCCTTCCTCAACACCTGCTTCAACGCCAAGAACAACTTCCCGCACACGGACAACGGCGAAGGCCCCGGCCGCGGCTACGCGGGCGGCGAGGCGTTCTTCTACACCGGCAACGGCCTGCAGCCGACCTCGACGAGCGGTCGCGCGCCGGGCACCGGCGGCGGCGGCGCTTCGCACGGCCGCGCGGGCAGCTTCGGCCAGGACATCCTGAACGTCGGCGGCGCGCCCGGTACGGCGGGTGACGGCGCCTGCGGCTCGGCCTTCATTCGCGTCCGCAACGCCGGCGTGATCGGCGTGCGCGGCGCATCCGGCACGCCCTACGGCGACCGCGAGGTCAACCTGATCAACATCGGCGGCTCGGGCGGCGGCGGCGGCGGCTCGGTCCACGAGCGCTCCACCTTCAGCGCCAACCTTTCCGGTGGTGGCGGCGGCGGCGGCGGCGGCTCGATCACGATCATCTCCCGCGGCTCGATCTTCGCGACCGGCGGCGTCATCCGCGCCAACGGCGGCGACGGCGGCCGGGGCGGCGTCGGCGGCCAGTCCGCCTCCTTCCGCTCGGTCTCCGGCGCGGGCGGCGGCGGCTCGGGCGGCACCATTGCGCTCATCAGCGGCGACGACCTCGTCCTGACCGGCGCTCGCATCGAGACCTTTGGCGGCGCGGGAGGCGCGCCCGCCAACCAGGGCTCCGGCCTTTCCTGCACCGCCTGCAACACCGGCGGCGCAGGCGGCGACGGCTTCATCTTCCTGATGGACGCCGACGGCCGCGTGACGGGCTTCATTCCGAGCGATCCGGGCGAGTATGACAGTCACAACGAGGGCGTCCTGACGATCTCCAAGTTCGACGCCTCGCGCTTCGAGACGATGGCGGCGATCACGGAGCTCTTCCCGATGACGGCGGCCAACCCGGCGTACGAGAACTACCCGGCCAACACCACCGACCTCGTCGGCCTCGTCAACCCGGACCAGAGCATCACCCTCGTGGTGAGCTCGGCGCGAAGCGATCCGCAGAACCCGCTTGCACCCGATCTGGTTTCGGAGCAGGTCCCCTTCGAGGTCGCGCTGCTCAGCTACTCGGGCACCGGCACCGTGGTCACGATCAC
>JBCDBY010000204.1:0-8403 GCA_039182715.1 Planctomycetota bacterium
CGACGTCTTCCTGGCCGGCGAGATCGAGTACCGTAAGAAGAACTACGACCGCGCCTTTGCCCTCCTCCGCGAGGCGGTCCAGCTCGACGAGCAGCTCAACTACGACGAGCCCTGGGGCTGGATGGAGCCCGCGCGCCACGCGCTCGGCGCTCTCCTCACTGAACAGAAGCGTTACGAGGAGGCGCTGGCGGTCTACGAGAAGAACCTCGCCCGCTATCCCGAGAACGGCTGGGCGCTGCACGGCATGGCCGAGTGCCTGCGCGGTTTGGGGCGCGACGAGGAGGCCGCGGCGATGCGCAAGCGGTTCGACCGGGCGTGGGCCCGGGCCGACATCTCGATCCCCGGTTCCTGCTTCTGTAAAGCGGGTTGAACCGGGCATCCACGGGCCCCTCGGGGGCGAATTCTCCCATGCCCCATGAACGCCCACCATCCTCACCGCGACGGCTCCTCCGGCTTCCGCCGGGTGGAGGTCGTATCCGAGCCGCGCCGGCGGCAGCGATCCCCACGTGTGCTTTTCCTGGGCGGAAACGGACACGCTTCGGTGCGCCTCGACGGCGTGCGCCAAAGCTGGTCCGAGTCACAGCCGGTCGTGCAGGCGATTCCCTACCCCGGGTTCGAGGGACGGCCGCGCGCGCGCAGCTTCGATGAATTCCTGACCGAGCTCGCGCGCTCCGCCCATCGCCGCTGCGACGCGATCTATGCAACCGGCATCGGCGGCACCCTGGCGCTCGCCCTGCGCGCCGAGGGCCACTTGCGCAAGCGGCCCCTGATCCTCCAGGCACCGGTGCTCTGGGGCCTCGAGGACCGTCGCTTCCCGCGCATCATGCGCGCCATCCCGGGATCCGCCGCGATGCTGCGTCGCCTTTTCCGGGTCCCGGCGATCCAGCGACGCTTTCTGGGCAAGTACTTCACGCGTCCGGTCGCCCCCGCGGTCGCCACCGAATTCTTCGACGGCTACGCCCGCTGCGACGCCTTCGCCGACTTCTTCGAGTGGATCACGCCCGCGCTGCTGCGCCGCCTCGAGGAGCGCTTCGCCGCCGAGCCGGAGGCACTCGCCGACATCACCATGTGGTGGGGCGAGAAGGACAAGGTCGTCGGCCTGGAGGAGTTGCGGCGCACCGAGGACGCGCTCGGCGTCGAGTTCCCGCTGCGCCTGTTCCCCGCGTGGGGCCACTACCCCATGATGGAGGATCCCGCCGGCTGGCTGGATGCGCTGGCCGATGCGCTGGCATAGCCTGCGCTCCTTCCGCGACGCTTCGATTCCCAAGCTCGCCCATCTGCAGCGCGCCGACGCGGCCGGTCTCGTCGTCCCGCCCACCGTCTGGGCGCCGGCCGATCGCCTGCCCGCGGAGCAACCCCCGCTCGGGACGCTCCCCTGGATCGTGCGCAGTGCGTCGCCGCACGAGGACCAGCAGGGCTCGTCGCAGGCGGGCCGGTTTCACAGTGAAGTGGTGGCCGACGCCGGTGCGCTCGCCGACGCGGTCCAGCGCGTCGCGACCTCGCTCGGTTCCGCGGGCGGCGCCGTCTTCGTCCAGCCGTTCCTCGCCTCGGAGCGCGCGGGCGTCGTCTTCAGCGACGGCTTCTACTTCGAGCGCGCGGAGAGCGACCACGACAACACCGCCCTGACCGCCGGCGCCGAGCGCGGCGAGGTCACGCGCTCCCATCTCGACCGCGCGGGCGCCTGGTCGGACTGGTTGCACGAGCTCCACCGCGCCTTTCCCGACCTCCCCCACCTCGACGCCGAGTTTGCGCGCGACGGCGAGGACTACACGCTCCTGCAGGTGCGCGCCGCCGCCTTCCCGATTCGCCGAAACGAGCTGCTGAGTCTCGCCAACCACCGCGAGATCCTGGGGGACCCGCCGAGCCCGTGGCTGGTCGATGCCCTCGCGCAGGCCGGCACGGAAGCGACCCGTTACTTCAGCGAGGTCGATCCGCGCGTCGAGCCGTGGCGCGAGCCGTACGCGATCGCGGTGGCGGAGCGCGCCTGGCTGAACTTCTCCTTCTTCTTCCGCCTCATGGACCACTGGGGCCTGCCGCGCAGCTTCGTGACCGAAGGCGTGGGCGGCGAGGGCGAGGGGCCGCAGGGCTCGTCGCTGCGCCTCGGCCGCATGCTGCGCTCCGCGCCCGCGCTCCTGCGACTGCAATGGCAGAACCGCCGGACGATGCGCGCGATCGAGCGCAACCTCGCAGCGTGGCGCGCGGAAGTCGACGCCGCGGAAGACATCGACGCCCTCTTCGACGCGACCGTCTCCGGGCTCGCGCTCGCGCTCCGCACGAACTTCGCCATCAACGGCGCGCTCTCGGGTATCGCGCGCGTGCGACGCTGGCTGCGGATTCCGGGCCAGGCGGAGGTCGTCACCGAGCGCATGCGACGGGACTACGAGGAGCTGCGCGGCCAACCCGAGGGGCTCGACCGCTGGCTCGGGCGCTACGGCCACCGCGGCCCGCTCGAAAGCGATCCGATGCAGCCGCGCTTCCGTGAGCTGCGCGCGGAGCTGGCGCGCGATCTGGCGAGCGGCCCCACGCGTGCCGCCCCGCCCGCGCCGCGTCGACACCGCTGGACCGCTCCGTTCTTCGCGATCGACCGCAAGCGCGAGTGGTTCCGCGACGAGCTCATGCGCCACTGGGAGCGGTTGCGCGAACGCATCCTGCAGATCGCCGACGATCCGGACACGGTCTTCTTCCGCGGACGTCGCGCGGCGTGGGAGCAGGCGCGCACCCAGGTCGTGCCGTCGACCGCGCGGCGCGACGCGATCGAGGCCGACGCGCCCCGTCCGGCGGTCGCGCACGACCGCTTCGAGGGCATCGCGCTGCACGACCACCTCGCGCGCGGCCGCGCCCGCAAGGCGCGCGCGCTCGACGAGCTGCTGCGTTCCGAGACGCCGCTCGACGCCGACACGATTCTCGTCGTGCCCGCGCTCGAGCCGGCCTGGGGCATTCTCTTCGGACGCGTGGTGGGCGTCGTGGCGGAACTGGGCGGCGAGCTCTCGCACGCGGCGATCCTGCTGCGCGAAGCGGGCACACCCGCGATCCTCAATTGCCCCGGACTCTATGCCGCGGTCGAGGAAGGCGAGGAGCTGGTTCTCGACGGGGCGCGCGGCGTCGTTATGCGCCCAGATCCTCGAGCAGCACCCAAAACGCTGCCAGCGTCTTGAGGTGCACGTCGGGATCCTCGAAGAGGTGATCCCATCCGATCGCGAGAATCGCGTCGCCCTGCGGCAGCATCTGATCGCCGAGCAGCGCGATCCCGTCGTTGGGCCCCCACCGCGCGATGCGATCGAAGTTGTCCCGCACGCGCGCGCCGACCGAGCCCGACACCGGCACGCCGATGTAGTGGTAGACGCGCAGATGCTCCGGGTAACGGTGCCGCCGATTGCGCTCGGCGCTGCGCTCGCGGGTGAGGCTCGCGGTCACCTCCATGTCGGCGCCGAACGCGAGGCTCGCGATCGTGAGCAGAAACCCGCGCGGGCTCGTCATGGCGTGATCGGCCACCGGCGTGCCGCCGAGGATGCCGCCGATGCTGATCCAGCCGCGGACGAGCCGCGTGTCCTCGTCCCGCATCTCCCAGCCGATGGCATGCGCCGTCTCCGGCCCGCCCTTGCTGGCGCTGACGACGATGCACTCGACGCCGTCGTCGCGCGCTTGGCGCAGGTAGCGCGCGACCACCTTCGCGTTCGCTTCGACCGACGCGTTCTCGTCGCTGCGCACGAACACGACATCGAACCCCTGCCGGCGCAGCGTCTCGCGCGAAGTCTCCATGGCCGCCCCGTTGTCGGGATTGCGCTCGTAGAACATCCCCGGCACGAAGACGACCCGGTAGCGCGCACGGGTCGCCGGCGCCCACGCGGGGCGTTCGCCCTTGCGCACGCGCGCGAGCGCGGACTCGAATCGCTTCTGCGCGCGCGCGTGACGCGGTTCCGTCAACAGGCGTCGCGCGAAGTAGAGCGCGGCGAAGTCATTCGAGCTGGCGCGCGCGAGGGAACGCAGGTTCTCGCTGTCGAGCGGCTTGGCATCCCAGAGCGCGTGCAGTTCCGCCGCGCGTCCGGTCGGTGCGGGCGGCGAAGGCCACAGCGGCTGCGCGTACACGGCCGCGAGCTCGGAGTCGACCGAGGCACGCACGCGCGACCGCCCCAGCTCGATCTCCGCGGGCACACGCAGGGGCGTCGCCCCGCAGCCGGCGAGGCACAAAAGCAGAAGGGCGCGCATCAGGCTTCGTTCCGCAGGTAGGCGAGCCAATAGACGCCCGCGACCAACATCGTACCGCCGACGATGTTGCCTGCCGTGACGGCCACCAGGTTTCGTGCCGCGCCCTCGACGAACGTCGCATCCATCTCGTGGAGCACGAGCATCGCGTACGACAGGAAGTACCAGTTCGCGATCGAATGCTCGAAGCCGAGCACCACGAACGCGGTGATCGGGAAGAGGATCGCGAGGATCTTGTCGGTCACGCTGCGGCCGCCGAGGCAGAGCCAGACGGCGAGGCAGACGAGCGCATTGCAGAGGATGCCGCGCGCGAACGCAACGCCCCACCCGAGCTGCGCCTTGCTCCCGGCGATGGCGATCGCCTTCGCCCCGACCGCTCCCTCGAGCAGCGTCTGCGTCCCCGCCACCCAGACGAGCATGGCGGTCCCGAGGCAACCGACGACGTTGCCGACGTAGACGAGCAGCCAGTTGCGCAGCACGTCGCGCGTGCGGATGTGCTTCGACGCCCACGCCATCGCGATGAGGTTGTTGCCGGTGAAGAGCTCCGCGCCCGCGACGACCACCAGGATGAGTCCGAGGCAGAAGACGAGGCCGCCCGCGAGCCGGCTGCCGCCGTCCGCCAGCACGACGGTGCAGAACATGGCCCCGAGCGAAATGAAGGCGCCGGCGAGCACGGCGAGCGTGAGCGTGGTGAGCGCGTCGGCGCGCGCCTTGGCCACCCCCACCTCATCGACGCGACGGGCGATCTCTCCGGGTGCCCAAGCGTCGTGTCCATCCGCCATGCCACGGAAGTCTCGCACGATCCCGCGCGCTTTCCTACCATTGCCGGAGGAGGGAACCCATGCTTCGCATTGCATTGATCGCCGGCTTGCTCGCGCCGGTCGCACTCGCCAAGGACGCCGACACGGAGGCCGCGCGCGCGTTTATCGCGACGCTGCAGTTCGGCAACACGATCCAGAACGGCGACGTCACGTTCGTGCCGATCGAGACGACCGGCACGCCGGTCGACCCGGGCGTGGCGCCGCTTTGGGGGAATGCGAAGGCGTCGTTCGCGGAGCCGGAGTTCCCGCGACGGCAGTACGACATCGTCGTCCGCAACGACGGCGACACGCCGCTCTTCCTGCCCGGCGGGACCGTGCTCGTCGGCGGCGGCATCGATCGCATGGTGCGCCACGACCACCTCATCGCGGCCAACGGCTCCGCCGAGATCCGCTCGCTGCCCGCGGCGTCGGTGAGCGATCGCCGCCGGCCGCCGGTGCCGTTCGAGCTCAGCCCCGTCCTCGCTCCGCTCTACCTGCGCGCGCAGGCGGACTTCAGCGGCACCAACAGCCTGGTGCCCAACTTCGTCGCGAAGTGGATCGACTTCCGCAACGAGGGCGACAAGCGCAAGTCGCTGGCCGCCTTCACCGACTCCAAGGCGCTGCGCGAGTACGCGCTCGGCACGAAGGCGAAGCTCAACACGATGCCGGAGAGCCTCGGGCGTCCGATGGTGCTCGGCGGTGTGTCGGCGATCCACGGGCGGATGCAGGCGATGGGCGTCTACGGCAACAACGAGCTGCTCGCCGCGTCGTTCCCCGCGCTGGCAAAGGGCGCGACCTACGCCGCCGCGGCGCTCGCCATCCGTTCCAAGCAGGTCGACGTGCCGCTGCCCGGCCTCGGCAAGCCCGACGAGCGCAAGGAGATCGTGCGCAAGGAGGCGCAGAAGCTGCTCGACCGCCTCAAGAAGGCGAAGTTCCGCAAGGACAAGCCGATCGAGGGCGTCGTCGGCTCGTCCATCCAGATCCAGATGACCGACGGCACGCGCGGCCGCGTGACGGTGCTGGACGGCAAGGTGGTCCACCTGATTCTCTTCCCGCGCGATCCGTTCCGGCAAAAGCTCTACGGGAGCGCGATCGAGGTGCCGGACACCAAGGTCGATCCCACGGCGCCGGCGCCCGAGGCGGCCGGAACGTCGGGAGGCGGCGGCGAGTACGAGGATCTCTCCGGCGACGAGATCCGCTTCCTGGAGCGGGGACGACGCGGCCCCCGTCGCGGCGGCGGCCGGAGGCGGTAGCGGTGCGCGGACTCGCTCTGCTGCTCCTGCTCGCCGGCTGCGCCTCGCAGCCCAAGGCGAGCTGGCTGTTCGTGCAGAGCGCGCAGCGCGCCGAGCTGCGCGGCGACCGACTGCATCTGAGTGGGCTCGACCCGGTCGTCGTCTGTTTCACCGACCGGCCGGCGCGCCGGACCGGCACCGTGCCCACCGAGCGGTTCCTGCAGGCGTGGAGCGACGGGGGCGTCTTCGCCGAGGTTCCGCCCAACGCGAGCCTGGCGGTCTTCACCGGGGATACGGTTCGTGAAGTCGTGGTGGTTCTGCGCGATCCCAAGCGGGAAGCGGGCGGCCTGAGCTACGCGGTCGAACGACTCGACGGCAAGGGGTTCACGCCCGGTCCGGCGGCGCTGTTCATCGACAGCGTCGGCTCGGGTACACCGGTCGTGCGCCACGGCATGCACGACGAGCCCGGCGTGGTCTTTCGCCAGGGCATGCACACGACCCGGTAGGAGCCCCCCCTTAGAATCCCGCGATCATGGATCGTCGGGATCTCCTGCGGGCGGACATCGCCGTCTCGCTCAACCTCGTTTCCGCCGACGAGGCGGCGAACGGCGGCCTGCTCTCGCTCTCCGACGTCGACCAGACCCGGATCGAGCAGGAGATGGCGACGGTCCTCGACGCGGCCGAAGGCGACGTCGATCGCGCCCTGCGCGACCGCGGCATCGACGCCGGGCTGAACGCGCACCTCGAAGCGGATGTGTCGCACGCCCTCGCCGAGTCGGGGACGCGCTCGCGCACGCGGCTCCGCACGCTGGAGAAGGGCCGCTACGCCGGCTTCATGCCGCTGGGCGAGGGCGGCATGGGCACCGTCTACCTCGCGCTCGATACCGAGCTGAATCGCAAGGTCGCATTCAAGATGATCCGCACCGGCGGCGCGGGCCCGACGACCGACGCGCCGACCGAGGTGCGCGAGGATCTCGAGGCGCGCTTCTTCCAGGAGGCGTGGGTCACCGGGTCGCTCGAGCACCCGGGCATCGTGCCGATCTACGAGCTCGGTCGCACGCCGTCGGGCGTGCCGTACTACACGATGCGGCCCATCCGCGGCGAGCGGACGCTCGACACGGCGATCCAGGAGGCCGCCACGCCCGAGGAACGCCTCGCCCTCCTCGAGCCCTTCCTCAAGGTGTGCGACGCGATCCGCTACGCGCACGCGCGTCATGTCGTGCACCGCGATCTGAAGCCGGCCAACGTCGCGCTCGGCCCGTATGGCGAAGTGGTCGTGCTCGATTGGGGCCTGGCCAAGCTGCAGGAGGAGCGCGCGCAGGCCGATTCGCGCTGGCAGGAGCGCCTCGACGAGCTGCGCGAGCAGACCGATCTGAAGACGCTCGCCAGTGCGCTGGGCACGCCGGGATTCATGGCGCCGGAGGCGGCGCTCGGACGCGTCGCCGAGGTGGATGCGCGCAGCGACGTCTACAGCCTCGGCGCGATTCTCCACCTCGTACTCACGGGCCGCTATCCGTTCTCGTTCGGCAGCTACGCCGACTACGTGCGGGCCGTGCAGCAGGGTATCGAGTCGGTGCTCGGCGTGCCGGCGGGCCTCGAGCGCATCTGCCTGCAGGCGATGGCGACGGAACGGGAGGAGCGCTACGCCGATGCGGGCGCCCTCGCCGCGGACATCCGTCGATGGCAGGCGGAGAGCGTGCTCGCGCGCGAGCGGGATGCGCTCGACAAGGAAGTGCGGAGCGCGTTCGAAGTCCTGGACTCGATGGAGGGCGACGGCAAGCTGCAGCAGCTCGATCGCGTGGTGGCGCTGGCGTCCCGCATGCGGGAGCTCGCGCCGGACGACGAGGAGCCCGACGCGATCCTCGCCCGGGTGCACGCGCAACGCGCCGACACGATGCGTGCGCGCGAGCGAACCGTGCGTCGCGCGCTGCTGCGGCGGGTGGCGGCGCTCGCACTGCTGGTCGGCACCGGGGCGGCCGTGCTCGTGGCCGTGCTGCTCGAGGGGCGGCGGCGCGAGGCGGTGGATGCGCGCGCCCAGGAGTCGATTCCGCTCGCCGCATGGCGTCGACCGCGCGCCCGCGGTCGTCCAGCGCCTGCGCGCGCGCCATCGACTCCTGCGCCCGCGCATCCACCGCCTCGCGCCGCCGCCCCTCGAGCAGCACGGCCAC
>JBCDBY010000205.1:0-8360 GCA_039182715.1 Planctomycetota bacterium
CGAGCGCCGCTACACGGCCAACTCCGAAGGCGGCGACGACGACTGGGAGACGATCAAGTCGCAGCAGGTCTCCTTCCGCGGCGAGGCGCCCGAGACGCTACGGTTCATCGACCGGCCGCCGCGCGTGGGCGTGGTCGAGTACCGCATCCGCATGGACAAGCGTCCGGACGAGTCGACGCACCAGGACAACGAGAAGCTCTTCGTCGTCCGCGTGATCGAGGAGAAGGTGAAGGTGCTCTTCATCGCCGGCGCGCCGGCGCACGAGTACTACGCCATCAAGAACACGCTGCTGCGCGATTCGACGATCACCGTCGCCTGCTTCCTGCAGAGCGCCGACCCGGAGTTCCCGCAGGACGGCAACGAGATCTCGCTGGATGAACTGCCCAAGGACGAGAAGGGGCTCTTCGCCTTCGACGTCGTGCTCATGCACGACCCGAACGGCCTGCTCTTCCCGCCCAACTTCACCGGACTGCTCAAGGAGTTCGTCGCGGAGCATCGGGGCGGCCTCGGTTTCGTCTGCGGCAACAAGAACACGCTCGCGCTGCTGCGCGACAACCGCGGCGAGGAGCAGAACGACCTCACCGGCATCCTGCCGGTGATCCTCGATCTGGACCGCGCCGACCTGCCGGGCAGCGGCATCGGCTACGGCGCCTACTTCTCGAGCCCTTGGCAGATGCGCCCCGAGCCCGCCGCCATGACGCATCCGGCCACGCGCTTCGGCGCCGACCCGCAGCGCGCGCGCGACCTCGTCTGGAACCGCCTGCCTCCCTTCTACTGGTTCTTCCCGGTGCTGAAGGCGAAGGCGGGCGCGACGGTGCTCGCCGTGCACGACGATCCGCGCGAAGTGGTCGAGCCGTACGGGCCGCGCCCGATCATCGCCACCCAGCGCTACGGCGGCGGGAACGTGCTCTTTCTCGCCTCGGACGAAACCTACCGCTGGCGCGACGTCGGCGAGCCGATTTTCGACCGCTTCTGGATCCAGACGGTGCGCTTCCTGCTCGAGGGCCGGCACGCCGGGCAGCGCCGCCGCTTCCGCATCTTCCTCGATCGCGAGGTGGCGGGGCTCGGCGACGCGGTGCAGATCAATGCGCAGGTGTTCACCGAGGCGTACAAGCCGCTCGAGGCGGGCACCGTCGAGGTCGAGGTGCGCCATCCGGGCGCCGAGAAGAACGAGACGCTCGAACTGGCGGCGATCCCCGGCAAGGAGGGTCACTTCACCGGCTCGTTCGCGCCGCCCGCGCTCGGCGACTACGAGCTGCGCCCGGTCGGCGAGGCGTACCGCCCGACCGAGCCCGGTGCGCCGGACACGCCGGCCGCCTCGTTCATCGTGATCCTGCCCGATCGCGAGATGGGCAACGTCAAGGCCGACCGCACGCTGCTGCGCAACCTCGCGGCGCGCACACGCGGCCTCGCCGTCGAATTCCACGAGATGCAGCGCATCGGCGACCCGGCCCTCATTCCGCCGGCAAGCGAGCGCATCGTGACGCAGGGGCGGCCGGTGCCGCTCTGGGATACCTGGACGACGATCATCGTGATCCTGTCGCTGCTTTCGGTCGAGTGGATCCTGCGCAAGCGGTTCCGGATGGTCTAAGGGGAGAGTTGTCAGTGATCAGTTGTCAGTCGTCAGTAAGCACGGGACCGCGGATACTGACGACTGAGAACTGACAACTCAGAGCTTCGATGTCTTCACTGGATCAGATCCAATTCCGACTGTCGCGCCTTCGCCAACGGGTGACGACGGCGCTGGTGATCGACGGCGTCGCGCGTTTCGTCGGCGTGCTGTTCGTGGCGATCGCGATCAGCTTCGCGGCCGACCGCATCTTCAAGCTGGAACTCGCCGCGCGCGCGGTGCTGCTGGTCGGCATGACCGGCGCCCTGGGATGGACGGCCTGGCGCTTCCTCGCGATGCGCCTGCGCGCGGTGCCGGGCGAGGATCCCCTCGCCATCGCGGTGGAGCGACGCTTCCCCGAGCTCGGCGACCGGCTCATCTCCGCGCTGCAGCTGGCGCGCGAGGAGGACCCGGAGCGCTACGGCATGTCGCCGCAGCTCATCGAGGACGCCATCAACGAGGCGATCCTCCCCGCGAGCCACGTGCGCTTCTCCGAGATCCTCGCGGTCGGCCGCATCGGCCGCCACGCCGCGGCGGCCGCGATCGCGATCGCGCTGCTCGTCGTGGGCGCGGCGATCTCGCCCGAGTCGGCGCGCATCTGGGCGCAGCGCAACATCCTGCTTTCGAACGTGCGCTGGCCGCAGAAGACCTACCTCGAGGTCGACCCCGAGCGCTTCCCCGACGGCGTCGCCCGCATCGTGCGCGGCGAGGACTTCGTCGTCCGCGCGCGCAGCGTCGGCGAGGTGCACCCCGAGCGCGTGACCATCTTCTTCCGCGACGACGCGGGCGACGAGGGCCGCGCGACGATGAAGGCGGACATCGACAACCACGTCTATCGCCACGAGTTCAAGGAGGTCGGTTTCCCGATCACCTTCCACCTCGAGGGTGGCGACGAGGAGACAAGCGAATACCGCATCGAGCTCATGGAGGCGCCCGAAGTGGAGGCGCTCGAGATTCGCGTCGCCTTCCCCGCCTACGCCGAGCGCGACCCGCTCGTCGTCGACCTGGCGCAGGGCGACCCGGAGATGCTGCGGGGCGGCCGGATCATGCTGCGCGGCTCGGCGACCAAGCCGCTCACCGGCGTCGAACTCGTCGTCGGCGAAGGCGACGCGAAGACCGTCCCGGCGAAGCTGACCGGACCGAAGAGCTTCGAGGTGGAGTTCGCGCCCGAGGAGACGACGCTCGCCGGCGTGCGCCTGCGCGACGTCGATGGGCTTTCCAACCCGTCGCTGGCGCCGCGCTTCCTGGTGCGCGTCGTCGAGGATCGCGCGCCGCGCGTGCGACTGCTCAAGCGCGGCATCGGCTCGATGGTTGTCGAGGGCGCGGTCTTCCCCTACGTCGTGCGGGTCCGCGACGACGTGCGCGCGATGACCGGTCGCCTCGTCGTGAAGAAGAACGCCGGCGACGGCGCGGTGCCCGCACCGCAGACGATCGCGCTCGACGACGGCGCGCTCGGCGTGCCGGAGACCGACGTGCCCGGCCGCCTCGAGATCAGTTCGCTCGAGGTCGGACCCGGCACCTTCCTGACCTTCCACGCCTACGTGCTCGACAACGCGCAGCCCGACGCGCAGGAGGGCAAGTCGGACCCGATCTCGCTCAAGGTCGTGACGCTCGAGGAGCTGCTGCAGGATCTGCTGCGTCGCCAGCACCAGATGCGCCAGCGCTTCGAGGACCTGATCAAGTCGTAGAAGGCGATGCGGAACCGATTCCTCGACGTGCGCGACGACCCGCCGGGCGACCCGCAGGAGCTGATGCTCTTCATCGAGAGCTACGGCCAGAGCCAGCGCGAGATCGCGCGCGGCGTGCGCGCCGTGGAGCGCTCGATGACGCAGATCCTCGACGAGATGCTCAACAACCGCGTGAGCACGGAGAGCAACGTCGAGGACCTGCGCCGCAACGTGGTCAACTCGCTCCGGCGACTTCGCCTCGAGATCATGGAGGGTCACGCGCGGGAGCTCGACCTCTACGCGCGGCGCGTCACCGCCACCAACGTAAAGGCGGGCGAGGGCGACCGCATCAAGAAGGGCTTCGAGCGGGTCATCGCCGCCATGCAGGCGATCCTGATCAAGCTCGAGAAGGCGGAGACCTTCACCGAGATCATCGAGCGCATGCGGGTCATCCTGAAGCTCCACAAGGAGATCAACGACGCGACCCGTGAAAAGCACGAGGCGGCCCTCCGGGAGATCTTCGGACCGGACGACGAAGAGCCCGAAAAAGAGGGCGAAAAGTAGTGAACCGGGCCTGAACCCGTCGGTTTTAAGCTTGAAAGTCGAAGGCCCGAGGTCTGTCCCGGCGGAGAGGGATCTGCCGTAAATGACCGTGCGGAAAGAGGTTACGTAGTGAAGATTCAAGCCGTCCTGGCAACTCTCGTCCTCCTCCCCCTCTCCTATCTGCTTGCCGAAGAACCGGAAGACGTCGCCTCCAAGCAGCGCGACCTCGGCAAGCGCCTCGAAAAGGTCGAACAGACCATGGAGCGTATCGCCGCGCTCCTCGCGAAGCAGAGCCCCGAGCAGGCCGCCAAGCTCCGCATGGCGTGGCAGCGCAGCCGCTCGGACCAGAACACCCGCGTCGTCCAGGAGATCGAGCACCTCATCCGCGAGGGCTACTTCACCGAGGCGCTGGAGAAGCAGAAGGATCTCGGCCTCGCGCTTCAGCGCGTCCTCGACATCCTTCTCGACCGCGACGCCGAGCGGGAAGAGATCAAGGAGCGCATCCAGGAGCTCGAGTCGATCGAGAAGATGATCGCCGACCTGATCAAGTCGGAGACCGATCAGGCGCTCGAGTCGGAGAAGTACGCCGACCCCGAGCGCGCCCTGCAGCGTGCCGCGGCCGCCAAGGCGAAGCTGAGCAACCTCATCAACCGCCAGAACAAGTTGATGGAGCGCACGGGCAAGGAGGAATCCGATCCGAAGCTCGACGAGCTGCGCGAGCGCGTGAAGAAGATGCGCGAGCAGCAGGCGAAGCTGCGCGACCAGAAGGACCAATCCGGGAAGGCCCAATCCGAGCAGGCCAAACTCGGCGAGGAAGCGGCCAAGCTCGCAAAGGACATCGCCGAGATGGCCAAGAACATGCCCGAGGGCATGAAAGATCCCAGGAACGGCGCGATGGGGCGGGCCAACCCCGCCGACCAGGCCGGCAATGCCGCCGAGCGCGCCGCCGGCGCCATGAAGGAAGCCGCCGCCCGCATGCAGGGCGCGCAGCCGTACAGCGAGCGCCAGAAAGATGCGGAGCAGGAGCTGCGCGAGGCGGAAGAGGCGCTGCGCCGTCTCGACGAGCGCCGTCGCGAGCATGAGCACGAGCAGCTCGCCAAGCAGCAGGAGCGCATCCGCCGCGACGCGGAGCGCCTGCAGGAGGATCTCGAGCGGCTCGAGCGCAGCGCGCCCGACCAGGACGCCGGCTCCAAGGAGGTCGGCGGGTCGCAGGCGCCCATGGAGAAGGCGGAAGGCCAGCTCTCCAAGGGCAACCGCGGCGGCGCGCAGCCGCAGGAGCAACTTGCCAAGGAGGAGCTGGAGAAGGCCTACAAGAAGCTCGAGAAGTTCGAGCAGGACCTGAAGAAACTCCTCAAGCTGCCGGACTACGAAAAGATGGCCAAGCGCCAGGACGACACGGCGGAGAACACCGACGAGCTCCTGAAGAAGATGGAGCAGGCGGGGAAGGGTCAACAGCCCCAGAGCAGCGAAGCGGGCGGCGAGCCCACGCCGGGCCAGGGCCAGGTCGAAGGCGCCAAGGGCGCCATGCAGCGCGCCAGCCGCAACCTGCGGAACAAGTCGTCCAAGCGCGCCAACTCCAACCAGCAGGAGGCGGTCGATCGCCTCAAGCAGGCGCAGGAGCAGGTCGAGGAGGCGTTGCGACAGCTCCGCGAGGAGGAGCAGCTCATGCTCCTCGACGCGATCGAGCGCCGCCTCAACAAGATGCTCCGCGCGCAGATGAAGATCCGCACCGACACCATCGCGCTCAACCTGCGCCTCAAGGACACCGCGAAGGCGAACCGCAAGCCGACGCGCGCCGACATCGATCGCGCGCGCCAGCTCGGCGAGGGCGAGTCGCAGATCGCCGTCGAGGCGGAGAAGCTGCTCGAGGTGATGCGCGAGGAGGGCAGCACGGTTGTCATCCCCGACGTGATTGACGACATGCGCAAGGACCTCGACGCGCTCGCCGAGCGCCTGGTCGGCCTCAAGGCGGGCGAGTACACGCAGGCGGTCCAGCGCGACATCATCGAAACGCTCAAGGAGCTCATCGACGTCATCAAGGAGGAGCGCGAACGGCGCCAGGGCGGCGGCGGTGGCGGCGACCAGGGCGACGAGATGGAGGGCGACCAGGACGAGAACCTGCTGCCCAACTCGGCCGAGCTGAAGATGCTCCGCTCCCTGCAGCTGCGCGTGAACAAGCGCACGAACCGCTTCCAGAAGCTGCGCGACAAGGAAGACTCCGAGCGCGACCGCGTCGCCTCGAAGCAGCACGGCGTCGCCGGCCTGACCCGAACCATGGCGGACAAGCTGAACCGCGCGGAGGACGAGTAACGATGCGCATTCTCACGACGGCTCTCCTGATCTGCGCGGCGGCGTTCGCGCAGGGTGAACGCAACCTCGAGCTCGCCAAGAAGCTCAAGGAGCGCAAGATCCAGCGCTTCTTCAAGGCCATCGAGGCCAACGAGACGATGGACGCCGCGCTGCGCAAGAAGGTCATGGGCCTGCGCAACGGCGCGATTCTCGGCGGCGAGTACGGCGCCATCCATCAGGCGCTGCTGCTCATGGACGCCGACTACAAGAAGGCCGACGCGCTCCTGCTCGGCGAGCGCTACGCCGCCGCCGCGGACCTCTATCGCAAGGTGGCGACGTCCGACGACCAGTACGTCAAGGCGTACGCGACCTTCCGTGCCGGCCTCGCCGACATGAACCGCGAGCGCTTCGAGGAAGCCTCGACCGCCTTCAACAAGGCGCTGAACGAGTGGGGCCGCTACATGGGCTTCGACATCGAGTGCGCATTCTACATCGCCGTCTGCCACGGGCAGATGCGCGAGAAGGAGAAGGCGATCGTGGCGGCGACCAAGTTCCTCGAGGACTACCCGGACGCGCCCGAGCGCTACAAGCGCGCGATGGAGCAGATGAAGAACGAGCTGGTCCAGGAGTGGGAAAGCCCGCTGTACGACCTGGCCGGCCGCATGGACCACGTCGGCCGCCAGATCGAGCGCGGCAAGACCGGCGACGAGACCCAGGGCAAGCAGCAGGAGATCGTCAGCATCCTCGACGAACTCATCAAGCGTGCCGAGCAGCAGGAAGGCAAGGGCCAGGGTCAGAACAACGGCGGCGGGAACTCCCCGCGCGGCAACGACCCGTCGAGCAACCCGGCCAACAGCTCCAAGGTCTCGCCGGGCGCGAGCCGGACGGGCAACCTGCGCGGCAAGCCGGGCCGCAAGCCGGGCGAGAAGTGGGGTGAGATGCGCGACAAGGAGCGCGACGAGGTGCTCCAGGCGCTCAAGGAGAAGTTCCCGGGCCGCTATCGCGAGCTCCAGGAGCAATACGACCGCGCGGTCGCAGAAGGCAAGCGCGTCACCGAATCCTCGGGTGATAATGACGGGGAGAAGTGAAACGCCTTGTCCCGATAGCCCTGCTCCTCCAATCCGCCCTCGCCCTCGGGGCCCCGTCGGTCTCGCTGGTCGATGGGACGCGTGTCGTCGGCACGCTCGCCGCCGTCGAGTCGAAGGACGGCGTGCTCGTCGCGATCATCGCCAGGAAAGGCGGCGAGTCGCGCATGCCGTTGCGCGCCGTGGTCGGTGCGACCTACGCGGTCTCGCAACAGGAGCCCTCGCCCGACCCCTTCAACCTCTACCTCGCCGGCGGTGACCGACTCCGCGGCAAGGTCGAGGGCCGCGGCGACGCCGTCACGCTCGCCTCCAAACACGTCGCCGGCCTCGAGCGCAAGCTCGCCCAGGTCGAAGCGATCTGCGTCGGCACGTTCTTCGGCCAGGTGCAGGCGGCCTACCGCGCCGAGTTCGAGAAGCAGCTGCGCGCGGGCCGCGACACCGTGGTGGTCAACCGCGGCAGCAAGCCGTTCCCGATCCGTGCCGTCCTGCTCGAGGTGCGCAACGACGCGATCGTCGTGCGACTCGGGGATCGCGAGCGCGAACTGCCGCGCGACAAGGTCTACGGGTTCGTCCGGCGGGGCGCCGATCCGGCGACGCCGTCCGAGGGCGCGATTCTCGCGCGCGTGCATTTCAACGACGGCGGGCGCGTCACGCTGCCGGTGGAGTCGATCGGCGGCGGGGAGATCCGCGCGGGCGGCGCGATCATCGATCGTCGCCACGTGACGCGCATCGACTTCCTCGGCCGGCACATCGAGCGGCTCGCCGCGATGAACCCGGTCTCGGCCGACGAGATCGCGCTCTTCGGCAAGGCGCCGCGCTGGAAGAAGAACGAGATGATCCTCGGCGGCCCGATGCGCATGGACGGCAAGATCTATGCGAACGGCGTCGGCGTGCAGGCGAAGTCGCGGCTCGAGTACGCCGTCGGCGGACGCTGGAACCGCTTCTTCGTGCGCTGCGGCATCGACGACGCCGCGAGTCGCGAGGGACGCGCGACGTTCCGCGTCTACGGCGACGGCAAGCTGCTCAAGGAAGTGACGCGGCGGCGGGGCGAGCCCGCGGCGGTGCTGACGCTGGACATCACCGGCGTCGAGCGCCTCGTGCTCGAGGCGCTGCCGGGCGATTCGTACACCTCCGACCTGTGCAACTGGGCGGAGGCGCGCGTCTACA
>JBCDBY010000206.1:0-8297 GCA_039182715.1 Planctomycetota bacterium
GGCGGTGGCGATCCACGGCGCGGTGTCGCAGAAGCCGTTCCCCGCCGAGGCGGTCGCGATCGGAGAGGTAAGCCTGTTGGGCGAGCTGCGGCCGACGCCGCAGATGACCGCGCGATTGAAGGAGGCGCGCGCCATGGGCTTTCGCGCCGCGTTCGTACCGCCGCACACGCCGCCGCTCGATGGACTCGAACTGGTGCCGGTGCCGTTTATCGGGGCGGTCTTAGGTACGCATGGACTCGAGGAGGCGCAGGTATGACTCGTATCGCTCGGGCGCGATCTCGCCGCGTTCGACGGCGGCGACGACGGCGCAGTCGGGCTCCCCCTCGTGCAGACAGTCGTTGAATCGGCAATCGTCGACGAACGGCGCCATGTCGCGGAACCAGATGGCGAGGTCCTCTTCCTTCATGTTCCACAGACCGAATTCGCGCACGCCCGGCGTGTCGACGAGGTAGCCGCCCCACGGCAGAGGCAGCAGGGAGACGGTGGTCGTCGTGTGCTGGCCCTTGCCGGTCGCGGCACGCACGTCGCCCACGCGCAGCGCGAGCGAGGGGTCGAGCGCGTTGGCGAGCGAACTCTTGCCGACGCCGCTGTGGCCCAGCATGGTCGTGGTGCGGTCGTGGAGGAAGGCGCGGACGTCGTCCAGGCTCCCGCCGGAGCCCCCACCGGATCCCTCGCCGGCGGTCGCGGAGACCTCGAAGACCGGGTAATCGAGCTTGCGATAGCGCGCCGCGACCTCGGCGCAGCGCCCATCCGTGTCGAGATCGATCTTGTTAATGACGATGCCGGGCTCGAGGCCGCGGCTCTCCGCGGCGACCAGGAACCGGTCGAGCACCGCCGGGGCGAGGTCCGGATCGCGCGCGGCCGCAACGATCAGCACCGCGTCGATGTTGGCGACGATGATGTGCTCGCGGCGCGGGCGGAGCGGGTCGGGGCGCGAGAGGGTGCTGTGGCGTTCCTCGACCGAGGCGACCGCCGCCCCCTCGCCGCTGAACTCCACCATCACGCGATCGCCGACGACGACCGCCTTGCGCCACTTGCCCGCGCCGCGTCGCAGCGTCTTGCGGACCGCGCACGGAATCGGCTCGGGCTCGCCGGCAATATCGACGTGGACGAGGTTGCCCTCGTCGCGAATCACGACGCCCTGCTTCATGCGGTGTCGACCGGCGCGCGGGCGAGCGCGTGCAGCAGAATGCCGGCCGCCATGGCGACGTTGAGGCTCTCGATCTCCGCCGCCAGCGTCACCGCGACCGTGCGGTCGGCGGCGGCGCGCGTCGACTCGTCGACGCCGCGCGGCTCGTTGCCGACCAGCAGCGCGAGGCGCGCCGGACGCGTCGCGATCGACTCGACCGGCTCGCCGGCCGCATCCGCGACCCAAACGGCGAAACCGGCGGCGGCCAGCGCGGTGCGATCGCCGCGCAGGACGGGGCGGCGGAACAGCGCTCCCGCGCTCGCGCGCACCACCTTGGGGTTGGTGGGTTCGACGCTGCCGTCCGGGACGACGATCGCCGCACAGCCGAGCGCGGCGGCGGTGCGGATGAGCGTGCCGAGGTTGCCGGGATCGGCCACGCCGTCGGCGACGAGCACGGTGGCCTGCTCCGGCCACGCGAACCTCTCGACGCGCCCCACCGGATCGCGGGCGAGCGCGAACAGCCCGGCGGGCGTGCGTGTCTCGGAAAGCTGTTCGACGTCCGGCCCGGAAAGCTCGACGACCGGAATCCCGGCCGGCACCGCTACCTCGGCGTCGGGCCCCCGATAGATCTCCTCGACGACGCCCGCGGCGAGTGCCTCGCGCACGACGTTGCCCCCCTCGAGCAGCAGCAGCCCCTCTTCGACGCGTACCTTCTTGCGCGCAAGCGAGCGGAGGTACTTCAAGCGCGCGCGGGAGATCATCTCCCGAGGTACGCCACGATGTCGAGCAGGTCCTTGTCCGACAGGCGCTCGGTGCTGTACCAGCCCATCGTGCCGCGGCTCGGCTTCCACTGCCGCTTGGCGTTGTAGCCGCGCACCTTGCGCACGATGATGTGCTTGCGCTTGCGGTTCGGCTTGAGCGGGAACGAAACGCCCTGCGGGTTGTGGCATTGGCCGCAGTAGCGCATCGCCGTCTTCTCGCCCTTCGCCGCGTCACCGCCCTCGTACTCGCTGATCAGCTTCGGCTTGCGCACCTTGCGCATCGGCAGTTTCTTGTCGCCGGCGATGGACTGCAGAAAGACGCCGAGGTCCTTCTTCTGCTCCGCCGAAAGCCCCTTGTCGCGCTCCTGCCACGTCTTGGCGCACGGGTCGGACGCGGCCACCACGTCCTTGTAGCGGTCCTTGCTGTTGCGCCATCCCTGACGCATCGCGGAGCCGTAGAGCGTGCCGCCCGGGCCGAGGAACTTCGCCTTCTCGATCTCTTCCTTCTCCGGAACGATGTTGTGGCAGTCGGCGCAGGAGGCGTACTCGTCGTCCTGCGTGTCGAGGAAGACCTTGCGTCCGCGCTCCACCGCCTTGGGGTCGAGCTTCGGCTTCGACGTCGCCTGCGCGGCGACGATCGACGTGACGAGGGCAAGGAACAGAAACACCCGCATGGACGGTTAGCGTAACAGGGCGAGCGCGGCGTCGAATGCGGCCGGGCGCGGCGCCTCCAGCTCCATCGCAGCGCCCGTCACGGGGTGCTTGAACCGGGTACGCCACGCGTGCAGCACGAAGCGCTCGTAGCCCGCCACCGGAATGCCGTCGCCGTAGAGGTGATCGCCGATCAGCGGATGCCCGAGATGCGACGCGTGGATGCGGATCTGGTGCGTGCGGCCGGTGAAGATCTCGATCTCGGCGTGCGTGGCGTGGCGCAGCTTCTCGCGCGCCTTGAAGTGGCTGTGCGCCTCCTTGCCGCGATCCGCGTCGATGCACATGAGGATGCGCGAATCCCCGACCGGCGCGATCGGAAAGCGCGCCTCGATCTCGTCCCAGTCGGCCCGCCCCATCAGGAGCGCCTGGTAGACCTTGCGCACCTCGCCGCGCTCCAGCATGTCGCTGAATGCGGTGCGCACCGCATCGGTCTTGGCCACCAGCAGCACGCCGCTGGTGAACTGGTCGAGGCGATGCGCCAGCTTGGGCCGCGGCCCTTCCGGCGTGCGGCGGTGCAGCTCCTGCAGCAGCGTGCCGCGCTGGTGCACGCCGACCGGGTGGACGACGGTGCCCGACGCCTTGTTGAGCGCCATGAGGTGCTCGTCCTCGTAGAGCACGTCGATCGGCGGCGGCGGCGGCTCGGGGCCCTCGTGGTCGCGCTCGATCTCGATCACCACGACGTCGCCGGCGCGCAGCTTGGTCGATGCCTTGCGCCCGTCGCCGTTGACCGAGACGCAGCCCTGCTCCACGAGCTTGCGCGCGCCGGTGCGCGAGCGCCACTTGAGCTTCGAGGCGAGAAACTGATCGAGCCGGCCCTCCTCCTCGGGCTCGACGCGCAGCTCGATGCGCTCCACCGGACGGGACAGGTCGCGGTTGCGCTCGTAGAGCCGGCTCATGTCCGAATGGTCATGAGGCGCGACAGTCCGATGGAGAAGAAGAGCACGCTCGGGAACCAGACCGCCACGACGGGCGGCAACTCGCCGCGATCGCCAAGGCTCGTCATGAAGATCTCGAGGAAGTAGAAGGTCGCCGAGACGCCGAACGCGACCGCCGCGCCGAGCACGAGCGAACGGCCGGACAGCCCCAGCAGGATCGGCACGCCGCACAGCAGCAGGATGAAGCTGCTCATCGGTCGCGCGAGCTGGCGCTGCAGCGCGACCTGCAGGTTGCGGCGGTCGGGGAACTTCTCCAGCAGTGCCTTGAGCTGCGAGTAGTTGAGCTCCGCCATGCCGCGTTCGGCCGTCAGCGCCTCGACGTCGTTGGGCGACACGCCGAGGTCGACCGGCGAGCCGGTCGGCAGCGAACGGCCGACGGCGCTGATGCCGGCCGGCAGGATCCGGACCGGAGCGGCGGCGCGCCACTGTTCGCCGTCCGGCTCCAGGCGATCGACGAACCAGGTCTCGACGCTGCCCTTGTCGTTCCACGGCTGCGCGATCACGACGTCGCGCAGCGACTGGTCCTGGAAGCTGTAGAAGCCGGCGCGCGTCACCCGGCCGCGCCCGTCGCGCAGGTGCGGGAGGCGATCGACGCCGTCACTGCGCTCGCCGCTGAACAACCGCTTGAGCACGATCTGCTCGCGGTTCAATCCGGGAATGACCAGCTCCTGGAACGCGATCTGCGCGAACGCGATCAGCAGGCCGCAGGCGAACACCGGCATGAACATGCGTCGTGCGCTGCGGCCCGCCGCCAGCACCGGCTGCACCTCGTTGTTGCGCAGCAGGTGCGTGACCGTGAACATGCCCGCCGCCACGGAGACGAAGCCGAGCGTGTCCTTGAGCACGTACGGCAGATAGGCAAGGTAGAAGCGCGCAATCAGCTCCAGGCGCGAGTAGCCCGACGCGAGCTGGCTCTCGAGCCCGTCGGAATCGACGAAGACCGACGCCCGCGCGAAGAAGTCGAGCGTGACGATGCCGATCGAGAAGACCACCAGCGCCGTCAGGAAGACGGCGAAGAAGGTGCGGGTGACGTAGCGGTCGAGCAGGCTCACCGCAGCGCCACCCGATAGAGCAGGTACGAGCCGCCGATGCCGAGCACCACGTTGCCGAGCCAGACGGCGGGATAGGCCGGAAGGGTCCCCGCCTTGCCGAGGTTGGCGCCGACGATGACGAGCGGGAAGTAGACGATGACGACCGGGGCGCACGCGGTGATGACCGCCGCGACCTTCGCCTTGCGCCCGGCGAGGATGCCGAGCGGAATGCCGACCAGCGCGAAGAAGAAGGCGGACGCGGCCAGCGCGGAACGTCGCGCCAGCTCCTCGTGCGTCTCGACCGAGATGAAGCGGCCGTACTTGTCGTCGTCGGTGATGGCGCGCCGGGTGAAATAGGCGAGCTCCCACGCCTCCAGGTCGTTGCGCTTGCGCAGCCCCCCGCCCGACAGCACGACCTCGTCGAGATTGAGCGAGCCGGCAATGTTGGAGAACGCCGCATTGGTGCGCCCCGTGTCCTCCATCGCCGGCACCGAGAGCGCCAGCGAGTTGAACTCGAACTCGGCGACGTCGTTCTCGTTCACCCGGAATCCGCCCGAGCGCGCGCGGAACAGGCGCGTCCGGTTGTTGTCCTGCCGCACCTCGATCAGCACGTCGTCGAAGCGGCCGTTCTCGAAGTTCTCGAAGGAGAGCCGCGCCGTGTTGAGATTGAGGTCGCGCAGTCCGGAGCGGAAGCTCATCTCCATCTGCGCCGCGAGGTCGCGTTGCGCATCGCGCAGCCGGGCGGCGGCGAAGGGCGTCACGATGTCGAGCAGCAGCAGGGAGGCGAGCGAGACCACCGCGGCGGCGGCGAGCACCGGCCAGACGATCAGGAAGAGGTTCACGCCGCTGGCGGAGAGCGCGGTGAGCTCGCGGTCGACCTGCATGCGGCTGAAGGTGAGCACGACCGACGCGAGCGCCGCGGCCGGCACGGTGAACTGCAGCGCGAGCGGGAAGAAGAGCGGGAAGAGCTCGAGCAGAATGCCCAGCCCGACGCCCGGAGCTCTCTTCATGAACGTGAGAGCCATCAGGAAGAACGCGACGCCCGTGGTCGCGGCCAACGCGCCCAGGAATGTTCGCGCCACTTCCTTCAGTACGGCGCGCCCGATCAGCATGTCGCCCGCGAGTGTAAACTCCCCCTACCGTGCAACTGGCCGAAACTAGCCGCGTGACAAGCCCCGATTTTCCGGCGGATCCGCAGCGTCCCACCACCTGGGTGGCCGAACGCGGCGAGATCCTGCGCGAACTCCCCGGGCGCTGCGTGTTCCGGGCGCGCCTCGGGGGGCCCGACGGCCCGCGCGTCGTCGTGAAGGAGTACACGCCGCGCACGCTGCGCCACATCCTGCGCGGCGCCTGGCTGCCGGGCTACGCCGAGACCGAGGCGGACAACGCGTTGGCCGTCCGGGCGCGCGGCCTGCCGGTCGTCGAGCCGCTCGGGTACGCCCGTCTGGCGAACGGCAAGCAGATCCTCATTCTCAAGGAGGAGAAGGGCGCGCGTGACCTCATGTCGCTCTACCTGTCGGGCGAGCTGCGCGGCGGGCGGCGGCACAAGCTGGCGCAGGCCGCCGGCACGCTCTGGGCGCAGCTGCAGAACGCCGGCATTCGCCACCGCGACCCGCACGCCGGCAACATCCTCGTGCTCCCCGACGATTCGCTCATGCTGGCCGATGCGTGGGATCTGCGCCCCGGCGACTACCTGCGTCTGGACGAGCGCGCCAAGCCGCTGGCCGACTTCGCGCTCTGGTTCCTCAAGCACGGCTCGATCGTCGACCTGCTGCTGTTCTGGGGCGCGTACGGACGCGCCGCGCAGCTCCTGCCGGACGATCTCGAAGAGCTGCGTCAGCGGGTGCTGGCGATGATCCCCGACGCCTTCCGCCGGCTGAGCCGCATGCGCGCGCGCAAAGTGCGCCGTTCGGGAAGAGCGGTGCGCGAGGATCGCTGGCACGGCTTCGCCGCCGACGAGATCGGCGATGCGGAGCTCGCTTCGATCCTACAGCACGCCTCGCACCTCGAGATGGGCGACCACGTGCTCAAGAAGAGCCCCACCGCCTGGACGATGGTGACCGAGGACGAGGGGCGGCGCCACGTCGTCAAGGTCTACCTGCCCAAGAAGGCGACGCGCACGCTGCGCGACATGCTGCAGGGCACGCGCGCCGATCGCGCCGTCGACGCGGCCGAGGCGTTCTTCCACCGCGGTATCGATACGCCGGCGGTGCGCGGCGTGCTGCGCGAGGAGGACGCGGCGGGCCGCTCGGTGCTCCTCCAGGACTTCGTGTCCGACGCCGGCCCGATCGACGAGGTGCTGCCCACGCTGCCCGCCGCGCGCGCGCGGGAGCTGGCGCGCGACCTCGGCCGCACGCTGCGTCGCATGCACGACTGGGGCCTGCGCCACCGCGACCTCAAGCGCGACAACGTCTGGCTCCGGAAGGACGGCAGCGGGTTCGTCTTCCTCGACCTGGACGGCGTGCGCCAGACGCGCAAGGGCGCTCTCGACTGGGACCGCCGCTGCCGCGACCTCGCCGTGCTGCACGGCACGCTGAAAGACACGCACGCGGTGCCGACGGGCCTGCGCCTGCGCGCGCTCGACGCCTATCTCGACGGCAAGACGCCGCCGGGTTTCGAGCCGGGCGCGTTCGTGCGGCGGCTCATGCGCCAGGCCGAAGAGACGCGCGAACGCCATCGGGAGCTGTACGGGGAATGAGCGCCGGCGTCACCCGCGTCGGCCTGCTCGGCGTGCCGCTCGACCTCGGCGCCGGCCGTCGCGGCACCGACATGGGCCCCTCCGCCATCCGGCTGGCCGGCGTGACCGCGGGCCTGCAGCGGCTCGGCGTCGAGGTGAAGGACCACGGCTACGTGGCCGTCGCGGCGCCCGAGATGCGCGACCCCGGCCGCGCCGACCTGCGCTTCGGCCGCGAGATCGAGCGCACCTGCGGACGCCTGCGGGACCGCGTGCGTGCGATCCTCGACGGCGGCGCGATGCCGCTCGTCCTCGGCGGCGACCACTCCATCGCGATGGGCACCGTCGCGGGCGCCGCGTCGCACTTCCGGACGCGCCAGGAGTCGATTGGCCTGCTGTGGATCGACGCGCACGCCGACCTCAACACGCCCTCGTCGAGCCCCTCGGGCAACGTGCACGGCATGCCGCTCGCCACGATCCTCGGCAACGGCGAACCGTCGCTCATGCGCATCGGCGGCGACACGCCCTGGGTGCCGCCCGAGAAGGTGGTGATCCTCGGGCTGCGCGACGTCGACCCCGGCGAGAAGCAGTGGATCCGCGACCACAACATCCGGGTCTACTCCATGAAGGAGATCGACCAGCGCGGCATCAGCGCCTGCATGCGCGACGCGCTGGCGGTCGTCACGGACGGGACGGCGGGCTTCCACCTCTCGTTCGACATGGACAGCCTCGACCCCGAGGAAGCGCCCGGCGTCGGCACGCCCGTGCCCGGCGGCCTCACCTACCGCGAGGCGCACCTCGCCTGCGAGCTGATCGCGGACACGTCGAAGCTGGTGTCGATGGAAATCGTCGAGACCAACCCCATCCTCGACGAACGCAACCGCACCGGCCGCCTCGCCGTGGAGCTGGCGCTCTCGGCGGTGGGCAAGACGATCTACTGAGGCGCGGGGCTCGGAGGCCGGAGGCGCAGGGGGCCGGGAGGGCGCGGGAAATGGCGCGCGGGGGCGCGGAGGCGCCGCGGAGACGCGGGGGGCCTTCGGCTGGCCCCTTCCTCAC
>JBCDBY010000207.1:0-8281 GCA_039182715.1 Planctomycetota bacterium
AGGCTCTTCGTCAGGCCACGAAGCGAACCGTTCCCGTCAACGCACGAAGCGAACGAAAGTTGTGTCCCGCAAGCGCACGGTCGTGCGTCGCACCTTGTACGGCGTCGCGAGATGAATGCCGTATCCGACGCGCGTCGGGTAGGGGCAGGCGAAGGGCGGCAGATAGCCGTGACGACGCAGGATGAAGCGGTCGTAGTAGCCGTACCGGTAGCGATACTTGCCGTGGGTGCCGTCGTCGAGGACCCGCTTGCGCATGTCGGTCATCGCCTTGTTGTCCGGATCGGCCCAGAGCACCTCGTGCGCGGCATCGAGCGCGCCGGCGACATCCCCGGAGAGATAGCGCAGGTCGGCAAGACGCGTGAAGGCGGAAACCATGTTCTTCTCGCAGTCGCGCGCGATCGCCTCCACGGAAAGCCGCAGATCGTCGGTTTCCAGGTAGGGAACCATGTCGTTGAGCCGGTTCAGGCAGCGGCGCAACGTGTAGGCGGACCAGCGCAGCCGGCGGCGCGCGTCGGGGACGTATTTCATGCGCGTGTTGCGCAGGTAGGTCTTCGCCTTGTCGATTTCCTTGACCTGTTTTTGAACCGCGCGCCGCTGCTTGCGCGCGCGCCGCGCCTTTTCCTCGGCCGCCTTCTGCTCCGAGGCGAACTGCTCGCGCTCGGCGATGAGCTGCATCAGCCCCTCGGTGCGCGGGATCTCGTTGGTCTCCGGGTAGTCCTGCAGGATGCGCTGGCAGAGCACGCGCGCCCGGCGGATGTCGCCGTCGCGCAGCGCCTTCTCCGCCTGCTCGAAGGTCCAGGTCGCCGCCTCCTCGTTCATCTCCAGCTCGATCTCGGGCAGCTTCTTGAGGATCTTGTCGCTCGCCTCGCTGGCGGCGATGTACTGGCGCCACGCCTGGCGGAAGAGGCCGTTCTTGCGGCACCAGGCGGCAAGTCGCATGTGCCCCTCGATGTCCTGCATCGCGATCTGCGATGCCCAGACGTAATAGGCGTGGTGCGGCACGATGCGATCGAGCGGAATCGAGAAGACCGCCGACGCGCCGCCCTCCTTCAGGGCGAGCGAAATCCGCATCTTGTCGCCCAGCACGAGCGCGTCACGCGCCTCGTAGAGCTTGCCGTCCTTCGTCTCGATGAGCTGGATGCCGGCAAAAAGCGGCTGGGCGAAAAGAAAAACAGCAAGGAGCGCAACACTTCGAGGGGCCATCCGGTCCTCCTATAATCTTCGTCGGGCGCGAGAGCCTGGCGACACGTATGAGAACGCTGTTCGCCGGGCCTTTGCAAGCGCGCTCCCCCTTCATCATGCCGCTCGCCGACATCCCCTCCGTCCTCGAAGACATCCGCAACGGAAAGATGGTCATCCTGGTGGACGACCCCGACCGTGAAAACGAGGGCGACATCTGCATGGCCGCCTCGAAGATCACGCCCGAGGCCATCAATTTCATGGCCACGCACGCGCGCGGCTGGATCTGCCTGACCCTGGATGAGGACACCGCCGACCGGCTCGAGCTGCCGGTGATGGTGCAGGACAACAATTCCCGCTACCGCACCAACTTCACCGTCACGATCGAGGCGAAGACCGGTGTGACGACCGGTATTTCCGCCGCGGACCGCGCGCGGACCATCCAGGTCGCCGCCGACCCCGACTCGGTCGCGTCCGATCTCGCGCGGCCCGGTCACATCCAGCCGATTCGCGCGCGGCGCGGCGGCGTGCTCGTGCGCACCGGCCAGACGGAGGGCTCCGTCGACCTGTCGCGCCTTGCGGGACTCGACCCCACCGGCGTGATCTGCGAGATCATGAACGAGGACGGCACGATGGCGCGCATGCCGGAGCTGGAGGTCTTCGCCGAGAAGCACGGCCTCAAGATCTGCAGCGTCGCGCAGATCATCGAATACCGGCGAACCCACGAGCGGCTCATCGAGAAGGGCGAGACCATTCCGCTGCCGACGCGCCACGGCGACTTCATGCTGCACCTGTATCGCAGCAAGGTCGATCGCCTCCCGCACTTCGCGCTCACCAAGAACATCGAAACGCCCACGACCGAAGAGGGCAATGCGCCCAACCCCGAGCCGATTCTCGTCCGGCCGCACTCCGAGTGCCTGACCGGCGACGTCTTCCACTCGCTGCGCTGCGACTGCGGCGACCAGCTCCAGTACGCCATGGAGCAGATCGAGCGCGAGGGCAAAGGCATCATCCTCTACATGCGCCAGGAGGGCCGCGGCATCGGCATCGAGAACAAGCTGAAGGCGTACAAGCTCCAGGACGAGGGCATGGACACGGTCGAGGCCAACCTCGCGCTCGGCTTCAAGGCGGACCAGCGCGACTACGGCGTCGGCGCGCAGATCCTGCGCCACCTCGGCGTGCGCGACATGCGGGTCCTGACCAACAATCCCCGCAAGTTCCGGGCACTGCAGGGCTACGGGCTGCAGATCGTGGAGCGGGTGCCGATCCAGGTGCCCTCGAACCCCAAGAACGAGCGCTATCTCAAGACGAAGCAGGAGAAGATGGGCCACATCTTCGACGAGGAGGAGTAGTCGTCAGTGATCAGTTGGCAGTTTTCAGTGGGCGATCGGACGACCCGAGTTTCTCCCGCGGCGCACTGATTACTGACAACTGAAAACTCCCTCCCCCCGGGAATAAACCCGTCCTGCGCGTCGTCTCACGGTCGTCCCAGATGGGGCGATACGATGCCGCTCGCTATGAAAGCCGCCGAGGCCCGACCGGGTGATTCCGATCTTGTTGCGCGACTGCGCACCGGGGATCCCGATGCGTTACGGGCGGTCGTCGAGCGCTACCAGGACCGCATCTTCGCCCTGATTTACGGCATCGTCCGCGACCGGCACGAGGTGGAGGACGTCGCCCAGGAGGTCTTCCTCAAGGTCTTCCGGCGCATCGACGCCTTCGACGGACGCTCGCGCTTCTACACCTGGCTCTACCGCGTGGCGGCCAACACGGCCAAGGACCACGTGAAGAAGCGTTCACGCCGCCCTTCGGTGGCGCTGGAGGAGGAGGAGCGCATCGAATCGGATACGCACGGCCCCTCGGAGCAAGCCTCGCGCACCGAAACGCGTCGAAGGGTGCGGGCGGCCATCGACGGCCTCGCCCCGCGTTACCGGGAGGTGCTCACGCTGCGCGAGCTCGAGGGGCTCTCCTACAACGAAATCGCCGCCGTCCTGCGCGTTTCCATCGGCACGGTCGAAAGCCGGCTGCACCGCGCACGGCAGCGACTCAAAGAGGTTTTGAGCAACGATGCCTGACTACACGGATTCCGATCTCTGGCGCTATCTCGACGGCGAGCTGCCGGCCGCGACCGCCGCGGTGGTGCGCGAAGCGGCGCAGTCCGACCCCGCGCTGCAGGCGCGGCTGGACGAGCTGCGCACGATTTCCGCGGCCGTCCTCGACGGCGCGCCCAAGCCGACGGAGGGATTCTCCAACCGCGTCGTCGCCGCCGCCCTGCTGCAGGGCGCGACGCCCCCGACCGCCGATGTGATCGAGCTGCGCCGCTTCGTGCGGCGGGCGCTGGTCGCCGCGGCGGTGCTGGCGGCCGTCGGCCTCGGCTATCTCGCCCTTGAGGTGATGCCGGAGCTTCTGCTGGGTCCGGACCTGCAGGCGGGCAGCGACCCGCTCCTGGAGAGCCGGTAATGGCGGGCCTCAAGCGGACCATCGCCGCCGCGCTGCTGCTCGCCTTCGTGGCGGGCCTGGGCGCCGGCGCCTGGATGAGCGATCTGCGGGCGGCACCGCGCAAGGCCGCGACGCCCAGCGCCGACCGGCGCGCCGACGCGTTCCAGGAGAAGTACGACCTGACGGCGAGCCAGCGGCGGCGCGTGCGCGACATCATCGTGCGCTACGACCAGAAGCGTCGCTCCATCCTGACCGAGCTCGATTCGGAGCGCTGGCAGCGCATCGAGCGGCTGGCGGCGGTTTCCCGCCAGGCGATCGACGAGATTCTCCGCGAGGAGGATGGTCCCGGTTCGACGCCGGGCGGCTAAGATACGGGCTTCGCATGGGCAAGGCAGTCGGACTCGAGATCCACCCCCGCGGCGTTCGCGCCGTCGAACTGAGCGGCACCGCGAAGAAGGTGCGCATCCAGCGCTACGAGGAGCGCACGGTGACCTCCCGGGGCGGCATGCCCGATCCCGAGGAGCTGAACGAGGCACTCGCCTCGATCTTCAAGTCGATGCCGAAGAACGCGGTCGTGGCCTGCGTGGACGCCCACGACACGGTCACCCGCGAGATTCCGGTGCCCTTCACCTCCGACGACCAGATCAAGAAGGTCGTCAAGTACGAGGCGGAGCACCATCTGCACGACTGCGACGCCGACGACGTGATCGTGCAGTTCGCCAAGATCCAGGAGTCGACCGACGGCACCAACCTGCTCGTCTTCGCGGCCAAGAAAGAGGACATCCGCCGGCGCATCGACGCCTGCCGCGACGCGGGCGTGGAGCTGCTGGCGCTCGACCTCGACGCGATCGCGACGCTGCACGCCGTCCAGGCGGCCGGCGTGCTCGCGGAGTCGCCCGACACGATCCTGCTGCACATCAACCACCGCTCGACCGACATCCTCTTCATCCAGGAGGGGAAGCTGCGGGCGCTGCGCTCGGTGCGCATGGGCGTCGACTCGATCGCGCAGGGCCTCGCCCGCGACATGGATATCGAGTTCAACGAGGCGGACGAGAAGCTGCTCGAGATCGCCCGCGGCAACGAGGGCGACGACCTCATCGTGGCGGCCGACGGCGGCCTCGACGACAAGGTCGACACCGAGAAGAGCCACGCCGAGCTGGAGCGCGACCTCTTCCGCCAGAAGCGCGACGAGTTCGTGGCGCGGCTGAAGCGCGAGTACGTGCGCAGCAGCGCCGCGCTGCGCACCAGCGCGAGCCCGCGCATGCTGGTGACCGGCCCCGGCATCCGCGTGCCCGGCCTGGTCGACCTGCTTTCCGAGCGTCTCGGCCGCACGATCGACATGTTCCTGCCGTCGGACTACTTCGACGGCAAGACGGGCAACGACCAGGGTGACTCCTCTCGGGACTTCGACGGCAACGGCACCGTCGCGCTCGGCCTTGCGCTGGCGGGCGTCGGCGCGGGCGCGCTTCCGATCGACTTCCGCCAGGAGGACCTCAAGGTCGCCAACAAGTTCGAGCTGCTGAAGGGCACGCTCGCCGTGTCGGTCACGCTGCTCTTCCTGGCGCTGATGGCCGCGTCGTTCTACTTCGTGAAGAAGAAGAAGGACCTGCAGGGCACGCGCGACGACACGATGTTCTATCGCATCCAGACGGATGCCTATAAGCCGTTCAACGAGATCGTCGGCAAGTTCAACGGACTCGGCGAGGCGCTCGTGTCGGAACGCATGAAGCTCGACGCGGTCGAGGTCGAGAACGGCGACGGCAAGACGCCGCATCATGCGCTCAAGCGGTTCAACCGTGCGCTGCGCAAGATGCAGAAGCACCTGAACAAGATCGTCGGCGAAACCGGCGTGAAGCCGATCCGCAGCTCGCTCAACCGCTGGAACGCCATCATGGGCGTCGTCGGCAAGGTGCGCGACGAGAAGGGCTACGTCGACATCGACAGCATCGACCTCGAACAGGACACGGTGCGCCTGACGGCGATCGTGGACAGCGCGACGACCGGCGAGCTGCTGCAGAAGAACATCTCCGAACTCCCGGAGATGGAAGGGCTCGAGTCGCCGCCGTCGGGCGTCGGCATCTCCCCCATCGCCGGCTCCAACTACGGCAAGGTCCGCCTCGAGTGGAAGGAAGCGAAGAGGTAGCCCGCCTTGATCATGGCTGCGCGCGGGCAACGGAGTCTCACTTGAGAAGAAACAGAACCAATCGCGAGGAAGTTCGGCGCGAAGCCTTCCGGTCGCCCGTTCTGGGCGAGGACGGGTCGTCGAGCTCGAGGACGCCCGAGGAAGCTGTGGCCAACGGTCACCGCGACGAGGGCGGACGCGGAGATCGGCGATCCGGTCCGGCCAGAACCCGCGCGGCCATGAACAAGGCGGGCGTCCGATGACCGAAGATCCCGTCAAGCTCTACGTCGTCGTCATGGCCATCCTCGTGGGCGTGCTCGGCTACGTGGCAAACACCTCCTACAAGCAGGCCAACGCCTTCGAGCAGGCGATCGAGCAGGCGCCCCAGGACGCAAAGAAGTTCCGCGAACTCTCTGCGAACGTCATGGGCCTCATCAAGCAGCTCGAGAGCAGCAAGCTCGCCAAGATGAACCACACGCAGCTCATCGAGAACGCGAGCGAGGTGAAGCTGCGGGGCAAGCGGCCGCTCAATCGCGACCAGCGGCGCGTCAAGGGCACGAACGCCAAGGAGCTGACCTGGAAGGTCGCGATCCAGCGCGGACGCCGCGGCTCCGGCGCCGGGCCGGTCACGCGCATGGACGTCGCCAACTTCGGCCGCCAGGTCGAACTCGAGTCGCGCGGCATCCTCAAAGTGATCGAGATCGAGCTACGCCGCTCCGTCGGCGGCAGCGACGTCAAGGTCGGCGACGACGTGGAGATCCGGGACGAGAAGTACACCGGGAACGTGGTCGTGGGGATGCGAGTGGTGGATTAGCGGAGGCTGGCTGCGAGCTACGAGCTACGAGCCGGAAGGGTGTGAGGCGCAGGTACGCGCCCGGCTCGCAGCTCGCAGCTCCCCTAGCCCGACAGGATCGCGATCGATCCCACGATCGCGCAATACCCCGCAAACCAACCCAGCTTCTTCCGCACCACCGCGGCGACCATCACGCGCATGGCGACGAGGCTCGCGAAGAAGGCCACGGCGGCGCCGACGATGAGCGGGACCGGGTCGCCCAGCGTGCCCTCGCGCGCGTCGAGGAAGGTGAAGAGGCCGGCGCCCGCGATGGCGGGGATGGCGAGCAGGAAGCTGAATCGCACCGCCTCTTCGCGCTCGAGGCCGACGGCGAGGCCACCGACGAGCGTGCTGCCGCTGCGGCTGATGCCGGGGAAGATTGCGATCGCCTGCGCGCAGCCGACGAGGAACGCACGCGGGACGGGAAGCTCCGCCGCTTTGCGCGCGCCGTCGCGCAGACGGGTCGAGAGCGCGAGGAACCCGGCGGTGCAGAGCAGGAAGCCGCCCACCGCATAGAGGCTCGTCGAGATCTCGGCGATCGAGTCCTTGAGCGTGAGCCCCACCACCACGATCGGGATCGTGGCAACGCCACCGACCAGCCAAAGCCGCGGCTCGCTCGTGAACATCGCGACGATCTGGGCACGGACGTAGATGAGGACCGCCGCCAGCGACCCGAGATGGACCGCGACGTTGAAGGCGAGATTCGCCTCGGCGTCCTCCCAGCCGAAAATGTGCTGGAAGAGCGCAAGGTGGCCGCTCGAGCTGACCGGCAGGAACTCGGTCAGACCCTGGACGAGGCCCAGGACGGCGGCTTCGAGGATGGGGCCCATTGCATGGGTCTTCGGGCCGATCGGCCCCTACCTTGAGCCGGGTTCGACGTTCGACGTCGAACGTCGGACGTCGAACCCGGATCTCCCGTCAGATCTCCGACTCGAAGCAGTCGCGGGTCTTCGCCCCTATACACCCCTTCAGATCCGCATCGTCCCCGTCCGGGCCCAGTGAATCGTGGGTCTTCGAGCACCAGCACGGCGTCGAAAACTGATCGAGCAGATCCTCGTCGGGGGATTTCTCGGCCGACGGGCCCATCATGAACGCCTTGTTCTCGAGCCAGCGGCAGGCTTTGATCGGCTTCATTGCGCAAGCTCCTTCAGCGCGCGGCGCACGAGCTGCTTGAGAATCGGGACCTTGAACGCGTTCTGCGCGAGCGGCTTGGCGCCCTCCGCCGCGAACTCGGCGGCGTTGGGGTCGAGCTTCTTGCCGGTCAGGGCATTTTCCACGGCCCGCAGGCGGTAGGGCGTCGGCGCGACGCCGCCCGCCACGATGCGGATCTCCTTCACCTTGCCGCCCTCTACGTGCGCGGCGGCCGCGACCGCGGCGATGGCGAAGTCGAAGCTCTGGCGCTCGCGCACCTCGAGGTAGACGCTGTTGCGTCCCATCGGCGACGGGGCCAGCTTGACCGCGCGGATCAGCTCGCCGGGCCGCAAGGCGAGGTCGCCGCCGTCATAGAGCAGCTCCGCATCCATCGTGCGGTTGCCGTCAGGGTGCACGCACTCGACCTGCGCCTTGAGCGCGATGAGCGCCGGCGCGAGGTTGCTGGTGTGCGCGGCGGCGCAACCGCCCGACGCGAAGATCCCGTGGTACTTGTTCTGCGCCAGCGGCGACTCCGCGGCGCAGCCCTCGTCGCCCTTCTTGCGGCACTCATGGCCCGG
>JBCDBY010000208.1:0-8279 GCA_039182715.1 Planctomycetota bacterium
CGTCGGGGCGGGCGGCGGTTCACTCGCGCACTTCGATGCGCTGGGCGCGCTGCGCGTCGGACCGCAGAGCGCCGGCGCCGACCCGGGCCCGGCGTGCTACGGCACGGGCGAGCGGCCGACGGTGACCGATGCGCACCTGGTGCTCGGGCATCTGAGCGAAGAGGACGCTCTCGCCGGCAGCCTGCGGCTCGACCGCGCGCGGGCGGAACGCGCCGTGGGCGTGCACGCCGAGGGCATCCTGCGCGTCGCCAACGCGACGATGGAGCGCGCCATTCGCACGGTCACGGTGCGGCGTGGCGTCGATCCGCGGCTCTGCGCGCTGATCGCGTTCGGCGGCGCCGGCGGCCTGCACGCCTGCGCGCTCGCGGAGGCGCTCGGCATGCGCACCGTGCTGCTGCCGAACGACCCGGGGACCTTTTCCGCGCACGGCATGCGGCGCGCCGACCGGCGCCGCGACTACGTGCGGACCGTCCTGCAGCCGGCCGACGCGTGCGTGGCGCGTCTCGAGCATGAGTTCGCCTTGTTCCCGGAAGCGGGCGAGCGCACCGCCGACGTGCGCTACGTGGGCCAGTCGCACGAGCTGGCGGTGACGGCCGACGCCGACCTGATCGAGCGGTTCCACGCTGCGCACGAGCGCGCATACGGCTACGCCGATCGCACGCGCGCGGTTGAAGTGGTCAACCTGCGCGTCGCCGCGGTCGAACGCGGCGAGCCCGTTCCGTCGCTGCCGGCACCTCCGCGGGCTGACGCGAAGGCGGCGCCGCCGCGCGTGGCGCGGGGCGCGATCACACGCGCGTTGCTCGGCCCGACCGTCATCACGGAGACGACCGCAACGACCGTTGTGCCGGCGGGCTGGCGCATCGATCCGCTCGCCGACGGCACCCTGCGCCTGGAGGTGATCGCATGAATGCCGCGGATCTGGCCGTCTACGACGCGTTTTTCGGTGGCGTCGCGGAGGAGATGGGCGAAGCGCTGATGCGCGCCGCCACGAGCGTGAACATCAAGGAGCGCCGCGATCTTTCGTGCGCGCTCTTCGACGGCGAAGGACGGCTCGTGGCGCAGGCGGCCCATATTCCGGTGCACCTGGGCGCCATGCCGCTCTCCGTGCGCGCGGCGCTGGAGCGCTGCCCGCCCGGCGACGGCGACGTTGTCGTACTCAACGACCCGTGGGCGGGCGGTACGCACCTGCCCGACATCACCGCCATCGCGCGTGCCGGCTCCTTCCTGGTCGCCAACCGCGCGCACCACGCCGACGTGGGCGGCGCCGCGCCGGGCTCGTTGGGGCTGGCGCGCGACATCCACGGCGAGGGACTGCGCATCCCGCCGGTGCGACTGGTGCGCGGTGGCGAGGTCGACGAGGAGATGATGGCGCTGCTCGTCGCCAACATGCGTGGCCCCGCCGAGCGTCGCCAGGATCTGCTCGCGCAGGTCGCGACCCTGCGTCGCGGCATCCAGCGTCTCGCGGACGCACGCGACCCGGAGACGCGCCTGCTCGCGGCGGCGGACGCGCTGCGAGCGGCGGCGCGTGGCGCGGCCGAAAAGGTGCTCGCGACGATTCCGTCCGGCGTGCATCGCTTCGCGGATGCGCTCGACGGCGATCTGCGCATCGAGGTCGCGCTCTCCGTCGCGGACGGTCGGCTGCGCGTCGACTTCACCGGCACGCACCCGCAGGTCGAAGCGCCGCTCAACGCCAACTACGCCGTCACGCTCTCGGCGGTCACCTATGCACTCGCGCTGCTGTTGCCGCCGGAGACGCCGCTCAACGAGGGCGTGCAGGGCGTGCTCGACGTCCACGCGCCGGAAGGCACGCTGGTGCATGCGCGTTACCCCGCGCCGGTCGCGGGGGGCAACGTCGAGACGAGCCAGCGCATCGTCGACGTCGTGCTCGGCGCGCTGGCGCAGGCGTGCCCCGATCGCGTGCCGGCGGCGTCGCAGGGCACCATGAACAACCTCACCGTCGGTGGGGCGGGCTTCACCTACTACGAGACGATGGCCGGCGGGGCGGGCGGCGCGCCGACGGCGGCGGGCGCGAGCTGTGTGCATACGCACATGACGAACACCCGCAATACGCCCATCGAGGCGCTCGAGAACGAGATGCCGCTGCGCGTGGACGAGCTGGCGGTCCGAAGCGGCAGCGGCGGCGCGGGCGCGCAGCCCGGAGGCGACGGCATGGTGCGCACCGTCCGCTTCCTCGCGCCCTGCGTCGTTCACCTGCTGACCGACCGCCGTGTGAAGCAACCGTACGGTTTACAGGGGGGTGCCGCGGGCGCGCGAGGTCGCAATACCCTGCTGCGCGCGGACGGTTCGCAGGAAGACGTCGGCGGGCGCGCCGGATTCGAGGTCGCGCCCGGGGACCGGTTGCGGCTGGAGACGCCCGGGGGTGGCGGCTGGGGCAACGCCGTACAATAAGCGGCTTCGATGAAGTGGCTTGCTTACACCGCCCTGACCGTGGCCGCGCTCGTGGGGCTCGGCGTCTGGTCGGTCATGCCCCCGTCGGTCGCGTGGGAAGGGCGTACGCCCCACTGCTCGCGATGCCGCGCGGAGGTGCGACCGTACTCGCGCCAGTGTGCCGACTGTGATCGCTCGCTGCTCTGGGTGACCACCGACGAGGAGTGCCGCTGGTGCCTCTCGAAGGAGGACGCGGATTATCTGAAGGATGCGTACGTCGCGCTCGAACTCGAAGAGAACGCGCACGTCGGCACCCTTCGGCAGTTTCCAAAGGCCTACTTCGTCGTCATGGAGCCGGGCGCCTGCGCGCACTGCGCGGGGCTGGGCAAGGTCCAGCAGGGCGACGCGGAGGTGACCTGCTCGGTTTGCCGCGGGCGCAAGCAGTGCGTGGGCTGCGACGGCGATCGCGAGGCGGTCATCGGCAGTCTGGGCGCGCATCGCGCCGCGCTGGCGCGGGCGGAAGCACGACGGCGCGCGCTGCGCCGCTCGGAGCTGACGCGCAGCCCGGTACGGCACTCGAGTCTCGTCGACGAGGACGTGGAGGCATTGAGCGGGTATGTCGAGGCGGAGCAGATCAAAGACGAGCGGGGGTCGCCGTTGCTGAAGCGGGCGCTCACGCGGGCGGCGCTCGCGTTCGAGGCGCTCGAAGAAGCGAAGCGGGAGAAGGTAGTCCCCGGCGCGGGCGACTAGTCCCCGAACAGATTCCGGCCGATCGACCCCTCGGGGGGCGGCAGGCCGAACTGCGCGCAGATGGTCGCGGCCATGTCCTCGAGTCCGGGGTCGGCGTCCGGCGGTAGACGCCGGTTGGTGACGAGAATGCCGGCCGTCTGCAACGCGTCGTTGCTGCAGTGATCGCCCGACCACGCGTAGGTGTTGGGCTCGAAGATCCGCCGCGGCACGCCGAGCAGCGCTGTCTGCCACGAGACGCGGTAGCGCGGCGCGAAGGCGCACTGCAGATCGGGCGCGTCGCGCAGGAACGGGCCCCGGAAGATGTCGCGACCGCGGTGGATCCGCGTGAACACGCGTCGATGGTCGGGCCCTTGCAGCTTCTGTAGCTCGTCGATGATCTCGTAGGCGAGCGCCTGGGGATTCTCGACGATGCCCTGGCTCTCGCGGCCCTTCTGATTGATGTAGATCTGCCCCAGTCCCAGCGCATACGCGCGCGTCCGTGACCAGTCGATGTCGCTCGTCGCGACGCCGCCGCCGAAGAACTGACGCAGGTTGCGCTGCGTGCGGTCGCCCTCGTTGTCGCGCAGGACGAGATAGCCCTTCTCGAGCAGCCAGGTGTTCAGGTTGACGCCGTAGTGCCAGGTGTGGAAACCGTGATCGGAGACGACCAGCAGCAGGTCCTCGGGCCGCAGGCGCGCGCGCACCTGGGCGATCGTCTCGTCCATCCAGCGGTAGGACGCAAGGATCGGGTCGGCGACGCCGGTCGTCTTCCGGAAGCGCGCGATCGTCGCGGGATCGTGCGCGGGGTGTTCGGGATCGCGGTAGCGGTAGAACATGTGCGCGGCGCGGTCGGTCGCCGTGAACACCATGGCGAGCAGGTCGGCGCCGCTGTGGTCGAGTCGGTCGAGCAGCACCCGCTCGTTCGCGCGGTAGGTGTCGCGGATGTCCTTGAACAGCAGCTCGTCGCGCAGCACGCCGTCGTTCGACGCGAAGGTGTCCTCGGGCCAGCCCGACGTCTTGCGCAGGCCGACGCGATCGGCAAGCTCACCCGCGAAGCTCCCTGGCACCGAGATCGGCACCAGCGGACGACGCGGCGAGATCTGGATCGGGGAGGCGTAGACCGCCGGCGTCTCACCGGTCTGCAGCAGCACGAAGCGGACGAGCCCGTGCACGCGCACGAGCGGGCCGGCATCGAACCGGACCGGCACCCACTCGCTGTAGAGACCGGGCTGCAGCGGCACCGCCTCGTTGTCGTCGACGGAGACCGACGCGCTGTCGACCGCGAATCGGAACCGCACCGGCACGGACAGGCGCGCACCGGTACCGGGCCGGCGCGGATCGGGCGGGCCTTCGAGACGCGACTCGGCGACGCCGTCTTCGGGATAGATCTTCAGGTGGCGGCCACCGAATTCGGTGTCGCCCTCGTTGGCTTCCGGGCCGGACGCGAAGAGCGTGTAGGAGCCGTTCGAGGCGCGCAGGTCCGGCACGCCGAGACCGGCGAGCAGTTCACCGCCGCGCGAGAGTTCCGCCGGGAACGTGAGCGGCATGCGCAGGATCGAGACGCGGTAGCCCGCCTGCGCGACCGGCTCCCAGAACGGTTCGCCCACCCGCCGGTTGATGGCGCGCGGCGGGCGGATCGGGAAGCCGAAGCGGCCGAAGATCGGCGGCACCCGATCGACCATGCCGTTGCGCGGCAGGTAGGGATCGTCGCTGTCGAGATCGCGACGCACGAAGTCGAAGATGGCATGGCCGGCCGGGTTGCGCCCGGTCGCGAACGTCGCCCAGGCAACCGGCGACTCGGGCGGGTTGGTCGTGCGGCAGTCGAGCATCGAGCCGTCGGCGGCCAGCGCGCGCAGCGCGGGTAGCCGGTCGAGATACTCGCGCACGAGATCGGGATCGACGCCGTCGAAGCCGAGCACCACGACGCGACGCGGCAGCGTGCGGTAGGCGTAGCGCTCGCCGCTCACGCTGCGCGCGGCGTCGAGCCACGCCGTCATGCAGGGCAGCAGCAGCAGGCCGAGGGCGAGACCGGGAAGCAGCTTGGCGCGCATGCGAGCGGGAGAGGCTAGGCGAACTTCGTCACTTGCGGATCATCGGAGCCTTCGGCGAATCTCGACGATGACGCGCCCCTCCGGCGCGTCGCCCTCTTCGAGACGTCGCACGCTGCCGTCCTCGCGATAGACAAGGTCGCCCGTCTTGGGCGTCAGCTGTCCATCGACGACGACGCGGTCGCCGGGCTGCGGCTCCTTGAGGTCTCCGGTGGAGCCGGGGTCGAGCAGGAACTCCTGCTCGAGGTGGGGGAGCCGCTCGGCAAGCTCGCTCAGCTCCTCCTCGCTCAGCTCGTCGAGGAAGCGTCGAATCTCCCGGCGCCGGTCGGCCGGCCGCTGCTCCGCGCGCTGGACCGCCTCGCGGATGCGCCGGCGCCGCCGTGGGGAAACGCCCAGTGCGTCGATGGCGCTTTCCCGGTAGCCGGGCGGGCCGGCGAAGAGGAATGGCGAGAGCAGTCCTTCCATGAAGGTGCGCAGCGATCGACGTTCGCGATGCAGCGAGTGCGTCAGGCGCTCGACACGGGCGCGCAGCTCCTCGGGCGCGCGCTCCATATGCGCCGGCTCGAGGAGCGCCTTCGCGGGGAGCTTGAGCACGACGGCCAGCCGCCGGCAGACGTCGTCCGACGGGGGCGGCTTCTTGCGGTTCTCCAGAAAGCTGAGGTAGGACGAGGTCAGCCCCGCCGCCGCCGCCACCTCGGTCTGCGTAAGCCCAGCCTCCTTGCGGGCCTCGACGAGAACGGCGGCAAAATCCCTCACGATCGGCTGAATTCTAGCTCTGCGCGGTGTCGTGCCCAGACGGAATTGACCAGCCAGTCAAAAAGTCTGGTGATTTTGATTGACTGGTTAGTCAAAGCCGCTAGGTTGGTCGTTGAACCGGCTTGATGCCTGGCCTTCGGGACCTCAGTTTTGGTTTTTGAAGTTTTCAGGAGTATTCAAGGTCGACAGGCAGGAATGATTCGCGCGTGGGTCGCGAGGCGGGGCCGAGCCGGACGAAGAACGGGGCGAGTGGAGCGCAGCAGGCGCCACTCGCCCCGTGTCTGTGTGGCGGATTCCCCTGACGGATTCCGATACTGGCGGAATGTGGCGGTTAATTCCGTCAAAGCTCTCTCTCCGCTGGGAAAACACGAGCTTCGAACCGATCAAACCAAGGTTGGCGCGGGGGATTTCGGCCATGGCGGCGAAGTCCGGCAGCGTATGGGCACGGCGCTTGTTCTATGTCGTCGTGGAGATCGAAATTCAGATGAAGCGAGATGTGGTTTGGGGCGCGATCGGACGAGGTCCGGCAGCGCTGTGGATGCTGGCTGGGGCCCTCGTGCTGTGCGCGACGGTCCTGGGCGAACGAGCCGTGGCTGCGGAACCCAAGCACGACTTCGAAGTCGTGGATCGTGCGCAGCTCTATTACGGCAAGAAGAAGCACCCGAAGACCCCGGCCGTCTGCGTGGCCGACTCCGTCTGGGCCGAGATCCCCGAGTACAAGAAGATCCTCGAAGAGGAGCTGGACGCGGACGATCCCCGCTACCACCTGCTGTTGAAGCGCGCGACCAAGCGCTTCCAGCGCGCCTTGAAGAAGCTCGCCGGCCGGGACGGCTATGACGTCATCGGCGAGGTGGGTGCGATCAAGGCGGTGGGCAAGAAGAAGAAGAAGATCCCGACCGTCACCCAGGGACTCATCGAGCTGGTGACGCGGGACTAGCGGGAGGCATGTGATGACCGGATCGCTTCGTGTCCTGATCGTTCTGCTCGGTGCCGCGGCTGCGGTCTGTGCGCAGGACAAGAAGCCGCAGCCGGTGAAGAAAGAGGCGGCGAAGGCAGCGCCGGCAAAGAATGCGCCGGCGAAGAAGGCAGCCGCGCCCAAGCCGCCGCCGCCGCCGGACTACCAGTTCCTCACGGACGAACTCGTCGTCCGCAAGGACGGCAAGCTGATGTGGTTCTATCGCACGAACCACGTCGCGTCGACCAACCTGAAGGAGTCGATCGAGAAGCTGAAGATTCCGGGCATCGAGTACCTCATCCCGAAGAGGAAGACCTACGCGTTCAACTTCGACAAGGACGAGAAGCAGAAGCGCATCAGCCTATCCGCGCCGCCGCTCGGCAAGGAGCAGGTCGACGAGAACATTCTCATTATCGTCTTCCCGCCGCCCTACAAGGAGATCGTCGAGGAGTTCCTCGACCGGTTCGACGTGCCGACGCCGCAGGTGTTCATCAAGGCGAAGGTCGTCGAGGTCACGCTCGACTCCGGACTCGATCTGGGCACGTCGATCACCTTCGATCGCGGCGCGGACAAGCCGAACGCATTCTTCCGCGGGTTCACGAGCAGCTTCAAGCCGGCCTCGTTCACCGAGCCGAACGCGAGCGGCCTGAGCCTGTTCTTCGATGACCTCGGGATGGACAGCAGCACGCTCAACGCGGAGATCAACGCGCTGCAGGAGCGCGGCAGCGCGAACATCCTCTCCGAGCCGAGCATCGTCGCGGCGCAGGGCCAGCTGGCCACGCTCGTGACCGGTACCGAGACGCCGATCTCGGAAATCACGATCGTCGGCTCGAGCGAGCGCATCTCGACCAAGTTCAAGGACACCGGCATTCGCCTCGACTTCACGCCGCTGCATATCGGCCGCGAGTACGTGAAGCTGCGCGTGCGCGTCGAGGTCTCGTCGGTGACCGACTTCCTGACCGTGCAGGGCACCGACCTGACGGTCCAGAACCCGATCATCGCGCAGCGCAACTCGGAGACGGTCGTGACGCTGCGGGATGGCATGACCTTCGTCATGGGCGGGCTCTACACGATCTCCGAGATCGACGACCGGTCCGGCATCCCGCTGCTCATGGACATCCCCGGTCTGAAGTACCTCTTCAGCCGCGAACGCAAGACGAAGGTGAAGTCGGAGCTCGACTTCTTCGTCACGCCGTCGATCGTCAAGCATCGCCTCGATGCCGGCGTCTTCATGCCGCCGGGCGAGCGCGAGCGCCTCGCCCGCATCAAGGCGAAGGCGGAAGGTCGCGAGGTCGAGAGCGACGAGGAACGCCTCGCCCGCGAGACCGAGTCCGAGCGCGATACCGAGTGAGGCCAGGAGCTAGGGGCCAGGAGCCAGGGGCCAGGGGCCAGGGGCCGGGGGC
>JBCDBY010000209.1:0-8196 GCA_039182715.1 Planctomycetota bacterium
ATCAGGGCCGTGCCCGATAATCGTCGCATGGCCGACCTTCCCATCCGCCCGCGCCGCAACCGGCGCAGCGCCGCGATCCGAAGCATGGTGCGAGAGACGACGCTCTCACCGGCCGACCTCATCTGGCCGCTCTTCGTGACGGAGGGCGAGGATCAGGAGATCCCGATCCCGTCGATGCCCGACTGCTTCCGCTGGTCGCGCGACCGCATCGTCGCCGAGGCGAAGGAGGCGTATGCGCGGGGCATCCCGGCGGTCGCCCTCTTCCCGGCGCTCGACGACGCGAAGAAGGACCGCACGGCCACCGAGTCGACCAACCCCGACGGCCTGCTGCAGCGCACGATTCGCGACCTGAAGGACGCGCTGCCCGAGCTCTGCGTGATCACCGACGTCGCGATGGACCCGTACTCGACCGACGGTCACGACGGCCTGGTGCAGGACGGGCGGATCGTGAACGATGCGACGCTGGAGATCCTCGCCGCGATGGCGGTGTCGCAGGCGGCCGCGGGCGCGGATCTCGTCGCACCGTCCGACATGATGGACGGCCGCGTCGCCGCGATCCGCGCCGCCCTCGACCAGGAGGGGCATGCCGAAACCGGCATCCTCGCGTACTCGGCGAAGTACGCGAGTTCGTTCTACGGTCCGTTCCGCGAGGCGCTCGACTCCGCGCCGCGCGGCGGCGACAAGAAGACCTACCAGATGGACCCGGCCAACGCGCGCGAAGCGCTGCGCGAGGTGCACCTCGACGTCGCGGAAGGCGCCGACATCGTGATGGTGAAGCCGGCGATGCCCTATCTCGACGTGATTGCCGAGGTCGCCGCCAGCGTCGACGTGCCGGTGGCGGCCTATCAGGTCTCCGGCGAGTACGCGATGCTGCGCGCCGCGGGCAAACACGGCTGGATCGACGACGACGCCTGCTTGCGCGAGGCGCTGCTGGCCATTCGGCGGGCCGGGGCCGACGTGATTCTGACGTACGCCGCGATGGAAGTAGCGGGGAAGGGCTAGGGGCCAGGAACTGGGGGCCAGGAGCTGGGGGCCGGGGGCTCCTGTCCGGGAGTCCCTGGGCTGGTGCTGCTAGCCGGCGGTGCCTTGGTGTTCGTCGCCCGTGTCGAAGAAGCGGTCGAGATAGTCCGCGGGCGGAAGCGGGCTGGAGCGCATGAGGGAGTAGATCTCCGCGCCGTCCTCTTCGGGATCGTCGGCCAGCTCGTAGACCTGAACGAGATCCAGCGGCTCGACCCCATCGAGTCCTTCGCAGTACGCATGCGCGCACTCTTCCGCAAGCTCGATGGCGGCCTCGAAGGACTCCGCACGCAACAGCACGATCCGCTCCTCGTAGACCTTGCCGTCTTCGACCTTGGGGGGCAGATCGACGTGCACGAAGACCAGGCGCGCGCTGAAGTACTTCGTCGACACGTCGGCCTCTATTCGCCTTCGGCGGCTCGGTCGAGGCGGGCGAGCTCGGCGGCGGCGGTGGAGAACTCCATGTAGGTGCCGACCTTGGTCGCGACGGCCGCACGGAAGGCTTGTCTCGCCTTTTCGACGTCGCCCTTGAGCATCGCGCGCTGGCCGATGTAGCCCCACGCCTCGCAGAGACGCTCGCGGGCGGTGTGCTTGTTCGCCTTCTTCGCCTCGGCGATGAGCTGCTCCTCGGTGACGTCGCCCGCCAGGAATCCGCCCAGCCGGGCGAACCACTCGCCGTCTTTCTTCGGGCGGTTGTCGAGGAACTCCATGAGCTCCTTCTTGGCGCGAATCTGCAGCGCCGGCTCGCCGGTGCGGCCCCGCGCGAGAAACAGATAAAGACTCGTGTAGCCCTGCGACTCGCCGAGCGCGAGGGACCTCTCGAAGCTCTGAATGGCCTGCTTCCACTGGCCGAGGTCGAAGTGCGCGAGCCCGAGCACGAAGTGCGGGTTCGCCTGCCGCTTCGCGAGCGAGACCGCCTTGTTGTAGTCGGCGAGCGCCTCCGCCTGCTTGCCCATGCGCAGCTTCACGCGCCCGCGAAGCTGATAGCCGCGCACCAGCGCGGTGTCCTGCTCGATGGCGAAGTCGAGATCCTTGAGGCCGGCCGCGTGGTCGCCCGCCAGCGAACGAAGGTTGCCCAGCCGCATGTAGAGCTCGGACCGCTCGACCGCGTCGGCGCGCTTGATCACGCGCTCATACGTTTCGATCGCCCGCTTCCAGTCCCCCGCCGAGGCGTACGCCTTGGCGACGTTGTGCAGGCTGTCGAGCCGGCGGTTCTTGTTCCACGAGCCGAGATAGGCGGCGGCCGCGCCGTCGTAGTCGTTCACCTCGAGGAAGAGCGCGCCCGCGCGCAGCCAGAGGTCCGCGCCCCGCTTGCTCGCCGCGAGCATGTCCTGCGCGGCCAACTGCGTCGCGCCGCGCTCCTCGCGCAGTCGCCCGCGCGCCTCGTAGGCGGGACCGAGCTCGGGCTCCGCCGCAATCACACGATCAAGCGCCTCCTCGGCGCCCGCGAAGTCGAGCTGCTCGAACTTCTTTCGCGCGGTTTCGAGTTCTTCGAGCGCGTCGGCCCACGTGGGCATCGCGAGCAGCAGTACGAGCAGATACCTCATTGCGTGAATCCCTCCTTCTCCAGCGCCTCGATCGTAGCGGGCTCCTGCAGCAGCGCGACGAAGGCCTCGACCGCCGCGCGGCCGCGCCGCGACGCCGGCACGAGGAAGTCGAAGCGCTCCTCCGCCAGGAACTCGAACGCGAGCCCGGCATCGCGCGCCACGTTCTCGATGCAGACGCCCCAGTCGGCGGAGCCGGCCTGGACCGCGGCGGCCACCGCCTGGTGCGAGCGCACCTCGAAGTCGTATCCGTCGGGGCGCGCCCCATCCAGCAGGCGATCGATGAGAATGCGCGTGCCGGCGCCGCGGTTGCGGTTGACCATGCGGCCGGCACGCGACCCGTCGCGCGTCACGACGCCTTGCCGCCGCCCGTACCCCGGAATCAGCTCCACTCCCTCGGGAACGAAGGATTCGTTGTAACGGTTCGTCGATTCGTCCAGCAGGTGGATCCCGGCGACGTCGCACTCGCGCCGCCGCGCCGCGTCGACGCCCGCCTGCGAGCCCGCCACGATGATCCGGCTCTGCCAGCCGCGCTCGTGCAGCACCGCAAGCAGGCGGTCGAGACCGGTGCAGTGGCTGCCGATCACCGTGAGATCGGGCGCGCGGAGAGGTCCGATCAGCGTCACGTCCACGACCGTGTCGGCGTCGACGATCTCGATCTCCTCGGGCACCGCGTGGAAGCCGTCGGCGCGCGCGAAGGTGGTAATCGAGCCGCTGCCCTTGCCGAGCGACCAGGCGACCAGGCCGTCGTCGCCGGGCACGAGGTGCACAAGGTCGTACTCGCGTCGGCCGCGCTGGCTGCGCAGCGGCTTGGCGAGACGCGCGCGGCGGCGCTCCGGCCCGCCCTCGGTGCGCCCCCCCCGGGCGCGCAGCCAGGGCGAGACGAACTCGTGGAAGGTAAAGACGGCCGAGGTCGGGAAGCCGGGAAGCAGCACCACCGGCGTGTCCGCCACGCGGGCGAGCACGATCGGCTTGCCCGGCTTGAGCGCGACGCCGTGCACGAGGATCTCGCCGCGCTCCGCCACCATGCGGTAGCAGAGGTCGCCGGCGCCCTTCGACGTGCCGCCGCTGAACAGCACGAGGTCCGCATCGGCGACCGCCGCGTCGAGCTGCGCGCGCAGCGCCTCGGCGTCGTCGCGCAGGATGCCGCCCTCGACCACGTCCGCGCCCGCCTCGCGCACCGCGTCGGCGAGCACGCGGCCATTGCAGTCGTAGATCATGCTGTCCGGCAAGGGCTCGCCCGGCGCGACCAGCTCGTCGCCGGTCGAGAAGAGCCGCACGCGCGGCCGCCGCACGACGTCGACCTCCGTCGCCCCGAGGGCGGCGAGCACACCGGTGTCGCGCGAGGTGAGCAGGGCGCCGCGATGCAGGACCGTCTCGCCGAGCGCGAGATCCGACCCCGCCGAAGAGAGATGCGTGCCCGGCGCGACGGCCCGACGCACCTCCACGCGGTCCCCTTCGGCGTCGGTGTCCTCGACCATGACCACGGCGTCGGCGCCGCGCGGCAGCATCGCGCCGGTCGCGATCGCCATCGCCTCGCCCGTCGCCAGCTCCACGGCCGGCGCGCGCCCCACCGCTGCCGTCTCCGGCCGCAGCGCGAGCGTGCGGGGCTCCTCCTCGCTGGCGCCGAAGGTGTCGGCGGCGCGTACCGCGAACCCGTCCATGTTCGCGCGGACGAAGCCCGGGACGTTGACGGCTGCCTGCACGTCGGCAGCGAGCACCCGCCCCAGCGCGTCGGGGAGGGGCACCGGCTCGGACGCCCCGGCAACCGTCGGGAACGCGCCGCGGAAGGCGGCTTCCGCCTCGTCTCGGGTCACGACACGCAGGAACTGCTGCTGTTTCACAACGACGATTCTATGACCCGACAGGTTTATCATTCCTCGGATGGTCCGGCTCCTCGCTCCGCTTCTCCTCTGCTCGCTCGTCGTCGCCGCGCCGGCGGACCTGCGCCCGCGCTACGGCAACGGCTGGACCGGCTTCAAGCCGGGCAGCGCCCTGCGCATGAAGGTCACCCGCGAGGCGCCCATGCGCGTGCCCTTCGTGCAGATCGAGGAGACGCTGCTCAAGAAGGTGACCAAGCTGCAGCTGCGGCTCGAGCGCACGACCAAGAACCAGCTCACCGACGACAAGACGGTCGGCTGGTGGGTCCCGCTCGCGGGCGAGGCGATGGACGGCGAGAAGGAGTCCCGCAAGCGGATGGAGAACGAGAAGATCCAGGCCGCCGGGCGCACCTGGGACTGCAGCGTCCAGCAGATCACCGTCACGGGCAAGACCGGACGCCGCGTGATCACGGAGTGGACGGCGCGCAACCCGAGGCTGCGCATCAAGCGGCTGGAGAAGTGGTACGGCCCCGACGGCAAGCCGACCACCTCGCGCTCGATCATGCTCTCCAAGCCGCCGCAGGCGCGCACGGTCGGCGAGAAGAAGGTGGTCTGCATCGGCTACCGCGGCCTTTCGAAGACCGGCGCCAACGAGGAGCGCTCGGAGACCTGGCACAGCCGGCAGGTGCCGGGCGATCTGGCCGGGGGCAAGATCGAGTTCTTCGTGAAGGGCAAGAGCGTCACGACGCTTCACTTCAAGGTCCTCAAGTTCGAGACGAAGTGACCCGCGTGCGATCCGTGCCGGCGCGCCTCCTGCTGTTCGCGCTGCTGGCCGCGTGCACCGCGCCCGACAACCGTGCGATCCTCGACGACCTCGAGGAGCAGTCGCGTGACGAGTCGAAGCCGGCCCTGCTGGCGCAGATCGTCGATCCCCAGGCCTACTTCATCCGCGGCCCCGCGCGCACGATCCTGCTGCCGATGGAGAAGGCGACGGTGCCCGTCGTCCGCGTGCGCATCAACGGCGTGGAGATGCCGGGCATCCTCGACACCGGCACCACGCACATCGTGCTCTCCGGGCCCGCCGCACGCGCCTGCAAGCTCTACATGCCGGAGTCGATGCCGATGGAGATCGTCACGCCGGGCTACGCCACGCGGTTCTTCACCGGGGCGCCGGAGTCGGTCGAGATCGGCGGCATGAAGCTCGAGGGCGGCATCGCGCTGGTGCCGGAGAAGGAGAGCGGCCTGGCGCGGCGGCTCGGCGTGCCGAACGCGGTGCACGCGACGATCGGCACGGCGGTGCTCAGCAACTACAACGTCGTCTTCGACTTCCAGCGGCGGCTGGTCGAGCTGCAGCCGCACGGCAAGAAGGCGTTCGCCGGCGTCATGTGGACGCGCGTGCGCGTGAACGACAAGGAGCGCCTGCTGCTGATCGACTCGGGCGCCAACGGGCTGTTCCTCGAACCGGACTTCGCGCACGAGCTCGGACTCGTCTCACAGGAGCGCGCGAACCAGCTGCGCGGCAAGGCGCGCAGCGCGAGCGAGGCGCGCATGGAGCGGGTGCGCGTGGACGAACTCGGGTTCGGACCGCGCGTGTTCCGCAACGTACGCGCGCACGTCGTCTCGATCATGGGCGACCCGGAGCGCGGCGGCCTGCTCGGGCTGCCGGGGCTCGGCCCGCACCGCTGGCTGGTGCACTACGAGACGCGCCAGTTCGCGCTCGTCGAACCCGACGGGACGACGCCGGAGGGTTGAGCGTGCGGACGCTGGGACTGGCCCTGCTCCTGCTCGGCGGCGGGTGCGCGCAAACCGTGACGGTGGACGACGTGCAGCGCAGCTTCCAGGCGGAGGAGCCGACGCTGCACCCGGAGCTGCCGCGCGCGGAGGACTTTCGGGCGCTGCGATTCCGGGGCGAGGCGCCGATGGCGCGCACGATCGAGCTCGCCGAGCAGTTCCTGGCGGCGGACCGCGGCGCCGCGATCGACCGGTCGCACGTGCGCGCGCTGCTCTGCTGCGGCTACCTGCTGCAGCAGCGCGTGGACGAGGCGCGGCCGCTGGCGCGCGAGCTGGTCGAGCCGGGGCCCAACGCGCCCAAGCTGCAGCGCGCTGTCATTGCACAGGCGAAGCTGCTTTACGGCGCGATGCGGGCGCTGGAGGCGCTGCGCGCGGTCGATGCGCTGGTCGCGGCCAACGACGGGGCCGTCGACTTCGTCGAGGAGTACGGCCCGCTCGTCGGCTACCCGCTGCCGCGCAAGCACCAGCGCGACTACCTCGTCTTCCTCGAGCGCTACGTGCTCGACCTGCAGCGGACCATCTTCCCGCCCGAGCCGCGCAGCCCGACGCAGCTGGAGGCGCGGACGCGGCGCATTCGCGAGATGAAGCGGTCGGCGGCGGAGCTGGTCTACAACGACGCGGCGGCGCTGCTGCAGAACGCCCGGCGGCTGCCCCGCGCCGAGCTGGACGCCTCCGACCGCTTCTTCGCGACCGCGATCGCGAGCCTCTACGTCACGCTCAGTTACCTCAGCGACGACCTGGTGCCGCGCGTGCGCATGGAGCCCGCGCAGAAGCAGTGGCTGCGGGAACAGGCGCTTTCGACCTACGACACCGCGCTGGAGGTCGGCCGCCGGCTGGTCGAGCCCGGAGCCGCCGAGGCCCTGCGCACCGGGCTGCTGCCCGAGCCCGACGCCACCCCCGCGGACGGGCGGGCGCGCCTCTACGCCCGGCTCGACATCGCCCAGAAGGAGGTCCTCGCGTGGATCACGATCCGGTGAGAGTGGTGCTCTACACGATTCCGGGGCAGTGCCCCCTGTGCGACGTGGCGCGCGAGGCGCTCGAGGCGACCGTGCCGGGGGCGTATCGAGAAGTGGACATCCGGACCGACCGGGCGCTGCTCCGCGCTTATCGGGAGGAAATCCCGGTCGTGACAGTCGATGGGGCAAAAACCTTCGTAGGAAAGGTTGATTGCACGGAATTGTCCCGAATGATCGAAAAAGTTCGAAATGGTTCCGAAACTGACCCCCCGGGTTCGCCGTAGTACAGCGTGAGGACCATTTGCCGGTCCCATTTTCCGAGTTACCCTTATTGAACAAACCGATGAAGAAACTTGTTTTCTCGCTTCTTCTGCTTTCGCCGTTGGCGATGGCGCAGAGTGGCGCGTGTGACGAATCGGACTGTGGAGACTGCAGCGACAAGGCCTGCAGCTCCAAGGACGTCGTCACGGCTCGCGCCGACCTTTCCTCCTGGCGTGGTGAGATGCGACAGCTCTCCCGCGTCGAGCGCACCGCACTGAGCGATGCGTACAACACCGTCTCCAGCAAGCACCCGGCGGCCAAGCTGCTCGGCCCCACGTTCGGTGCGAGCGCGGACATGCTTTCGGTCATGGCGGCCCTCGAGTCGGCCGTCGACCCGAAGAGCAAGACCGCCAAGATGGCGATGGAGATGTCGAACACCTACCGCGCGATGGCGCGTCAGCTGGACCCCAAGAACAGCTACGCCCCGATCAAGATCTCGTCGACCGACGAGCTCAAGGCCGCGCTGAAGAAGTGCGACGCCGAGGCCAAGCGCATCCAGAAGATGTGGGCCGAGGCGAAGAAGGTCGAGATCTCGGCCTCCGATCGCGCGGACATCGTGAGCGCGATGAAGGTCCTCGAGAAGGGCCACCCGATGATGCGCGCGATGGCCATGAACGCCAAGATCATGGCGAAGGGCTACAAGTCCCTCAAGTGCAAGGAGGCTCCGAAGGCCGACGGCGACATGCGCCCGATGCTCATGAGCACCTCCAAGAACCTCCACGCGATGGCGGCGCCTTTCTTCGCCAA
>JBCDBY010000210.1:0-8158 GCA_039182715.1 Planctomycetota bacterium
CCCGACCAGACCAGCGGTCCACCGATCGCGCCGAACGCCTCCACCTCGACATCCAACCCGACACGCCGCGCCCGCAGGCGCAGAGCACCGCGATCGGTGAGCACCGCGCGCAGCAGCGCGGGCGAGAGCAACGCGGGCGGCGCCACCTGCACGATGCGCCCCCCCTCTTCGCGCGCCGCGACGATCGGGATCGAGCCGGCGGCCAGCGCGATCGACTCGCCCAGCCCGCGCGGATAGAGACGCGGAAAGTCTCGAAACACGCGCGTCGCCGGCAGCGCGCCGCGCAACCAGCCCGGGACCGTGCCCGTCGTGGCTTCGACGGCGTCGCGCACGCGGCGATCGGGCGCCTCTTCTTCGAGTTGCACCAGCGCCTGTTCCCAGGCGCCGCTCCGCACGGCGTGACGGGGGAAGGCCTGCTTCGCGTGCGCGGGCACGTCGTCGGTCACGAAGAGCGCCGCCCGCTCGACGTCGCCGAGTGCTTCGGGGAGCGCGAGATCCTCTTCCCACGCGCCGTCGCTCACCACGTACAGCCGGCGGGCCCGCGCGCCGACCTCCGCGAGCCGCTGCGCCGCTTCGCGCAAAGCGGGGCCGAGCTGCGTGGGGCCCTGCGGCCGCACGTTCTTCCAGAGCGCAAGCGAGTCGCGCGCCGGCTTCCAGGCGGACGCATCGATCACACCGTCCCGGAACCGCAGCAGCAGCACGCGGTCGTCGGGATCGAGACGCGTGAGCAGGAATCCGTACGCGCGCACGAGATCCGGCAGGTGCGGCTCCATGCTCCCGGAGATGTCGATCAGCAAAACGACCGCGCGCCCCGCCGGCGGCGTCTCCGTGAGCGGCAGCAGCGGCGCCCTCCACGAACTCGACGCGAGCAGGCCCGCCCCGCCGCGTAGCGCCCGCTCGAGATGGGCGCGCACCGGCTGCGACCGAATCGGCTCGCGAACCAGCGCCGCGTCGAACGGCGTGGTGGCGTCGAGGGGGAAGAACCGAAAGCCGGGCCAGTCGGGCGCCGGCCCGGCCACCGCGATGCGGGGCGCGCGACCGACCTGCACGTAGAGTTCGCGCGCCGGCGCGCCGTCCAGCTCACAGCGGTAGCGCACGGACCCGGTCGTCGGGACGCGGTCGACGAACGAGACGGTGCGGCGCTGCCCGCGTGCGAGCTCGAGGGAGCGGGTGCGACCGATCCTCTCGCCGTCCCGGGTCAGACGCACCGCGAAGGAGCGGGGCCCTGTCGCGTCCCCCTCCGTGCGCCCGATTTCCGCCTGCACGGCGAAGGACTGGCCGGGATCGACGACGTCGGGAGCGCGCAGATCGAGCAGAATCGCCTGATCGCGGCGCGGCCGCAGCACCACCTCGACGGGCACCGCCAGGGCCGCCGGCGTGACCCGATCGAGGTCGCAGCCATCGGTGTAAAGCCGCACACGGCCCGCCCCCGCAGCCACCGCCCGCCCGATCGCGTCCAGCAGTCGGCTGTCGTCGAAGGCGACGGATCCGGGCGGACTCGTCCCCGGCGGATGACACGATGCAGAGCGATCGACGAGTACGTGCGGGGGGTCTCCCGGAGCGACCGGCCAGCCCCATCCGAGCGCGCCCGCGACGGCCAGCAGCAGGGCCGCGACGAGTGCGACACGGGGATTCCGGAAAAACCCGCTCATTGACGGGGTTTCCCTCCGCTGCTAGTCTCGCCGCCAGTTGGTACTGACACGGGCACAAGGAGTTCGGAAGTGACGAAGACGGAACTGATTGACGCGTTGGCCGGAGACCTGGGGGTCTCGAAGGCGGAATCGCAGAAGATCGTCGAGACGATTTTTGGCCGCATCACCAATGCGCTCTCCACCGAGGGCAAGATGCAGATCCAGGGATTCGGCACCTTCCAGGCCAAGATGCGCAAGGAGCGCATGGGCCGGAACCCGCAGACGAAGGAGCCGATGCTCATTCCCGCGAGCAAGACGGTCACCTTCAAGCCGGGCCAGGATCTCAAGAGCAAGCTCTAGCCCCCCAGCGGAATGCCTGCGCGGGCGAGCGTGCCGCCTCCGAGCACGCGCTCGCCCGCGTAGAAGACCGCCGCCTGTCCCGGCGTAACCGGCCAGGCAGGCTCCTCGAACACGAGCCGCGCGCGGCCATCGGGTTCCGCGTGCACCGTCGCCGCGACCGGACGGGCGCGGTAGCGCAGCATGGCGTGGACGCGGAGCGGCTCCCCGGGAGCGACGATCGACGTCCAGCAGACGCGGTCCACGAACGCTTCGCGGACGCCGAGTTCGTCGCGGCGGCCGACCACCACGCGCGCGTGCTCGGGCTCGAGGCGCAGCACGAACCAGGGCTCATCCGATGCGAGCCCCAGCCCTTTGCGCTGGCCGACGGTGAATCCTCCGACCCCTTCGTGCTGGCCGAGCACGATTCCGTCGACGTCGACGATCTCGCCGGGCGTGAACGCGTCCGGTCGCCGCTCGCGCACGATCGCGCGGTAGTCGCCCCCGGGCACGAAACAGATCTCCTGGCTCTCGAGCTTTTCCGCCACCGGCAGGCCCGCTTCGCGCGCGTGCGCGCGGACCTCCGCCTTGGTCAGGTCGCCGAGCGGAAAACGAACGTGCGCGAGCTCCTCCTGGCTGAGGCCGTAGAGCACGTAGCTCTGGTCCTTGTCCGCGTCCCGCGCGCGAGCCAGCGCCCAGCGCCCGTCAGGCTGCCGCACGCGGCGCGCGTAGTGGCCGGTCGCGACCGCTTCGGCGCCCAGCGCCCGCGCCCGCTCCAGCAGCGCGCCGAACTTGATGTCGGTGTTGCAGGCGATGCAGGGGTTGGGCGTGGCGCCCTCGGCGTAGGAGTCGGCGAAGCGACGAATCAGCGACGCGAAATCGCGCTCGGTGTTCTGGACGTAGAACGGCATATCCAGCAGCGCGCAGACCCGCCGGGCGTCGGCCGCCTCGTCGGTGCCGCAGCAGCGCGGCCGCTCGCCGGGCGCCGCCGGCTCCGCCTTGACCCCGGTCCGCAGATGGATGCCCACGACGTCGTGGCCCGCCCGGCGCAGAAGCAGGGCGGCGACGGCCGAATCGACCCCTCCGGACATGGCGACGAAGAGCTTCATGGTGCGGAATGGCGCCAGTATACTGGCGGGCTTCGACCCGGAGGCCCCCCTTGCACGTCGACTGGATACTCGCTCTCCCCCCTGCCGATCAGGCCCCGCCGGGCCAGCCCGGAGGCGGCGGCGGCATGGATACGAACTTCCTGTTCATCATGGTCGCCGTGATGCTGCTCTTCCTGTTCCTGCCGATGCTCACGCAGAAGAAGGAGAAGAAGCGGCAGGCGCGCATGAAGGAGCTGAAGAAGCACGACAAGATCATCACGACGGGCGGCATCTTCGGCACCGTCGTCGCCCTCGAAGAGGACACGGTCACGATCGAGGTCGGCAAGGACATGCGCCTGAAGGTGAAGCGCTCGTCGATCTACGACCTGGAGAACGGACCGGAGCTCGACAAGAAGGCCGACGAAGCGAAGAAGAAGGGCAACAAGCCCGCGCCCGCCAAGAGCTGATCCCCATGAACCATCGCTGGCTGATCCTGCTCGCCGTCACGCTCGGCGCCGCCCCCGCGGCAACGGTGCAGACGGGCATGCAGGAGATGCCGGCAACGCAGGACCTGGAATCCGACGCTCCTTCCGAAGACCCGGAACCTCGCAAGGTTCCGCAGAAGGCGCAGTGGGGCAAGCTCACCCCGGGCCTCGTGCCCGGCAGCACGATCACACCGGACGCCGACGACGAAGGCGGCGACCGTCCCGAACTGCCGCCCGCGCTCTACGCGCGCCGGCTCGCCGCGGAACTCCTTCCGCCGGCTCCTTGCGAGGCACCGCCGCGCGCTGCACTGCGCGCGGGCTACCTGTGCCTCCCACCCCCTGCGTAGGCCGCTCGCCCCTCCGCGGTTGGGACCGGCGCGTGCCGGGGCCGTCACGGGGCTGAACGCCACGCAGACAGGGAGAAACAATCATGGGTAAGAGCCTCACCACAAGGTTCGTCGTTATCGCCCTCATCGTGGGCTTCCTCGGTTGGAAGGCCTACGAGGGCATTTTCCAGGAGAAGCTCGAGCAGGGCACCGACCTCAAGGGCGGATCGGAACTCGTGTTCCGCTTCCGCTTCGAGAATGCGGCGACCGGCACGAAGCAGCAGCTTCTCGACGAGGCGATTCGCGTCGTGCAGCAGCGCGTCGACGGATACGGCCTCAAGGACATCGACATCATTCCCCTCGGCGAGGATCGCTTCTCGCTCGAGGTGAGCGCGCGGGACAAGGACGTCGTCGAGTCGATCAAGGAGCTGGTGACCGTCCTCGGTAACCTCGAGTTCCGCATCACGGTCGAGCCCGACGGGCCGTTCAACTACGAGAAGTACTGGCGCGAGTTCAAGGCAGCGCGCGAGAAGGGCCTCGACAACGCGGCCTTCATCCGTCCGGAGATGCTGGACGACGACGACCGGCCGCTCGCGCCGCTGGGCCTCAAGTGGGTCACGCTCTCCGAGCGCGCACGCTCCGAAACCGGCTACCTGAAGACGCGCCTGCCCGAGGGCGGCGAGCCCTGGGTGCTCACCATCATCGACAACTACAACGTGACCGGCGAGGCGCTCGAGAGCGTCTTCTACCGGCGCGACGTCGACGGCGGCTTCACGGGCGGCGGTGGCTACGCCGTCGTGTTCAACGTCGAGTCGAGCTACCACAACCTCATGTCGAGCCTGACCGAGCTCGAGAGCGACGCCGAGAAGAAGTTCATGGGGATCGTCCTCAATGACGAGATCGACTCCGCGCCGCGGCTCAACAGCAGCCTGCGGAGCAGCGGCCAGATCACCGGCAACTTCACCGAGGACGACGCGAAGCAGCTCGCCGCGGTGCTGCAGGCCGGTTCGCTCAAGGAGAAGCCGATCCTCGTCTCGGAGCGCACCATCGCGGCGGAGCTCGCCGGCTCGGCGCGCAACCGCGGCGTGCTCTCGACCGCGATCGCGTTCGGCTGCGTGCTGGTGATCATGGCGTGGCTCTACTTCGGGCCCGGCCTGATCGCCAATCTCGCGCTGATCCTGAACCTCGTGCTGCTGGTCGGCGTGCTCTCCTGGTTCGAGGCGGTGCTGACGCTGCCCGGCATCGCGGGTGTGCTGCTCACCGTCGGTATGGCGGTCGACGCCAACATCCTGGTGTTCGAGCGCATCAAGGAGGAGAAGGCGAAGGGCCGCACCATCGGCCAGGCGGTCGAGACCGGTTTCGACCGTGCGCTCGTCACGATCATCGACGCCAACCTGACCACACTCATCACGGCGTACTTCCTCTTCCAGATCGGCTCCGGACCCGTCCGCGGTTTCGGCGTGACGCTGGCGATCGGCATCCTGGTCTCGATGTTCACGGCGCTCTACGTGTCGCGCACCGTGTTCGGATGGCTCATGGGCCGCGGCATGATGACCGAGGCGAAGATGAACGGCGAATACAACCCGCCGAAGATCGACTGGATGTCGCGCAAGCGCGTGGCCGTCACGACGTCGGCCGTGCTCATGCTGGCCGGCGCCCTGCTTTGGGAAGGCGTGCCGAACCTGAAGAAGTACGACCTCGACTTCAGCGAGGGCAGCCGCCTGATCGTCCGCTTCCACAGCGAGATGAAGAAGACGGACGTGGAAGCGAAGCTCGCCGAGCTGGCGCAGTCGAACGACGCCTACGGCGACGTTTCGGTGCGCGTTTCCGCGGAGGGCATCGGCACCACGGTCGCCGAGGACTCCGGCCGCATCTACGAGTTCCGTTCCCAGCAGATCTCGGACGAGGACGACATCGAGGATCTCAAGAACGAGTTCCTCCAACTCTTCGGCCCCGATCTGATGCCCGGCCCCTTCCGCGCCACGCTGAAGGAGAACGCGGGGCGGACCGAGGGCCGCCTGACCTTCGTCGGCGAGAACGTCGAGGAGGCCTGGGTTGCCGAGGCGATCCGCTCGTATGCGCGCGAGCGCCAGATCCTGCGCAACCTGGAGATTCGCAAGGTCGACGGCGTGGCGGGCGCCGGGACCAGCTTCGACGTCTCGTTCTCCGATCCGGTCTCGCAGGCCGGCGCCATCGACCTCGCGGTCGACAAGGCGCTCAAGGAGTTCGATGCGGCCGAGTACGCGCAGATCATGAACTTCCTCGAGACCGAGTCCACCAAGGAAGAGTCGACCGAGGAGCAGAAGAAGCCGTTCGCGGAGCGTCTGGAGGCGCTGCGGGCGGTGCCGCTGCCGGAGAACATCGACGGCCTCTTCGCGCGGACCGACCCGCTTCCGTCGGCGGACCGCGTCGACCCCTTCACCGCGCGCCAGCATCGCGACGCGGCGGTGCGCGCCATCGGTCTCTCGATCATCGGCATCATCGTCTACGTCGCGTTCCGCTTCCGCAGCTGGGCCTTCGGGTTCGCCGCGGTCGTCGCGCTCGTGCACGACGTGCTCGTCGTGCTGGGTCTGATCGCGCTGATCAACCTCACCGGCATCGTCGACGCGCGGCTCAACCTGGTGACGGTGGCCGCCTTCCTCACGCTGATCGGATACTCGATCAACGATACGATCGTCGTGTTCGACCGCATTCGCGAGAACACGACCGCAAGCCGATCGCGACTGCAGGAAATCCTCAACAAGTCGATCAACCAGACGTTCCGGCGGACGATCCGGACGACGCTCACCACGTGGATCGTGGTGGCGATCCTGTTCGCGTTCAACCTCGGCTCCGGTTCCCCGCTCGAGGGCTTCGCGTTCATCCTGATGATCGGCGTGCTGGTCGGAACCTACTCGTCGATCTTCATCGCGAGCCCGACGCTGATCTACCTGCCGTGGCTCTGGGAGAAGAGTGGCGGCACGCCGAAGTCCTTCTTCCTGCGCGTGCTGCCCTACGCGGCCGTGGCATACGTCGCGCAGCTCGTCGCCGAGTGGCGTGCGGGCAACCTCGCCGGAGACTGGAGCAAGATCGCGTTCACGGATGCGGTGCTCGCCATTCCGATGGGTGCGCTGCTGCTGTTCCTCGTGCAGTTCGTGAAGTTCGTGCGCGAGGCGGACAAGGCGGAAGCACAGCCGCCGGCGCCCGCGTAGCGTTCGCGTTCCATCCACGGGGTCGCTCCGCCGCGCGCGGAGCGGCCCCTTTTTCGTGTTCGGATCCCGTTCGCGTTGACCCCCCACATTTGGGGGCCTATCATGCGAAACTATTCGAAATGATGGGGTTTGCTCCGCGGAGCCGCCGTGCGGAGGCTCCCGGGCGACACGAGGGCTGATTGGAGACGTGCGATGGCAGATCGGGTGAAGTACTTCCTTCTCGGGCTTCTCTTCCTGGTGGTGGCGGGCGTGATCGCCTACGACCGCTGGAACTCGCGCGAGATCACCGGAGGACCGGAAACGGCCGATGCGGAGCGCAACCGCGGCAGCGTCTGGACCACCGAGCCGCCCATCGCCGACGAGCCCGGTCCCAATCGAACGGGGCCCAATCGAAGGGGATCCGATCGTGGAGAGCCCGAATCGAATCGCGGATCCGAGAGCGAGTCGGGCTCGGATTCGAACGATGGCCGCAGCGCGCTGATCGTCATCCCGCCGGGCCCCGACGGTCGTGACCGTGGAGAAGCCGGTCGCGGTACGGCCGATCGCAAGCAGCCCGACCCCATCGCCGAGCGCAGCAACGATCGCGGGCCCAACGTCAGTCCGACGCCGATCCCCGGCCCGAAGCCGGATGCCCAGAAGCCGCGCGTGCACGTCGTGCGCTCGGGCGACTCGCTCGAGAAGATCTCGAGCCTCTACTTCCCGGGGCGCGTCCACTTCGGCATCCAGGAGATCGTGCGCGCCAACGGGCTCGCGGATCCCAACCGCATTCGGATCGACCAGAAGCTGATCATCCCCACCGCGAACGTCACGAACCCGCGCACCGCCACCGTCCGGAAGCCGGAGACGGCGCAGAAGAAGACGCCCGCCGGCGCCGTGCCTTCGGCCTACACGGTGAAGCAGGGCGACGGCGATCTGTACGCCATCTGCCGCAAGCTCTACCGCACCCGCAAGGGCGAAGGCCGCCGCGTCGCGATCATCATGGAGATGAACAACCTCTGGAGCGTGCGCGTCAAGCCCGGCACCACGCTGAAGCTGCCCCCGAAGTAGTGCGCGTCTCGCTTCCGTGAAGGCGGGTTCCGTGAAAGCGGGTTCCGTGAAAAC
>JBCDBY010000211.1:0-8059 GCA_039182715.1 Planctomycetota bacterium
CGGCATCGACCTCGACGTCGAGGTCGTCACCCTTTTCGTGCACCTGTTCGCCGATCGTCAGCGACACGTTCGTGCCGTTGATCGTGAGGGAGGTGCCGGGGAAGCGGGCGGTCCGCGTGGCGCCGTCGGTGCCGTAGGACTTCTGCATGCCGATGACCTTGTAGCTGCCGTCGGTCGTCGGAATCGACTCGCCCAGCCGCACGGCGACCGCGATGCTGTTTTCCGCGTCGCCCGAGATGAAGGTTTCGCGGACGAACAACAGCTTCCCGTTGTTGGCGAAGAATCCGTCGAAGTCCTCGCCGCCGCCTTCCTGCGTCATCGAGACCGCGCCGGTGGCGGGGTTGAGGACGTAGTCGCGCGTTTCGGAGCCGTCGTCCTCGCCCTCGACATCGTCGACGCCGCCTTCGCCGGTGTTGCCCCAGGCGACCGCGACGTTGAGCGTCTCGGGCCCGGGCGTGCGGAAGAGGGAGACGATGTCGTCGGTCACGAAGACCTCGCCGGTCGTGTTGCTGCGGCGGTCGAAGACCATGATGCCAAGATCCGCGAAGAGCTCGCGGGTGCCGTTGCTCTCGTAGAGCTCGCCGATCGTGATGTAGCCAAAGGTCTTGTTGTTCAGCGTGTTGTTGCTGAGCGGCGTCTGCGGCGCAGTGACGAAGAGCGAGTGTTCGAGCGTGCGGCCGCGCATCTCCTCGAGGTCGAGCTGGTCGGTCTCGGTGAGGCCGTAGTGCGTCTCGCCGTAGCCGAGGGCGCCGATGAACGCCTCGCCGGCCGGGTAGAGCATGTGCGCCGCGGACTCGGAGCGGCTACCGCTCTCCTCGTCGATCTCGGTCTCGCTCGGCTCGAGCACGACGAGCGTGCCGTCGGCCGGGAACTGGAACGGGATGGAGGGATCGTCCGAGACGTTTTCGTCGTCGTTGAAGAGCGAATAGCTCGCGCCGCCGCCGTCGGGGGAGGCGAACAGCGAGAGACCGAACTCGTTCACGTTGATGTCGGCGATGCGTCCGGCCCCTTCGGCGCCGGACTCGATCGTGAGACTACCGCGGTCGGCGAAGTGGCCGCTCGCGGCGCCGCTCTCGACGGTCACGCCGAACTGGATGAAGTGGTAGTTGCCCGAGATCGTGTCGGTGTCGCCCTCGTCCTGCACGACGACGTCGACGAGCGGCTCGAGCGCCTCGCCGGCACGATCGTCGAGATCGTCGATCGCGTTCTCGATCGTTTCGCCGCCGGGGATCGGGTAGTCCTCGAGCAGATCCGCGAGCGTCTGGATCTCGCGTGCGGTCACGTCGGCGAGCGAGTTGCCGTCGGAGGTGAGCTCGCGCAGCAGGTACTCGGTCGACGGGTCGATGTTGGTGTCCCTCTCGATCGCGAGGGCGCGGAGACCGTTGGCGGGGCCGCCGGTGACGCGCACGATCAGGTCGGGACCGAGCGTGACGCCTTCCGGCAGCTCGATGGTGTAGCCGCCGTTCGCGTCGGTCACGGCCGAAGCGAGGACTTCGCCGACCGGATTGCCGTCGGCGTCGATGCGAATGAGTTCGACGGTCGCGTTCGGAACCGCGACCAGTCCGCCGATCGACTGCGCGATCGGACTCGAAGGAATTTGAAGCGTGCCCGTAAGGCTGGTCGGTGTCGGGCTCCCTCCGTAGCCGCCACCCCCGCCGCCGCAGCCCGCGAGAAGCAGGCTGGAGACGAACGCCATGATGTACCAATGCCGTTTCACTGTTTTCTCCTGGGTGAATGCGTGCCCAATGCACGTTCACCATCGGGGAGCGTGAAGATCGGCTTGAGGTGGCCCGGGCGCGGTGTGCCCGATACGAGACACTACTCGCGCATTTCGGAGCGTCGCATCGGCATCCCGTCGATTTTCTCGTAGATGCCGAGGAGGTCGGACGGCTTCGGATTGACGTGCTTGACGCCCCCGTCCTTGCCGACCAGCTTGACGACGAAGCGTCCGCGCTCGACGCGCAGGTCGCGACGCACCGCCTCGGACTCCGCGCGGGTGAGCGGGCGCGATCCGGCGTAGGAGGTGCCGTCGTCCACGATCAGGACCAGCACCATGTCCCGCTCGGCGAAGCGCGTCCGGCTCTTCTCGATGGCGGCGAGCTGGAGCTTCACGCGCTCGTCGTCCGCCTTCGGCGCGAACACGACGAGCGGACGCGCGGACCAGCGCAGGGAGTTCATGGCGAACGGCTTGTAGGTCCGAATGGACTCCACCTCGAGCTTGAACGGCCCGTCGATGCCGTCGGCGACCATGAGACCGATGCTGGCGACGCGGGCGGCATCGACCGGCGGCCGGTCGAGCGTGCGGCCGCGCCAGGTGGCGATGAACGACGAGTAGGGCAGCCAGACGTCTTGCCAACCCTCGCCCTTGGCCACCTTGAACTTGGCGCGGTAGGACGTGGTCCGCCGGCTCGACTCGCCGCGCTGCTCGAGACGAAGCTGGTACTCGCGGCCGTCTGCGCGCACGCGCAGGTGGACTCCCGCGGAACCCGCGAGCGGAAGCTCCGAAGGCCGGGTACGAATCGATGCGAATCCGCCGCCGTTCGTGTTCAGCGTGCCGGCGAAGGTGAGGGCCCCCTCTTCGACATCGAACTTGCTGGAGGAGCGGCCACCCATGACGGTGTCATTGACGATGTACCACCGCAGCGAGGCCCCGTTTCCGGAAAAGTCGGTGACGACGTCCGAAGCCGCGGCCGGAAGCCCGAAAAACGCAAACGAGGAGAGCACCATGGCGATCATGAAGTTTCATTCGCCCCGCCCGCCGCGCCGGATGCCGATCTGGTAGAAACCCGCCGTGCGGATCCTCCATTTCAGCGACATTCACCTGCCCGTGCGGCTTCGGCGCGTGCGGCTCGTGGACTGGCTGGGGAAGCGCGCGCTGGGTGGGCTCAATCTGCTCCGGGGGCGGGCCAAGCGGTTCGCGGAGGGCCACGAGAAATTGGCAGCGCTCGACCGGCTTCGGCGCGAGCAGGATGTCGACTTTGTCGTGTTTTCGGGGGACTACACGAACCTCGGGACCCGTCGCGAACTGACCGACGCGCGCGCGGCCGTCACGCCGCTGACCGAGGCGCCGGCGGGCTTTGCCCAAGTCCCGGGGAACCACGACCTCTATGTGCCCGAAGTCGTACGCAGGGGCTGGTGGAGCGAGGTCTTCGGCGATCTCGAGCGGACCGATCTCCCCGCCTACCGCGTCTCGGACGAGCCGTGGCCGTTCGTGCGCCTGCTCGACGAGGGTGTCGCCATCGTCGGCGTCAACAGCGCGCGCCCCAATCCGCCCTGGCTCTCCAGCGGCGCCGTGCCCGAACCGCAGCTCGACGCGCTTCGACGCCTGCTCGCCGACGATGCCCTCTCGGACCGCTTCATCTTCGTCGTCTCCCACTACGCGCCGCGGCTGGAGGACGGCGCACGCGACACGCCGCACCACGGCCTCGACAATGCCGACGCCTACCTCGCCGCTTGCGCCGCCATCGAGCGCGGCGCCATCCTGTGCGGGCACGTGCACCGCCGCTACACGGTGCGCGCCGACGGGGTCCGAGCACCGATCTTCTGCGCCGGCAGCGCGACGATGCAAGCGGCCGAGGGACTCTGGCTGTTCGACGTCGACGCGAAGGGCGCCCGGGCGACGCCCGGCGCGTGGCGCGACGGTGGCTACGTGCTCGAGCCCGAGCACGCGGTCAGCATGTAGTGCAGACCTCCGCCAGCGTGCGGCCGACCGAGTGCTCCTCGTCGACCACGACGTCGGCGCCCGCCGCTTCCAGGTCCGGCTTCGCGCGCGAGTAGCGCGCACGCGCGACGATGCGAATGTCCGGCGCGAGGCTGCGCGCGACGCGGATGGAGAGCGCCGCCGTCGCCGCGTCCGGCACCGTCACGACGATGGACGCCGCCTGCTCCACGTGCGCATGCTGCAGCACCTCGGGATACGTGGCGTCCCCTACCAGCACCTGCGCTCCGAGCGCGCGCCCCCGCGGCACCGCGCCGCCGCCCAGTTCGACGACGGTCACATCGCGCTCCGCCGCGCGCAGCTGCCGCACCACCTCGGTCGCGGCCGGGCCCAGACCGACCACGATCACGTGCCCGTCGGTGTGCAGCGGCTCATCGGGCTCGGCGGTCGGCAGCCCTTTCACGACGCCGACCTTGCGCAACACGCCGACGATCGCCTGCGCCGCGCGCGGCGCCCCGATCACGAGCGGCGGCGTCAGGAACAGGGTGGTCACGCAGACCGCTGTGATCAGCTGGAACAGGTCGTCGTCGATCAACTTCGGGTACGCCTGCCCCGCCAGCACGAACGCGAACTCGCCGCCCTGCGCCAGACACAAACCGGTCGCAATCGCCGACCGCAGCGGGATGCGGAACGCCGCGAGGATCGCCGCGATGAGCAGCGACTTCACGGCGATCAACAGCACGACGTAACCCACCACCATGGGCAGGTGCACGCCGATCCAGGCCGGGTCGGCGAGCATGCCAATGGAGACGAAGAAGATCGTTACCAGTAGCGTGCGCAGCCCGCCGACGTCCGCGCGCACCTGGGTGGCGAAGTCGCTCTCCGCCAACAGCATGCCCGCGACGAACGCGCCGACCGCGGGCGAAAGCCCGACCGCGTGCGCGAGCGCGATGGAGCCGAGGCCGGTCACCGCGGCGAGCAGAAGCGCAAGCTCGCGGTTCCCCGAGAGCGTGCGCGTCAACAGCAGCTTCGGGACGAGCTTGAGCGCGACGACCCAGAACCCGCCGACCAGCAGCGCGACGAAGCCGAGCGTCTTGCCGAGCTGCAGCACCACCTCCATCGCCGTGCCGCCGGTCGTCACCGTATCCACCAGCAGGACCAGCGGAATCACGGAGATGTCCTGCACCAGCAGGATGCCGAGCGCCGACCGTCCGTGCACGGTGTCGAGTTCGCTGCGGCTGATGAGCAGCCGGAGCACCGACGCCGTACTGCTCAGCGCCAGCGACGATCCGATCACCAGGCCGATCGAGAGCCCCATGCCGCTCAACATGACGACGCCGGCAATGAGCAGCAGCGTCAGCAAGACCTGCAGCACGCCCGCCCAGAGCACCCGCCGTCCGGTCGCCATCAGACGACCCCAGGAGAACTCGAGGCCGATCGAGAAGAGCAGCAAGCCCACGCCGAGTTCGGCCAGCACCTCGACCGCGCGCGGATCGGTCACCACGCCGGTCGCATTCGGCCCCAGCAGCACGCCGGCCAGCAGATAGCCCAGCAGCGCGTTGAAGCCGAGCCGCTCGAGCACCGCGCCCAGGAGGAACGCGGCCGAAAGCACGACGAGGACGTCGGACAGCAGCGTCCAGCCGCCTATGGCGAAGAGAGGCGCGATGGAATCCATGAAGTCCAGCCGAGGCCGGGGACTCTATCAGGATCCGGCAACCGTTTGAGTATCCTGCGAGCGAAGGAGAACCGCATGTCGAACCCCATCCGAATCGCTCTCGTGTTCCTGGTTGCGACCGCCGGGACGGCCGCTGCCGACGACCTCATCTTCCTGACGGGAGGCCGCGTCTATCACGGCACGGTGCTCGAATCGACCGCCGATACGATCACTGTGCGCGCCAAGGTCGACGAGAGCGAGAACGTCTACAAGGTGAAGCGCGAGGAGTTCGACCCTCACTTCTTCTACCGCGTGCGCGACAAGGCGATCGGAAGCGACGCCGCCGCGCGCATCGAGCTCGCCAAGTACTGCGTGGAGCACGACATGTTCTCGCGCGCCAAGCTGCAGATGGACCAGGCGCGCGCCGCCGACCCGAAGGTCGTCGAGACCTTCATGGAGACGGAGTTCCCGAAGATTCGCGAAGGGATCGCCGACCGCGCGCTCTACCTCGGCCGCCGCGCGCTGAAGCGCGGGAGCACCGCGAACGCGAAGAAGTACGCGTCGTGGATCCTCACCAAGTTCGAAGGCACCGACGCCGAGGCCGGGGCCGAGAAGCTCCTCGACGAGGTCGAGAAGAAGCTCAACGAGGCGTCCGAGAAGAAGCGCGCCCAGCGCCGCCGCTCCGCGAAGGCCGACGAAGAGCGCGCCGAGCGCAAGGAAGAAAAGAAGCGCGGCGACGTCCTCGGCCCGGTCGAGAAGCAGATGGACTCGGCGCAGAAGTCCTACATGCAGGGCCTGCGCGCGAAGTCGATCGGCAAGGCGCACAAGCCGCTCGAAAGCGCGGCGAACAAGTACGAGAAGGCGATGAAGATGGCGAAGGACGCCGCCGGCAGCGCGCCCGACGAGGAGACGAAGAAGATCCTCTCCGAGATGGAGAACGAGGCGAAGAACGGCGCCGTCTCCGCCTACCTCGCGCTCGCCAACGGCTACTCGTCGCGGGGCACGTACCAGAAGGCGACCACCTTCTGCAACAAGGCGCTCTCCATCGACCCTGACAACGCCGAGGCGAAGCAGACGCGGTTGACGATCTCGACGACGACCGGTTGGAGCCGCCGTCACGGACGCCGATAGCTGAACAGGTCCGGCCTCGCATAGTGCCCGGACACGTCGAGGGTCATGCTCTCCTCGGCGATCCGGGCCAGATCGAGGTCGGCGACGAGAATCGTCTCCTCGTCCCAGACCGGTCCCGCCACCACCGCGCCGTCGGGCGCGATGATCGCGCTGCCGCCGCGCAGCGCCCACGGGCCGACATCGATCGTGTCGAGCTCCGCCGGCAGATCGCTTGCCGGCATCATCGAACCGGCGGCGATGACGTAGCAGCGCCCCTCGAAGGCGTAGTGCCGGCTGGCAATCAGGTGCATCTCCTTGACCTGCGGCCACGCCGCGACGTGGATCTGCTCACCCGAGTCGTGCAGCGCCTGACGAGCGAGCGGCATCCAGTGCTCCCAGCAGATGAGCCCGCCAACGCGCCCGGCCTGCGTATCGACGCCGCGCAGGCTCTTGCCGTCGCCCTGCCCCCAGACGAGTCGCTCGGTGTAGGTCGGCATCAGCTTGCGATGCGCCAGCGACAGCGTGCCGTCGGCGTCAAACGTGAGCATCGTGTTGTAGAGCGTGCCGCGCTCGCGTTCGTGCACGCTCATGTTGAGCACCACGCCGTGTTCGCGGGCACAGGCACCGAGCCGATCGACCACCGGCCCCGGGATCTCCACGCTGTTGGCGTGCAGCGCCGCGAAGAGCTTCTTGACGGGCGGGTGATCCCAGAGCGCGGCGTCGCGCGCCACGTCCAGCCAGGCGGGGTAACCGGGCAGCCACGTTTCGGGAAAAACCACGAATCGCGCACCCTTCCCCGCCGCATCGGCAACGAGTTGCTCCGCCCGCGTGAGCGAAGCGTCGAGATCGCCGAAAACCGGGGCCGCCTGCACCGCCGCGACGCGCAATCTATTCATGCGTCTCTGTATACCGGTATGTTCGTTCGCGTGGCGAATTCGATCATCATCAACGCGGCGCTGACCGGCATGGTCCCGCGCAAGGCCGACGTCCCGCACCTGCCGGAAACGCCGGACGAGATCGCCGCCGACGCGGCGCGCGTCGCCGCCGCCGGCGCGTCCATCGTCCACCTGCACGCGCGCGTGCACGGCGAGCCGACCCACGAGAAAGAGGTCTACGGCGACATCGTCGAGGCGGTCCGCGCACGCTGCCCGGAGCTGGTCATCTGCGTCTCCTGCTCGGGGCGCCACGTTCGCGAGCTCGCGCAGCGATCGGAGGTGCTCGAGCTGGACGGGGATCGCAAGCCGGACATGGCCTCGCTCACCCTCGGCTCGCTCAACTTCCCCGGGCAGGCATCGGTGAACGACCCGACCACGATCGCCGGGCTCGCAACGCGCATGCGGGAGCACGGCATCCGGCCGGAGCTCGAGGCGTTCGAACCCGGCATGGTCGAGGTCGCGCACTACCTCCTGCGCAAGGACGTGATCGACGCGCCGCTCTACTTCAACCTGCTGCTCGGCTCGCGCGGCACCGCGGCCTGCACGCCGATGAACGTCGCCGCCATGACGGCGGCGCTTCCCGCCGGATCCACCTGGGCGCTCGCCGGCATCGGACGCTTCCAGTTCGGGGCCAACCTGATGGCGATTGCGGCGGGCGGCCACGTGCGCGTCGGCCTCGAGGACAACGTCTGGATGGACGAC
>JBCDBY010000212.1:0-8034 GCA_039182715.1 Planctomycetota bacterium
CCCAGCGACCGCCTCAGTCGCGAGGTACGCGACCTCCTCCAGCGCGACGGCGATGCCCAACTCGAGTCCACTGTCGACCGCTTTCGGCGAGAGACCGTCTCGGCACCCGTCTCGACCGAACAACTGACCAAGGCGGGCAACCGTCATCACGTCCTCTACGCGCTTCGCAACGGAACCGAGGGCTACTCGGTCCTGATGGATGACGGGCTCCCCTCCCCCGCCGACTCCTGGACCATCCAGACGCGGCTGGAGACGATGCTGAACACCGACTTCGCCTCGGAGTCCGACAAGCTGGCGATCACGCGCAACTACCTTCGGGCGATGGGCACGCCCGACGACGTGCTGCTGGAGGAGTGGACACTGGCCGATCTGTACCGCGAGACGATGCAGCTTCGCGCGTCGGTGTTCGAGGCGCGTCGGATCCACGGACTGCTCGATGGCGACTTGCAGGAGCCTCAGGCACAGAAGATCGTGCAGGCGCTGCGCGGCTGGCATCGGTCTCAGCACATGCTGGTGATCTTGCGCAGCTACATCGAGAACGGAACGCGGTCGGAGCGGGAGCTCGCAGCTCTGCGCGACGCACGACTCGAGCTTCGTATCCGGAAGCGTCGCTCGCTGCGTGACATCCTTTCCGATGCGCAGTTCGAGAAGCTGATCGCGAATCCGAAGTTCGAGCCGGACTCGTCGCGAGACTGACGTCGGGTCTACCCGAGCACCGCGTGCCTCAACGGCACGCCGGACGGGCGTCGGCCGGCCCCGCGTAGAATCCCCAACTCATGGAAGAGGCGCTGCTGCCGGAGAGCATTCGCGCTCGCGCTTCGGTCTCGGCGCGTGGCGGGCATGCGTGGCGACTGGAGGACGTGCCCGCTGTTCTCGAGGCCGCCCGCGCGGCTGGGCTGGTCTGCCTGGGTGGCAAGCCTCGGTTCCGGCTGGACGACGCGACGTTCGAGCAGTACTGGAGCCACGTGGGAGGCGCTCAACGGGAGAATGCCGAGTCTTGGGGCGACTTCGTGGACCGAAGCGCAGCCCTTGTGGACCAGCATGTACGGGAGCGGTGCATTCCCTCGACGTTGCGGGAGGCCGCGGGCGGCATTCGGCCGCTTCGGGAGAGCATGCGTCGTGACGGCATCGATCCGGTCGAGCACGTGTGGCTCGAGCTCTCCTTCGCGACGGAAGAGTCGATCGACAGGCCCCGCGAGCCGGAGCGTGTGGAGCCTCCGCGGGGACCAACGCCCCGAGAACGAGCGCTCCAGCTGCTGCGGGAGAATCGCGCGTGGGCGTGGTACGCCGTGCCGCCGCTCTCCATCCCCGTCGGCGGCGTTCTGTTGAACTGGGTGTTCCCGGGTCCGTCCGACTGGGCGTGGCCGCTGTGGTTTCTGATCGGCCTGATCGTGAGTAGTGTCGTCGGCCTGCGCGTGGCGTTCGTTGATCTGGGGATGCCGATCCCGGTCCGGGTCTGCCTGGTGGCTTGGAATCTGATGCCGATCGCGCTGCTCGCATTTGTGGCGATTGGCTGGTCAACGGTCGGGGGCTGAGCAGGCACCGCGCGATGCGCCGGCGATAGGCGCGGAACCAACGTCGGGAAGTCCCGCGCGCGGCACCGAAGCATGCCTACCAGTCGGCGGGGAGTCGACGGACCAGGGCGAACGCCGTAGTCTTGCGCGCAGAAAGAGGGAAGCGAAATGAGCAACGAACAACCCGAGGTCTCCAAGGCGCAACAGCTGGGCACGATCGTCGGCGCCGTGCTGGCCATCGTGGCGTTTCAGGCGCTCATCCCCGAGAAGACGGAGCCCGGTTTCGACTTCGTGCGTGTCCTCTGGGCGGGTTGCGCGGGCGCCGCCGGCGCGCTGGTAGGGGCCGCCGTCGGCCGGCTGTTCGCACGCTAGGTTCGCCGCACGGACACCCGCACCGGGTCCTCCCTCCTTCGAGCGCTTCCGCCGCCCTACCGCTCGCGCTGCGGTTCGAACCGGCCGTCCTTGTATAGCCAGCCCTTCACGCCCTTCCGCGTCGCGATCGAGCGCTCCCCGCGCTGAAATCCCTCGATCCAATCGAACTCGGCGGGAATGACGAGCTTGCCCGCCCTCGAGACGCAGCCGTACTGACCTTGAAAGCGGGGCGAGTTGTTGTCCATCTTCCCGACGCCGACCACGGCGAGTCCGTTCCAGAACTCGTCGGCGTAATCGAACGGACCGGGGATGCGGGTGCGTCCGTCCCGGTCGATGAAGACCCACTTGTTCGACAGCAGCCGCACCGGCGCCAGCCCCTCGCGGAACGCGCGGCCGACTCGATAGTCGAACGGGATGGCGATCTTGCCCTTTCGATCGAGGTAGCCCGTCTGGGGGAGGCGCATGAAGTGCGAGCCGTTCAGCTGCGTCACGACGATCCGGCCCTCGCTGAAAGACCCGACCGAGGAAAACCGCGGCTCGGCAATCACGCGACCAGTTCGATCGATCAGGCCCAGCGCCCTGCCCTCCATCCACCCGTCCATCAGGCGCATCGGCATGACCCCGTTCACAAAGGCGGCGGGAAACTCCCCGTAGCGCATCGGTAGGACCACGCCGCCATTCCTGTCCACCATGCCATGCCTCCGCTGTCGAACCACCATGGCGAGGCCGGGCTCACCGTGGGTGCCGAAGTCGGAGCAGCGGTCGTACTGGGCGGGAATCACGAGCTTCCCTTTGCGATCGATGAAGCCGAAGCGTCCGTTTACCTGGACCGCGGCCCTTCCGTGCCGAAACTGCCTCGCAATCCGGAACCGCGGCGGAATCACGAACCTCCCGCTGCGCGGGTCGCGGTAGCCCCAGACACGACCGCTCCGCGCGCGCACGAGGGCGGTCGAACGGAAGTTTCGAGACGCGGGCGCGCCCTCGCGATTGAAGGGAATCTCGAGCTCGCATCCGTTCTCGATGGAGACCACGCAGAACGGCACCCGGTCGATCTCGTGCCAGGCGAGAAGATCGCTCTCGTCACCCGAGAACTCGGTCCGAATGCGGATGCGATCGTGCGCGAGGCCGACCGCGCGGTATTCGAGGACGGAGTATCGGTCGCCTTGCGAGCCGATGGTCTTGCGGCCCACGAGCTCGAAGCGGCGCGAGAGACCGGCAACCTCGCCGTTCGTCGCGTAGACGGCCGGCTGGGGATGCTCCACGCGGAGCACGAACTCTTGCCGGCCCGAGAACTCGAGGCGCGCCCGGACGTGAGGCAGATCGACACGGCCGACGAACTTCGACGCCTCCTCGTCGGCGCTCGCCGTCGAGACGAGCCCCATCCAAACCAGCGCGAGCATCCATCGCGTGCGCACCCATTCACCTCCGGGCACACCGTAGCAACGATTCGCAAGCCGAGCGTGCGCCGTGATCGCGGGTCGGCCGCGACGATCAGTCCGCCGGGGCGCGATGCTCGGTCCTCGTTTGCTCCGGAATCTCGTCGAGGGGCGTGGAATCCGCACGAAGCGCCGCGGGCAGGATCACGAACAGGATGACACCGGACCACATCCACGTCGGCAGGAAGAAGATCGTCGACGTTCGTAGGTCGAACGGGCCGATGTTCTTCCGCATTCGATAGCGGACGTCGAGCACCAGCACCGTGATCGCCCCTCCGAGCCCGATCAGCACCATCGCGGCCGGGTCCGGGAGACCCATCGCTCGGAGTGCGACGCCGATCAGCCCCCAAACGAAGACCGACCCGAACAGCATGATCGGCCCCGGGCTGCGTGAGTGAAGGAAGCCCAACACGTCCATCGACCGCGAAGATACCCCGCCGGCAGGGTGCCACGCGCGATCGGGCCGCCGTTCGATTCAGGTAACGTGGTCCACGACCAGGAGAGGTCGCATGAGTCGGAGTTTCAGGATCATCAAGTTCACCGCCTGCTGCGTCGGGCTCGTCTTCCTGCTGACGTGGCACGCCCCGTCCCGAGCCGAAGAGCCGAAGGAGCGCGATCGGGAGGTCGCCGAGCCTTCCCGAGGCACCGGCATCGCGGCGCTCGGCCTGCGCTGCTCCTACTACAAGAACGGCCGCATCTACGTGAACGTCCTCGGCACGCCGGAGGGCGAGCCGATCACCGTTCCGCCGCAGAAGGGCTGGGAGGACTTCAAGCCGTCGTGGTCCCAGACGGGTGATCTGCTCGTCTTCTTTCGCCGCGTCAAGAACGACTCGGTCGTCACCAACTGGAAGACGGCGATCTGCGTCATCAAGACGGACGGCACCGGCTTTCATCGACTCAGCGACGGGACGCACACGGACTTCAATCAGACGTGGACGCGCGACGGCACGAATACGCCCATCTGGAATCGCCACAACGCGAATAAGACCGGGTTCGTCGTCATGGCCAGCAAGGTCGGCGCCAAGCCGGGTGAGGAATTCCCTCTGACCGACGCGGCCTTCCACAACTGGGCCTATACCTGCCTCAAGGACGGGCGCATCCTCGTCATGTCCATGCATCCGACCCAGGGGTGGGGCTACTACCTGATGACTCCGAAGCGCGGAGGCGGCGGCCGTTACGAACGCGTCGACTGCGCCGGGCTGGACCAGCAGGGGCTACTCGATCGCATCAGTCTTTCACCGAGCGAGACGATGGTCTGCTTCGAACACCAGCTCGGACACAAGCACGACCCCGTGAGCCGGGCGCTCTTCGTCGCCGATTTCGACGTCAAGACGCGCCGGATGTCGAACGTGCGGGCGATCGCGAACAAGGAACGGAAGCCCGGGTGGTTCGCCTACCCCCGCTGGACCAAGGGGGAGAAGGCGATCGTGTATCACGCCCACGAGAAGGGGACGCGATCGCTCCGTCTCTACACGCTGAAGGACGGGTCGACCATGCAGGCCTCGGTCGATCCGAAGGCGGACTACCGGTACCCCCACGGCGAGGGGATGCCGAAGTAGGCGCGGCCGGCGATCGGCGTTTGGCCTCCGCCTACCCCTTCGGCGTCACGTCCTCGATGTCCTGCTCCTTCTTCCGATCGAGGGGCATCCGGACCAGCCCGCCGCCCTTGGTGAAGTCGATCTTCTTCAGGTCCACCTGCCGCACACGCCGGTTGTGCTGCGTGTGGTACTGCAGGATGAGGTTCTTGGTGTCGTAGGCGGTCGTCCAGATCGTCGAGCTGCGCATGTCCTCGTCCCGCGCCTCCCCTTCGCCCTCGGCCGATCCGAGAGGCAGGTTGAAGTTGTCGAGGATGCGGAACATCTCGTACATCGTTTCGGCGCCGGTATCCGTCGGGCGAGCGGTCTGGGAAAAGGCGACCGCCCGCACGAAGCGCGACGGTGGCGTGAAGTCGCCGGGCAGACCGATCATGCCGCTCCCTCCACCGAGCGGTCGGAAGTCCAATTCCTCGATGCGCTTGTCCGGCAGGGCAACCGGCGAAAGGTTGAGGTAGTTCCGCAGGTTGGTCATGTGCCAGTCGTAGTTCGGGGCATTCGTGATCACGCCCAGCGGCGCCTCGTAGATGGTCGTCTTGCCCTTCGTGAACTCGATGACGACCGCCTTGCCGCTCGGTTCCGTCACGATCATGTGGATGGGAGACGGGATGCCGATGGCCGGCTCGACGAGCGCGATCACCGTCACCTCCCCCATCGCCTTGCGCACGTCCGCGACCGTGGCGCAGGTCGTCAGCAGGAACTGGCAGACGTCCAGGGCCTCGATGGTGCTCGCCGACTTCTCGGGATCGAGCTTCGGATACTCGGCGAAGCCGGGGTGATAGAAGACATTGACGCTCAATCCCTTCTCGTTCATCCCGTCGACGAGATGATCCTTCTCGATCAGGTCGAGCCCGACGACGCCATGGACGGCCTTCCACGTGAGCCCCGTCTTGCCATCGCCGATCTTGCTCTTGAACTCGTACCCCCGGGGCACGATGACGACGCGCGACCTCAAGTCGAAGGTCCCCCACTCCATCGATCGGCCAAAGACGACGGCGCCGTCCTGGGCCCGGAGCGTCAGCCCGGTGCAGGCAAGGGCGGGCGGCTGCGCGGCGAAGAGTGCCGCGAGCACGATCGTCAGGTGGATGGCGAAGCGGCGGCGAAACAACATGGACTCACTCCTTCCTGAGGGGTCCGCGATTGTAGTCCGGGACGCGACCGCGAAGAGGGGCCGCGCCGCGCTACTTCAGCGACACGACGTCGAGATTCACGTTCGTGCCCGCCTCCGCCATGAAGGTGACGGCGCTCCCCTCCAGGAAGAGGGACTGGCCGTGCGCGTTCTTCAGCACAAGGAAGAGCTCCGTCGCTTCGTCCGGGTCCTCATACTCTTCCCAGGTCTTGACGCCGACGATCTGCACGTGGCGCAGCGCGACGAGTCGCTCCGACGTCTCGAAGTAGATGTCGTAGCGCATCTCCGGATCGAAGCGGCCCAGCGGGAAGGGGTTCGTGTTCTTGCGGCCCATGCGGTCTCCTTGTTCGGGGCGCCGATGGACATGCACTCACCGCGCGCTCGCACATGGTCGCAGACGTCGCGGTCAGCGCACGAACGGATCCGAGAAGCGCGAGTCGGACACCAGCACGGGGTCGTCGAGCGTGCGCAGGAAGGCGACCAGCGCCTGCCGGTCTGCGGCGTCGAGGTTGAGCCGCTGCGGCACGCCGCCGGGCCCGCGCAGCCGGCGGTCGACCGCGGGGCCGAGCTGCACGCCGTCGGCGTAGTGGTCCACCACCTCGGCCAGCGTGTCGAAGCGGCCGTCGTGCATGTAGGGGCCGGTACGGGCGACGTTTTTCAGGCTCGGTCTTCGGAAGATCGTCGTTTCGCCGGCGTCGAGGCCGTTGCTGCCGGAGTCCGCGACGAGGGAGAACGTCGGCGCGGGGTGGCAGCCCGCACAACCAGCGCCGCCCTGGCCCGGGGGCGTCGTGAAAAGCTGCTTGCCACGGTTCTCCTCGGCGGTGAAGCCGGGAAACGTGGCGCCGACGCCGTCGCCGGGCGCTTGCGGGTTGTAGACCAGCGCGAAGTTGTCATCGAAGCGGCTGTGGGTACTCAGCATGCTGCGCACGAACTGCGCCAGCGCGCGCTGCATGCGGTCCTCGGTGATCACCGGATCCCCGAAGACCATCTCGAAGAGCTCGGGGTAGTACGGCAGCTCGGTCATCTTCGCGATGAGCGCCTCGATGCCGCCATTGCTGACGTCGAAGCCCATCTCCACGTGGTCCCGAATCGGCTGCGTCGCCTGATCCTCGAGGCTCGTCGCGCGCTGATCCCAGAAGAACCCGGTGCCGGCGAAGAAGCGCGCGTTGCCGAGGCGCATGGAGTGCGCGCCGGTCTCGTCGATGCCGTTGAAGCCCACGCTGAAACGCGCCTCGTCGGTGAAGCCGTTGTCCTGCGCGTGGCAGGATGCGCACGAGACGGTGTCGTTGATGCTCAGCCGCGGGTCGTAGAAGAGCACGCGTCCGAGCGTGGCGCCGGCATCGGTGATCGGGTTTTCGATCGGCGTGTTGTCGAACTGGGCGAAGACCTGGGCGTCGTAGTGCCGCGGCAGTGTTGGATCGGCGTAGTTCGGCAGCGCGTCCGGATCGATGTTCAGAAACTGCGCGATGCCGGGGAACTGCGGCTCGACGGAGGTTTCGGAAGTCGAGTCACCGCCTCCCGCGCCGCACCCTACGGGATACAGAATGAGAACAAGAAGCCGAAGGAGGCGTGCAGACTGACGACGGTGACTCACATCCCAATGAACCCCGCGGGTCTTAAGGACTTCTGAAGTCCGCCTCCGTTTGGCTTCCGTCAGGATCCCGGCGGGGAGAGAACGCCGAGCTGGGTAAGCAGCGCGAACTGATCGACCATCTCGAATTCCTCGCGGATGCGACCGTCGAAGACGCGGCTGCGCACCACCCCGTGCACCTCGATACGCTTGCCGGTCGGCGGGATCCCCATCAGCTCCCCCTCGTGCGTGCCAGTCAGCGTGAAGAGCACGATCGCCCGCTCGCCTTCCGTCATCAGATCGTCGATGACGAGACGCAAGTCGGGAAACGCGGCGTGGTAGCCGGCGAGATATGCCTTGAGCGCCTCCGGGCCGCGGAACTCCACGTCCGCGCCGCGATAGAGGTAGTCGCGGGCGACGC
>JBCDBY010000213.1:0-8026 GCA_039182715.1 Planctomycetota bacterium
GAGCGCGGGCGCTTCGTCGGTCTGGGTCCAGGAGATCTTCGAGTCGGGCATGGTCGGTCCTCGGGGTGGGAAACTACGTTCTTCAGGATCGTACGTCATCAGGTGTAGATCTCGGATCGACGCCGAGATGCCGTCGAGGGGCTACGCTTAGGCGATGCGACGCACCCTGATCCTGACTCTGATCGCACTCCCGGTCGCCGCCCAGGAGGCCGAAGAGGTGCTCTATCGGGTCGAGGGCGAGGTGCGCACCGATCTCGGCAAGCCTGCCTCCGGCGCGATCGTGACGCTTTGGGACGCGCTCGCCGCCGATCGCATGCTGGCGGACGGCCAGGCGGCGGACGACGGCAGCTTCCGGCTCGCGGTGACGCGCGCGGACGCCGCGCGGCGCGACCACGCGTTCGGACCGCTGCGGCTGGTCGTCCATCGAACGGGCTACGGGCGCATCGAGCGCCGGCTGCGGCCGGGCGACGCGCCGCTGCGGCTCAAGCTGGGCAAGGCGGGCGAGTGGGTCGGCATCGTGCGCAACGAGCGTGGCGACCCGCTGCCGGGCGCGCCGGTCATCGCGCAGCAGGGCGAACTGCGCATGGCGACGACGACCGACGAGGAGGGGCGCTACCGCTTCGAGGACCTGACGCCCTCCGCGATGGTCATCACCGCCGACGCCGACGGCTACCGCCCGGTGCAGCGCATCGTGCCGCGGCCGGAGGAGACCATCTTCGTCCTCGAGACGCGTCCGCTGCGCGAAGGCACCGTCCTCGACGCGAAGACGAAGAAACCGCTCGTCGGCGTGCTCATCACGGCGCGCGGTGCGGGCTCCACGACGATGAGCGACTACGACGGGAAGTTCGCGCTCGAGGTGGACCAGGGATCGATCGCCCTCGAGCGGGACGGATACGCCGCGCGCCTGATCGACTCGTTCGGCAAGGAGCCGATCGCGCTCGCGCCGGCGGAGTCGGTGCGGGGCACGGTCGTCGATGCCGAAGGCGAGCCGGTGTCGTTCGCGGAAGTCGAGCTGTTCGGATCGGGCGTGCGCCGCCGGGCGCGAACCAACGCCGCGGGCGCGTTCGACTTCGGCGTCGGTGTTGCCGACTTCGCATTCGTGGTCGCGCGCCGCCGCGGATTCCTGCCGGGGCAGGCGACCGTCGATCCCGGCTGGCGTTCCGATCGCGTGCGCGTCGTGCTGCGCAAGGGCGCGGCCGTCGAGGGCCGCGTGCTGCGCGAAGGGGAGCCGGTCGCTGGCGCCGAGGTCATCTTCTCGCGTCGCGAACGCCCGCACGGTCGCGCCGTCGTCGCGCGCGCGTACAGCAACCTGGAGGGCGTCGTGCGCGTCGCGGCGCTCCCGCCCGAGGCAGAGCTCGTGCACGCGCGCCACGACCTGCTGCGTTCGCGCGAGGTGCCGGTCGAGGCGAAGCTCTGGCTGCGCCTGACCGCGCGGCCGCCGCTGGAGGGCATCGTGCGCGACGAACGGGGCAAGCCGGTGGCGGGTCTCAAGCTGGCCGTCGAGCCCGGATCGAACGAGCCGGTGCGCACCGATGAGAAGGGGGCGTTCTCCTTCGAGGGGCTGCGGACCCGTCCGTATCGCCTCGTGCCCGTGGAGGCACGCGGCTTCGTTCGCTTCGTCCATCCGGCGACGCCGGGACAGCGCGTCGAGATCACGCTCGAGCGCGAACGCGGTCCCCACACGCTGCGCATCGAGCTGCCCGCGCGACGCAGCGGTGCGGCGCGCGTCGAGCTGCTCGGCGCGGACTGGAAGCGCACCCGCTGGGTGGCGGCGACGGCGACGGTCGCCGAGTTCCCGCGCGTGGGGGCGGGCACCTATCGCGTCGGGATCGCCACGGCCGGCTACCTCGATGCATCGCAGGAGGTGGTGGTCACGGCCGATCAGCCGATCGCGACGCGGCGCATCGAGCTGGCGCGCGCCGGCACGCTCACGCTGCAGGCGACGCCGGGCGCGTCCATCATCGTGCAGACCCTGGCCGGCGAGCCCGCGCCGCGCCTCTCGCTCAAGCTGCCCGAGGGCGCCGCCGAGCTGAACGGCTTCGGCCCCGGCCGCTATCGGTTCTTCGCTCGGGCACGCGGCGAGCTGATCGTCGTCCGTGAGGTCGAGGTGGGCCCCAAGGATCCGCCGCGCGCGCTGGACCTGCGGGGCGGGGCGGCCGCAAAGCTGTCGATCCTTGTCACGGATGAGGCACGAAACCCGGTCGAGGGCGCCCAGGTGGAGCTGGTGACGCCGGACGGTTTCTCCTACGCCATCAAGGTTTCCAGCGACGCGCAGGGGCGAATCGAGGTGCGGCGGCTGATTCGCGGCCCCCTCACGCTGGTGGTGAAACGCGGTGAGCGCCGGCGGGAGCAGGCGGTCGACATCCAGCCGGGCACCGAGCAGTCGGTCTCCGTGATCCTTCCGTAGCTTCATCCGCCGCCCCTGATTGCCGATCAGACCTCGTGGGACCCACGAGGGCATATGGCAAAGATTGACGCGTTTTTCCGCCTGATGAACGCGCAGGGCGCATCGGACCTGCACCTTTCTTCGGGCAATCAACCTTCCCTGCGCATTCGCGGCGATCTCGAGCGGGTGAATTTCGGCGTGCTGGAAAACGACCAGCTCGAGGAGATGCTCTACGAGATTGCGCCGGACGAAAAGCGGCGCTACTTCGAGCAGACGGGCGATCTCGACTTCGCCTACGAGTTGCCCGGCGTCGGCCGCTTCCGCGCGAACTACTTCCAGCAGGCGAACGGCATCTCGGCGGTCTTCCGTCAGATCCCGACCGAGATCATGACGATCGAGCAGCTCGGCCTGCCCGCCGTCGTGAAGCGCTTCGCGATGATGGAAAAGGGGCTCGTGCTCGTGACCGGCCCGACCGGCTCGGGCAAGTCGACCACGCTCGCCGCGATCGTCGACTATGCGAACCGCCGACGTCGCGACCACATCGTGACGATCGAGGATCCGATCGAGTTCCAGCACCGGTCGCGCACCTGCATCATCAACCACCGCGAGCTGCATCGCGACACGCAGTCCTTCTCGGCCGCGTTGCGCGGCGCGCTCCGCGAGGACCCGGACATCATCCTGGTCGGCGAGCTGCGCGACCTCGATTCGATCTCGCTTGCCATCGAGGCGGCCAGCACCGGCCACCTCGTGCTCGCGACGCTGCATACGCAGAGCGCCGCGAAGACGGTCGAGCGCATGATCGAGGTCTATCCGGCGGAGCAGCAGGAGGGCGTGCGCAGCCTGCTGGCCGACTCGCTGCGCGGCGTCATGTCGCAGGCGCTGCTCAAGCGCTCCGACGGCAAGGGGCGTGTCGCGGCGATCGAGATCCTCGTCGGCACGCCGGCGGTGCGTTCGATGATCCGCGAGGACAAGACCTACCAGCTGCCCACGCAGATGCAGACCGGCCGCAAGTACGGCATGGTCTACCTCGACGATGCGCTGGAGGAGCTCGTGCGGACCAACGAGGTCGCTGCCGAGGAGGCGTTCGAATACGCCAACGAGAAGGAACGCTTCGTCTCCTATCTGCGCAACGTGCCGGAGGAGTACCAGGAGCTGCTCGAGCACATGGCGCGCGACCGCCAGTCGGTCGCCCAGGCGCAGCAGACGGGGCGCCGCGGATGAGGCGCCCCCAGCTGCACACCCTGCTGCGTTCGCTCAGCGAAAGCGGCGAGGCGATCACGGACATCAACTTCACGCCCGGCAAGCCGCCGCAGGTGGAGCGCGGGGGCGAGCTGAGCTTCCCGTTCATCGACCCGCCGCTGCCGGAGCTCACGCCCTACATGACCGAGCATCTCGCGATGCTGCTGCTGGAGAATCGGCAGCCGCTGCTGGCGCAACTCGTCGAGAGCGGCGCCTGCGACTTCAGCTATTCGGTGCCCGGCGTGGCGCGCTTCCGCGTGAACGTCTTCCGGCAGCGCGGCAGCTACTCGCTCGTGCTGCGACGGCTGTCGACGCGCATCCCGTCCATCGACGACCTCGTCCTGCCGCCCGCGTTCCGCGAGATGGTGGAACTCGATCAGGGCCTGGTGCTCGTGACCGGCGGCCCGGGGACCGGCAAGACGACGTCGATGGCGGCCCTCGTGCGCGAGATCAACCTGAGCCGTCCGGTGCACATCGTGACGCTGGAGGATCCGGTCGAGTTCCTGCACCAGCATCAGATCGGCACCGTCAATCAGCGCGAGCTCGGTCTCGACTTCGACACGTGGGCCAACGGCATGCGCGCTGCGCTGCGCCAGGCTCCGCGCGTCATCGTGGTGGGCGAACTGCGCGACCGCGAAACCGCCGAGATGGCGATCTGCGCGGCGGAGAACGGCCACCTCGTCATCTCGACCATGCGGACCACGACCGTCGCGCAGACGGTGCGCCGGTTCGCCGACCTCTTCCCGCCCGAAGAGCAGCCGCGCATGCTGCAACGGCTCGCCGAGTCGTTGCGCTGGTCGGTGTCCCAATGCCTGGTCCCGAAGACCAACGGCGGGCGCATTGCCGCCCTCGAGGTCGTGCGCAACACCTACCGTGTCGCCGATCTCGTGCGCGCGGGCAGCGTGGAGGAGGAGGACTACCGCCATCTCGTGAAGGCGGGCGGGAACAAGGGCATGCAGACGGCGGACGACCACCTGCTGCAGCTTTGCGAGGACGGCTTCGTCCGGCCCGACACGGCGCGCCACTACGCGTCGAGCCGTGTCGAGGTGCAGCACGAGATCGACCGCATCGAGCGCGAGCAGGCTGCCGCGAATGACGACGACGACGAGTCGGAACTCCGCATGGACTTCACGTTCGGAAGGGAGCGCACCGATGGCACGAGTTAGCGTTCTTCTCTGCTCGCAGGACAGCCGGCTGCGCGGCGCTCTGCCCGAGGCGGAGATCACCCGCGAGGGCGTGGAGATCCTCGAGCGCGGCGCCCACGACGTGGTGGTCATCGATTCGGCGAGCGACGTGCCGACGGTCGAGACGCTGCGCTCGACGGTCGGTGCGCGGCGCCGCGAGATCTTCGTGGTCTTCGTGAGCGATCACGTGACGACGGGCGACGGCGAGCAGGCGTGGCGCGAAAGCGTCGATCTCGTCGTGCACTCCGACGACCTGGCGCGCCTGAAGGCGCTCATCGAGACGGGTCGGGTCGAGAAGCAGAGACTCTACGGCCGCTTCCAGACGCTCGTGAACGAGCGGGGAGACGGCTGATGGCGATGTTCTCCCGTGGCGCCACGCCCGAGACGATGCTCAAGAAGCTCGAGTCGGGTCAGTGGAAGGACAGCATCGAGAAGCGCGAGATGCTCGGCGCGCTGCGCAACGAGGAGGTGCGCGTCGATGCGCTGCTGCGTCTGCTCAAGGTCGCGGACCCCGAAGTGACCAGCTTCGCCGTGGCGCGCATCGGCAAGCAGCCGGATGCGCGCGTGGCGGAGCAGCTGCTGCGGGCGCTCGCGCGCGCACCGCAGGGCAAGCAGAAGCCCTATCTCGAGGCGCTCGAGACCGTGCCCGCGAAGTTCCTCGCGCGCAGCCTGCACGGGCTCGCGATCCATCGTGATCCGGCGCAACGGGCGGTCGCGCTCGCGGTGCTGAGCGGAATGTCGGACTGGCACGACCACCTGGACGTGATCAAGCCGCTGCTGCGCGATCCGGTGGACAGCGTGCGCCAGCGCGCGGTGCGCCTGCTCGGCAATGGCGTGCACCTCGAGACCGTGCGGCCCTTCCTGCGCGAGCTGCTGCAGAGCAGTGACGAGGTCGTGCGCCACGCGGCCATCGAAGCGATGGCGCGGGACCCCGAGCTGGAAGTCGTCGAGATCTTCTTCGACCGGCTGCCGGACGAGCCGCCCAACGTGCAGCAGATCATGGTGCGCGGGATGACCAAGATGGTGCGCGAGGGCGGCCGCGAGGCGGAGCGCGTCATGGAGCTGCTGCTGCCGCTGCTCGCCGCCGATGACGAGCGCATCCGCGCCACGGCAGCCAAGTTGCTCGGCTCGATGCCGGATACGCTGCACGTGCTGCGCCGTTTCCTGCAGTACGCGAAGGGCATCGCGTTCTGGCTGCGCGACCGCTCCTTCAAGGTGGTCGGCAAGGTCGCCTCGGACATGGCGGGCGCGATGCTGCAGCTCATGGAAGACGACGACCTCGACGTGATCTCGGGCGTCATCTTCATGGCCGGCGAGAGCAAGGATCCGCGTTTGGTGGATGGCCTGATCGCGCTCACGCACCGCGCGGACGTGGAGTGGTGGGTGCGCCTGAATGCGCTCGAGACGCTGCACCGGTTCCGCGACGATCGCGTCGTGCCGGCGTTGCGCGCGAGCCTCGACGACGAGTACCTGCGGACGGCGGCGATGGCGATGCTCTCGCAGCGCAAGGACGTGGAGACCGAGGGCGAGGTGAAGACCGCGCTCGGCAGCGAACGCCGCAGCGATCGCATGGCGGGGCTTCAGGCGGTGGAGCGCTACCAGGACCCGGCGTTCATTCCGCACGTCGAGCCGATCGCGCGCGGAGACGAGCACGACTCACTGCGCCGCTACGCGCTCGAGATCCTCGACGGATACGGCCCGGAGGGCGTTGCCGCCGCCGCCGCGATCCGGGAGGAACGGCGCAAGACACAGCAGTCGAGCTTTGACGAGCTTGAGCTGACGATGGAGTAGGTCGGGCGTTCGTGTTTCCGAGGCCGTGGTTGGCCACAGAAACACAGAAACACAGAAAGCCACAGGCCCACTACTCCGCGACTGCGCACTTGCATCCTTCTTCCTTCCTACACCTTAGGTTCGGAATGGGGACGGCGGGACTCCGAGATCCTATAGAGCGCACACTTCTGTGTTTCTGTGTTTCTGTGGCCAACTAGCGCTTCGCCTTCCCCGGGACTTGCACCGCGGGTTTACACTCCCGATCCGTGGAGCCCGCACTCCAGCTCATCGGGGTCGAGAAGACCTACTACCTGGGCGAGGTGGCGGTCGAGGTATTGCGCGGGGTTGACCTCGAGGTCTATCCGGGCGAGTTCACCGTGGTGCTCGGGCCCTCGGGTTCCGGCAAGACGACGCTGCTGAACGTCATGGGCGCGCTCGACCGTCCGACGGCGGGCCGCGTCCTGTTCGACGGCACCGATCTCGCCGACTACGACGATGCCGCGCTGGCGCGCTTCCGACGCCACAAGCTCGGCTTCATCTTCCAGCTCTACAATCTGGTGCCCACGCTGACCGCCCGCGAGAACGTCGAGGTGGCGACGGAAGGCATCGAGGGCAGCATGACCGCCGACGAGGCGCTGGCGCGCGTCGGACTGGCGGAGCGCGCCGGCCACTTCCCGTCGCAGCTCTCCGGCGGCGAGCAGCAGCGGGTTTCCGTCGCACGCGCCATCGCGCGCCGGCCTTCGCTGCTCCTGTGCGACGAGCTGACCGGGGCGCTCGACTCGAAGACGGGGCGCTCGATTCTCGATCTCGTCGTGCAGCTCAACGAGGAGTTGGGCATGACGATCGTCGTCATCACGCACGCGGTGCCGGTCGCCGGACTGGCGCATCGCATCATTCGCATCGACAGCGGCCGCGTCGTCGACCAGCGCGAGAACACCGAACGCGTCACGGTGGCGGACATCGACTGGTGAGGCCGCTCGATCGCAAGCTCCTGCGCGAACTCGGCCGCTCCAAGCGGTCGCTGGCGGCGATCGTCGCCATCGTCGCGCTCGGCGTCATGTGTTTCGTCGGGCTCTGGGCCACGCACACGAACCTCCAGCTCGCGCGCGAGGACTACGACGCGCGTACGCGGTTGGCGGACTTCTGGATCGAGCTGCGGCGCGTGCCCGCGAGCGCCGCCGAGGAGCTCGCACGCCACCCGGCGGTCGCCGAGATTCGCCATCGCATCCAGTTCCCGGTGACGGTCGACATGCCGGGTTATCCCCGGCCGATCGGCGGGCTCATGCTCACCATGCCCGACGAGCCGAAGCCGGTCGTCAACGATCTCGTCCTGCGCCGCGGCCGCCCGCTGACGGGGCCACGCGTGAACGAGGTGATCATCTCGCCCAAGTTCGCGGACGCGCACGGGCTCGGCCCCAGCGACGCCATCGATCTCATCGTGCGCGGC
>JBCDBY010000214.1:0-8011 GCA_039182715.1 Planctomycetota bacterium
GCGGCAAATCGCAGAACGAATGGTCGAGCGAGCCGTGGCCTCCATGGCCGAGCAGAACGTACGGGTTCGCTTCGAAGACGAGGTGCTGGACGTGCTCATCGACGGCGGCGGCTTTGATCCGGCCCTGGGCGCCCGCCCGATGGCCCGGGTCGTGGGGCGGGAGGTCGAGGCGAAGCTCGCTTCGGGCCTGCTGGCCGGGGATTTCGGGCCGGGCGATATCGTGCGCCTCGTGGCCGAGCACGGGGCCGTGGCGATTCGCCAGGCGACGCCCCGGGTGCGCTTGCGCACGCCCGCCTGAGCCATCATGACCGGCGGTCCGGATAAGCGCTGAAAGCATATAAGCGCGAAGCCTGCTTCAAGACTAGGTTTCCCATGAGTCCCGTTCAAGACCAGGACGTTAATAGGCCGGGCGTGTAAGCGCAGCAATGCGTTCAGCGGACCGGTACTAATCGGACAATCGGCTTGACCACTTTTTTTCACCCTCGCTGTTCCCGGGTTCGCCCGGGGTCGACCGCGAGGAGCGGGGTCCACAGGACTCCCGCCATCAGACTGCACTACCTCTATTCATTAATTACACTGTTTAAATCACACTGTTTACCAGTTACACAATTAAAACTGCGTGGTGGTCATAGTGTTGGGGTCACACTCGTTCCCATTCCGAACACGGTCGTTAAGCCCAACATGCCGATGATACTGCCGAAAGCGGGAAAGTAGGTCGCTGCCACGTTTTTAAAACCAACCTGTTGCTCGCAACAGGTTGGTTTTTTTGTTTCTGCGATGAGGAGAGAGCCGGGAAGCGTGTGCGCGCATTCGTTGGGCGCACGCTGGAGCCGTCTTGGTTCCTTGTCGATTGAGTACATTAATGACTTCGACGCGCGCGTAGCTCAGCCGGTTAGAGCGTTCGCCTGATAAGCGAGAGGTCGGTGGTTCGAGTCCACCCGTGCGCACCAAAGAAGGGGTTCCGCCCAGCGGGACCCCTTCGGCATGTCCGCGCCGCCGCGCGGGGCCGAAGGGGTAAGCTGGCGCGCCGACCGAGTCCGCGATGGGGACGTAGCTCAGCTGGGAGAGCGCCGCCTTTGCAAGGCGGAGGTCAGGGGTTCAAATCCCCTCGTCTCCACCATTTTTCCGTCGCGGTCGGGCGCGCGCGGCCCTCGAGTGCGTAGGGTTCGAGAGGAACCTTCCATGAAAGTCACCACCCTTGCCCTCCTCCTCAGCGCTCTTTCCCTCGGCGGCGTCGGCATCCTTGCGCTCAAGGTCGACGATCTGAGCGAGCAGCTGCGCCTTGCGCGTTCCGATCGGGTCTCGGCCGTCACGGCCGGCATCGAAGAGTCGCCGCGCTACGTCATCTCGCAGGCCTCCGAGGCTCCCGCGGCCCTCGGCTCCTCCCGCGACGAGGATGGCCTGGCAGGCACCTCGACGAGCTCATCGGCGCCCCGCGCCACCATCGAAGAGCGCGTCGCCGAGCTCGAGCGCGAAAACGAGCGGCTGAAGAAGCAGCCGCGCGTGACGCCCTCGTTGAGCACCCCGTTTGCGATCTCTTCCCGCCGGTTCGCCCGCAACGTGGACGATCTCGCAACCCAGCTGAAGCTGACCGATACGCAGAAGGACCGTGTGGCGGACGCCGTTCGTCGTGCCAAGCAGCGCATCGACGACATCCGTCGCATCCCGGGGGAAGACGGGAAGAGCCCCAAGCAGGCCGAGGAGGATGACCAGCGGAAAGTCGTGGAGCTCATGAAGGATCCGCAGAAGAACATCGGCCAGGTCGTGCAGTTGGGAGTGACGCGCCAGGCGCGTCTGAATCAGACCATTCCGGGCCGCAATCAGACCTACAGCGAAGCGATCCAGACCGTGCAGAAGGAGACGCGCGACGAGATCCGCCAGGGACTTTCCGCCGAGCAGCAGAAGGCATTCGACAGCACCGAAACGAGCGCGTTGATGGGGGGGCAGAGCGCCGGCGGCATGGTCATGACGACCTCGATCATCGCGAAGGACTCCGAAAGCGGTTCGTCGGACGCCGACGAGCAAGGCGAGTAGCGCGGGCGGCGTCCAACGGCCGGTGGCCATGCAGGCCGACCCGGGCCCTGGCGGGGCTATACTGTGGAGGACGCGCATGCGCACGCTCGGAATGCTTCTCGTCTTGGCCGCGACCGCGGCCGCCCAATCGACGGAACCCCAAGCGACTGGCTCACAGCCGGTTCGTCGGGCGGCGCCGCCGCCGACGCCGGGACTTAGTGCCGACATGCGGGGTTCCGGCATGCTGGGCGTCGACAAGATGCAGCCGCGGATCCACCCGCTCATGAACGTGGAAATCACCGATCGCTACGGGGTGAAGACGAAGCTCGTCGCGTTCCACCGCGTCTCCGGCGAGATCCGGTTCGTCGGGTTCCTCGGGGCCGCGTCGATCGACATCCCGTACGAGAAAATCAAGTCTGTGGAGGTCGCGACGCCGGAGGAGCCGGGCGGCCGCATGCGCGCGATCATCCTGCTGCAGTCGGGCAAGACGGTGAACGCGACGTTCGATGCGCGCGAGGGCGAGCAGCTCTTCTCGGGCTACGCCGAGTTCGGGCGCGTGACCATCTTCTGGCGCGACCTGCGCCGTCTCGAGTACCTCGCGCGGACCAAGCGCCGCGATCTGCCCGTGTTCGGCAAGCCGGCGCGCGGCGTCGACGTTCGCCTCACCGATCGCGACGGCGTCCAGACCGAACTCGTCGGCTTTCGTCGCACGACCGGCGAGAACATCCTCTCCGGACTGCGCGGATCCTCCCGTGTGGAGGTCCCGCTGCGCGTCGTGAAAAAGATCGACCTCGAGCGGACCACGCGATCGCCGTTGCTGCACTGCCGCCTCGAGTTGAAGGGCCGCAAGCCCGTCGACCTGCGACTCAAGAGCTACCACGAGCAGGTGGTCTATCGCGGTCGCGCGGAGTTCGGCGACCTTCGCATCCAGCTGGGCGAGGTGCGCGAGATCATCATTCGTCGCTCGACGCCCGCGCTTCGCGATCTGGACCCGGTGGCGGCCGCGGAAGGCCGCGAAGTCGAAAACGGAAAGACGCCGAGACGATAGCCAGCCTCTCCATCGACACCCTGGACTCCCATCGCGTCAACCTCGCGCCCGACGGGCGCTATCTTCTCGACTTCGATACCCGGGACCTGCCGCATTTCGCCGCCGACGTGCTGGTCCTCGGGGCCGGCGTGGCGGGCCTGCAGGCCGCCCTGGCCGCCGCGGACGAAGGGGCGGACGTGCTCGTGGTCGCCAAGAGTTCCGATCAGGCGACCGCCACCGCGTGGTCCCAGGGCGGCATCGCCGTCGCGTTCGATCCCGAAGACAGCAGCGCCGCCCACGCCGAGGACACGTTGCGCGTCGGCTGCGGTCTTTGCGACGAGGCCGTCGTGCGGTGCGTCACCGAAGGCGGGGTGGCCGAGGTCGAACGGCTCGTCGAGCGCGGCGCGCGGTTCGACCGCGACACGGCGGGCGCGCTCAGCCTTGGCCATGAGGCTGCGCACACCTACCGGCGCGTGATCCATCACGGCGACACGACCGGTCGCGAGATCATGCGCGCGCTCACGGCCGCGGCGGCGGCGCACCCCGGCATCCGCCGTCATGACGGGTTCGTCGCCGATCTGCTGACCGACGGCGATCGTTGCGTCGGCGCGCTGCTGCACGACCGCGCCGACGGCGCGCATGCGGTCTTCGCGCGTGCGACGGTGCTGGCGACCGGGGGCGCGGGGCGCCTCTACCGCGAGAGCTCCAACCCGCGTCCCGCCACCGGCGACGGCATGGCGGCCGCCTTTCGCGCGGGCGCCGCGCTGCGCGACATGGAGTTCGTCCAGTTCCATCCGACGACCCGGTATCTGGCCGGCTCGCCCCGCGTGCTGGTCACCGAGGCCGTGCGCGGCGAGGGAGCGCATGTGGTCGACGACCACGGCGTGCGCTTCCTGGTCGACGCCCATGCCGATGCGGAGCTCGCCCCGCGCGACGTCGTCTCGCGCGCGATCGTGCAGCACCTCGCGCGCGAGGACGTGCGGGACATCTATCTCGATCTGCGTCACTTCCCGGCCGGCAAGGTCGCGTCGCGTTTCCCGGGCCTGCACGCCACCTGCGCGCGCCACGGGCTCGACCCGCAGCGCGATCTCGTGCCGGTGCGCCCGGCCGCGCACTACACCATCGGCGGGGTCGCGGCGACGGTCGACGGCGCCACCTCGCTCGACGGACTCTACGCCTGCGGCGAGGTCGCGGCGAGCGGTCTGCACGGCGCCAACCGGCTCGCCAGCAATTCGCTGCTCGAGGGGCTGGTGCTCGGCCCGCGGACCGGTCGCGCTGCGGCGCGGGCGTCCGGCACGCTCTTTACCGGCGTCATCGCGCACCGCACGCAGCGGGGACGGGACGAGGGCCGTCGCGACGAGGAGGGCCTCGATGAGGAGGACCTCCGCAAGTCGCTGTTGAGCCGGATGTGGCGCCGCGCCGGCATCCTGCGCGACGGCGAGGGGCTGCGCGAGTGCTGCGAAGCGATTCGTCGCTGGCGCACGCTCGCGGCCACCAGCGCCCATTTCGGGCGTGCGGGCTTCGAGCTGGATAATCTGTTGTTGCTGGGCGCCCTGGTCGCGGGCGCCGCGCATCTGCGCGAAGAAAGTCGGGGAACGCACGCGCGTATCGACTGCACCGCGACCGACGATCAGCGGTTCAAGGGGAGGCTCGTCTGGCGTGCGGACCAGCCCCCCGTCTTCGAGTCCCTGGAGAACGTTACGAGTGGTTGAGACCGGAAAACGCGACAAGCAGCGCGAAGGCGGCGAGAAGTCGATTCTCGTCGGCGTCACCTTCCCCGACGATCCCGACTCGCACGAGCACCCGCTCGACGAGCTGGGTCGCCTCGCCGAGACGGCGGGGGCGGAGGAGGTGGGCCGCGTCGTGCAGCGCCGCAGCCGGCCGGATCCCTCGACCTTCCTCGGCAAGGGCAAGGCGGAGGAGGTGGCCGAGCTGGCGCGCGAAACGGGCGCGACGCTGATTATCACCAACGCCGATCTGTCGCCGGCGCAGCTGCGCAACCTCGAGCGCATCCTCGATATCCGGGTCATCGACCGGACCGAGCTGATCCTCGACATCTTCGCGCTGCACGCGCGCACGCATCAGGCGAAGCTGCAGGTCGAGCTCGCGCAGGCGCAGTACATCCTGCCGCGGCTGCGCCGCATGTGGACCCACCTCAGCCGCGAGGGCGGTGGTGGGCAGTCGGCGGCGATCGGCTCGCGCGGCCCGGGTGAGAAGCAGATCGAGATCGACCGCCGCCTGCTGCGCAAACGGATCAGCGACCTCAAGCGCGAGCTGGAAGAGATCTCGAAGCGCCGCGAGCGCATGGCTTCGAGCCGCGACAGCTACTTCAAGATCAGCCTGGTCGGCTACACCAACGCCGGCAAGTCGACGCTGCTCCGCGGGCTCACCGGGCGCGACGCCTATATCGCGGACCAGCTCTTCGCGACGCTGGATACGCAGACCCGCGCCTGGACGCTGGGCAACGGCAAGCGCGTCTTTTTGTCCGACACGGTCGGGTTCATTCGCAACCTGCCGCACAACCTCGTCGCGTCGTTCTACGCGACGCTGGAGGAGGTGCGGGTCGCCGATCTCATCCTGCACGTCGTCGACGGGAGCCATCCCGATGCCGCGCTGCACATGGAGGCGGTGGAGACGGTCCTGAAGGAACTCGACGTGCCCGACACGCCGCGCATCCTGGTGCTCAACAAGATGGACCGGGTCGAGGACCGGCTCGGCATGCGCCTGCTCGGGCACGGCGAGGGGCCGTCGGCCTGCGTCTCCGCGCACAGCGGCGAGGGGATCGACGAGTTGACCCACCTGGTCGAACGTCACATCCGCGCGACGCAGTCGGAGATCGAGTACGCGATTCCGGTGAGCGAAGGACGCCTGCTGGCATGGCTCGCGGACCGCGGCACCGTCGTGCACCGCGACTACGACCGCGACGACGGCACGGTCGCGGTGCGCGTCCGTCTCGGTGCCGCCGACCTCGCCCGCGCCGACCGCATGGTCGCCGCGCTCACGAACGGGTCCCACGGGGCCAGCGAGTAGATCAGCGGACGACTTCGACTTCGAGCACCGCACCGGGCCGGCCGGTCGCGGCCTGCGGAGGGAACGGCGGGACCGTCGGGGTGACCTCCGCGATGGGAACGGGGCTCGGTACGACCTCGATCCGCCCGGCGGCGATCTCGAACTCGTCGGGCAGAAATGCCCCCGTCTTCCACCAGAGGTGGGGTGCGCGATCCGGCCATCGAATGCGGCATGTCCACTCGAATCGCGGGGACCGCATGCCGGCGCCGAGGCTCACCCGCAGCCGTGCCGGGCGCGTGAGGGCGATCCGAAGCGGGGACGACGACGCATCGTCCGGAAGAGCAAACGGCGTCGTGCCAAAGGGCTCTCTTTGAATCAGCAGATCGCCGGGCACACCGGGCGCGAGGAACTCGAATCGTCCGTCGGCGTGCGTGTAGGTTTCGCGGCCGCCGAATTCGTCTTCCACTGGGCTTCGTGCGACGAAGGCGACGAAGGCGCCCCCGACCGGTTGGCCGGAGGGGTCCCGCACGATCCCGCGCAAACGCCGCGTGGGTATGGGCCGTAGCTCGCCAAGGTCGTGGGTCGCGCCCGGCTCGACGAGCAACTCCGTGTCGAACGAAAGTGGGCCGCGCACGCCCAGGGACCGCCGCCCCGGATAGACGCCGACCAGCGTGAACGAGCCGTCGGGCCCGCGACGCATGCGTGCGTACTCGCCGTCGAGCACGATCCGGGTTTGCTTTCGTTGCTCCTCGGTCAGCTCCACGACTCGTCCCCGCAGCGTCGCGGTACGCACGGTGGGGGGGATCGGTAGCCGAGCGATTCCTCCCTTCGCCGGCGGCGACCAGTCAAGGAGCACCGCCGGCGCGAATTCCTCGCTTCGAATGCGCAGGTCATAGCGGCAGCCCGGCGAGAGCCACCAGTCTTCGGCACCGGAAACACCGGTCCAGAACTCGCCGCGGTGGACATCCACGGCAATCTTGCGGTCCGCGATGAATCGAACCGGGACGAGGTTCGGAATCGCGAAGCTTCGGGCCGCGCCGGATCGCGTTGCGCGCGTGCGCAGTTCCAGGTCGAGGGCCGGTTTGTCGTTCCGCTGAATGTCCAGCCGGACCGAGGCGTCGGGTGGCTCGCGGTACGAGAGAATCAGGTCGTTTCCCTCGACGTCGACATGGGGTTTCGGCATCGACTCCGAAACATCGAGTGCGTCCGGGTCGAGGGGGTGGCCGTCGGCGTCGAGGATGCGAAGTCGCAGGAACGATCGCCAGGGCGACGTCACACGCATCTCGAGGCCCTCGTGCACCGCCCCCTCCTGGAGGCTGAGGGCGAGTTCCGCCTCCTTGCCGTCGTGGGAAACCGCCCGGACCTCGAATCGCCCCGGAGGTCGGGCCTTGAACTCGAAGCGGCCGTCCTCGCCGACTTCAACGAACTGGAACTCGTTGCCGGGGTGGAGACGGGGCTCGGAGAGAAGCAGGAGTTCACCGGCCACCGGTTGGCCGCTCGCGTCCACCATTCGTCCGGAGACCTTGGCCGCCCGATGCAGCACGACACGAACCGTGGCGTTGCCCGATCCGACGTGCAGCGCGTCGGAGGCGAAGCCGGGCGCACGCGCGAACACCTCGCAGGGTCCACCTGAGAGACCCTCCACGCGAAACCGCCCCGCGGCGTCGGACGTCGTGTCGTGGTAGCCACCACGCCGCTGGTCCAGGAAACCCTCCCCGACGGTGATCGCGACACCCGCCAGGGGGCGGCCCGCGCTGTCCACGACCTGACCGGCCACGACGTAGGCGCGTACACCGTCTTGCCGCCGCGGCAACTCCACCCACGCTTCCCGCGTCGGCGCGGGTTCGTGGCATGCCGCCACGCTCAAGAAGAGCGCAAGCAGAGTCACTCGAGCGAGGGCACACAAGGCAGCACCCCCAAGTCTATCCGTCCGCGTTCACGCCCTCATCAAGCCGTTTTCAC
>JBCDBY010000215.1:0-8004 GCA_039182715.1 Planctomycetota bacterium
ATGCGAAGAGCGAGAGTCTGCTCAAGAAGAACCAGACGCCTTCGGGCGATGACTTCCGCGAGGGCATCACCGCCGTGGTGAGCGTGAAGGTGCCCGAGCCGCAGTTCGAGGGTCAGACCAAGCAGAAGCTGGGCAACAACGAGGTGCAGGGCGTTGTCGAGAAGCTCGTCAACGCCGCCATGAGCACGCTGCTGGAGGAGAACCCGAAGCTGGCGCGCAAGCTGGTCGACAAGGCGGTCACCGCGCACGCGGCGCGCGAAGCGGCGCGCCACGCGCGCAACCTGGTGCGCAAGAGCCCGGGCGCCAGCGGCGGCATGCCGGGCAAGCTCGCGGACTGCCGTTCGAAGCGGCGCGACGAGACCGAGATCTACCTGGTCGAGGGCGACTCGGCCGGTGGGTCGGCGAAACAGGGACGCGACCAGGCGTTCCAGGCGATCCTTCCGCTGCGAGGAAAGATCCTCAACGTGGAGAAGGCGCGCATCGACAAGATGCTGTCGCACGAGGAGATCCGCACGATCATCAGCGCGCTCGGCACCGGCATCGGCGCGGAGGAGTTCGACCTCGCGAAGCTGCGCTACGGCAAGGTGATCATCATGACGGATGCGGACGTGGACGGCAGCCACATCCGCACGCTGCTGCTCACGTTCTTCTTCCGTCACATGCCGCAGCTCATCGAGACCGGACACATCTTCGTCGCGAAGCCGCCGCTCTACCTCGTGAAGAAGGGCAAGCACGAGGAGTACATCTTCGACGAGCAGGATCTCGCGGAGAAGCTCACCGACATGGGCCTCGCGATGACGAAGCTGGCGATCGGCGAGAAGACCTTCGAGGGCGATGCGCTGCGCGAGGTTGTTGGCGTGCTCTCGAAGCTCGACGCGGCGGCGCGCGGACTCGAGCGGCGCGGCGTGATCCTCAAGGAGTTTTTCGCCCAGGGTCGTGCGGACGGCGTGCTGCCGGTGCGCCACACGAAGGCGGGCGACGAGGAGCGCTGGTGGATGGCCGACGAGGAAGAGGCCTTCGCGAGCTACGAGCAGGAGCTGGAGACGCGGCTGGGTCGCGAGGTCTCGGTGGCGCTCGACGTCGATGACGCCGACGTGAAGGAAGCGGCCGATCTGGTCGTGCGCGAGTTTCCCGAAGGCCGCGAGGCGTCGCGCCACGCGGCGCGTCTCACCGAACTCGGTCTCGGTGCGGACCTCTTCCTGCAGGCGACGGACGCGCGGCTGGTGCACGGCAAGGGCGAGGAGGAGATCCCCTCGCTGCGTGCGGCGCTGCTCGCGATCCGGACGCTCGGCCAGGAGGGCATCAACCTCCAGCGCTACAAGGGTCTGGGCGAGATGAACGCCGGTCAGCTCTGGGAAACCACCATGGAGCCGGGTGTGCGGACGCTGATGCGCGTGCGCCTCGAGGACGCGGTGCGCGCGGACGAGATGTTCTCGATCCTGATGGGATCCAGCGTGGAAGATCGCCGCGCCTTCATCGAGCGCCACGCGCTGGAAGTCTCGGATCTGGACGTCTAGGCGGCTCGCAACGGTTCCCTCCCTGGTCCTCCCCTAACGCCCCCCGAACTTTCCGGGCCCCCGGTCCTTTCCGCCTCAAGCTGAGCCGGCGCAACGCCGATGGGACTCCCGGATCATGACGCACTACGAGCGGGTGAAACGCAAGCGGCTCGGCGACCTCATCGTCGACGAGGGCCTTGTCGAGAAGGATGTCGTCATCGCGGCCCTGCGGGACCAGCAGGCGAGCGGCCGGCTGCTTTCGAGCATCCTGCTGGAGTACGAAGCGCTCGACCCCTTCGATCTCGCGCGGATCGTGACGGAGCAGTACCAGGTGCCGTTCGTCGACCTGGAGAACTACACCGTCCACAAGGACCTCATCCAGGAGTTCCCGGCGGAGCTTCTCTACCGTCACCGCATGCTGCCGCTCGAGCGTTTCGGCAAGCTGGTCGCGATGGCGTGCCAGGAGGTTCCGTCGCTCGATGCCTACCGCGAACTGCGGGAACTCGACAACGTCGACTCCGTGTTCGTCTACTCCGCCTTCTCGCGGGACGTCCTGCTTAAGCTGCAGGAAAACCACCCGTACGAAGAGCCGTCCTACGAGCCCGACCCGTCCGCCGAGCCCGCCAACATGGGCGGCGACGATACGTGGCAGTCGCTTTTCGACACGGCGAACGAGTCGGTCATCAGCGATCTGGACGAGTAGCGGGCGGCCGGGGTCTGGGGGCCGGGAGCCGGGGGCTCGTTGGACTGAAGCCGCTGCTGACGAGCCGGTGTCGTTCGGCGTGCGGCAACGACACCGCAGAGGCGAATTCGACGCGTAGCCGGAGTCTGGGGACTAACCCCCGGCCCCCGGCTCCCGGCCCCCGGCCCCCATACCGGGGCAATTCTCGTCCTGGGCGGGGGGCTCCCAGTCGGCCGGCGGCTCTTCGACCTGCACGTCGGTGCGCAGTTCGTCGAGCTGCTCGTTCATGCCACGCTTGAAGTCGCTGAAGCCGCGCCCGACCTTGCGCGCGACGTCGGGGAGTTGACCGCCGAACATCAGGATCGCAATCACCGCGAGGACGAGGATCTCTCCGAAGCCGAGGTTGAAGGGCATGGCGGCCTTAGTTGGGCTTCGACACTTGAGCGCCGATGAGCCGATCCAATCTTACCCCGTCCTCGTACAGCACCAGTTTCGCCAGCTTGAACAGCGTCGAGGTCTTGTCGTCACCCACCCACGCTTCGCCCGGCCCCTTCACGAGCAGTTCGCGGCCTCCGAACGCGTAGTCGAGTTCGACCGCCTTGAGTCGGAGCTCGCGCTTGCCCTTGTCGAAGGTCTCGACGTTCAGCCCCTTGCGGCAGCGCAGCGCGATCGGTGCGAGCGCCTCTGGTCCGCGCTCGAGGTCGATCTCCAGCACGTTTCCGAACCCGCGCACGAGCGGATTGCCCTGCGCGTCGAACCCCTCGAAGTCGGCGCCGTCCGGCAGCGTGAGTCGGTCGCCCTGCAGCAGCGCGTCACCGCGCAGCTTCATCGCCCAGCGCGCGATGCGGCCCTTCTTCGGCGTGAGGGTGACGCGCGCCGGCCCCTTCGAGGCGCCATCGCGCACGGTGTAGCCCTCGGCACCCTCGACGACGGCGAGATCGAGCTCGCTCCCGGACCACGACACCTCGTCGCCGCGCCGGATCGACGCCGGCGCGCCGCGCAGGTTGATGCGCTCGCTTGCGGCGGTGTAGCGCGCGGACTCCGCGCGCAGCTCGAACCCTTCGGGCCCGTTCGCGCGCACGTTCCCGGTCGCCTCGAACCGCTCCGGCGGCTGGCTGCCCTTGCGCACGCGCCCGTTCGCCGCGTCGCATCCGAAGGTCCAGCGCGCCCCGCGCAATGCGACCTGCGCGGCGACGTCGTTGCGCGCGTCGAACGAGCCGTCCTCCCGGTAGAGGATCCGTCCCGCCTCGATGGTGCGCTCCGGCTGGCGAATCCGCGCGGGCTTTCCGGTCAGGCGCAGCTCGCCGGCGTCCTTCACCCGGTACTCGAGGCCGTGGCACTCCAGCCGCGCGTCGAGCTCCGGGTCGCGGCCCTTCACGTTGCCGGTCGCCTGGAGCAGCTGGAGCTGCTTGCCGTTCACGTCGACCAGCAGGTCGTCGCACTGCAGGATCGGCTCGCGCTTGCCGGCGATGACGACGTTCTGTTTCGCGCGGACCGTCACGCGCTCCTCGATCATCGCGAGTTCCAACAGCCCGTCGCAGCGGAACGAGAACTGCTCCTCCGTGCCGCGCGTCAGCCGCCCGAGCCGACCCGTCGCACGCAGCTCGAGCAGCTTCTTGCCGTAGAGCCGCACCAGCACGATGTTCTTGTCGCGCTCCGGCGGCTGCAGCATGAGCACGCGCGACGCCTCGAGCTTGCGGCCCGGCGCCGTTGCGAGCACGTCGTTCTTCGCTACCAGCTCGCCCTTGATGGCGTCGTACTCGAGCCAGCCCGCGACCAGCCGTCCCGGGCCGTTGCGGTCCTCGACCACGAGCCCCTGCGGGAAGCGCACCAGCTCGAGGTCCGTCCGGCGCTTGCCGGCCTCTTCGGCGGCGGCGATGCGAATGAAGATCTCCCGCGTCTCGATGTCGAAGACGCGCTCCTCGAGCCCGAACTCCTCGAACGGCCCGCGTCGCACCGCGCGCACCGGCTCCTCGCCGCCCTCGACGTGCACCTCGAAGTCGCCGCGCAGCGTGATGCGATGCGCCCGGAACTTCTCGAGCCCTTCCGCGAGTTCCGGATCGAGGTCGAAGTCGACGTCGCCTTCGAGCACGAGCGACTCGAGGTTCATTTCGTCCTTCGTCGTGCCGACGAGCGTCGCGGCGATCGTGCGACAACGCCCCGAGCCGTCGCGGTGCTGCACGCGCGCGCCCTCGGTTAGCGTGACGGTCGTCTTCGTTCCCTCGTCGGTGCGCACGAGCGTGGCGGGGCCCGCGCAGGAGAGCGTCACTACGCCCGCGTCCGCCTGCTCCAGCGGCAGCGTCGCGCGGACGTTTTTCTGCACGGTCGCCTCGGTCATCTCGAAGTTGCAGGTGAGCCCGCGTCCGCGCAGCTTGGCGCCGCGCTCGGGATCGCGGAAGAAGATCTCCTCGTCGGAGGTGATCATGCGGGCGTCGAGATCGATGCGCAGCGACTGAAGCTCCGCCATGAGCCGCCCGCGCCCGTCGTACACCTTCACGCCGCCGCCCAGCTGGAAGGTGCGGGGCGCCTCGCGCTCGAGTCCGATGAGCGCTCTCACGTCGCCCTCGATATACGCCGCGGTCATCTTCGCGCGCAGGTTCTCGACGCGCCCTTTCGGCTCGGCGAACGAGGCGAAGCGCACGTCCACCGCGCGCAGCTTGCCGTCGACCCGCTCGAAGCGATCGACGTCGAGCCACCACTCGGTGTAGTTGCCGGTCGGGTGCTGGCGCTGCAGGTGCCCACCCTTCATCTCGGTCACGCGCGCGAGCACCGGCACGCGCGGAATCTCGGAGGTTTCCAGCAGCGCCGGCTGGTCTTCCGTCGATTCGCCGACCCGCGTCTCGAGCGTGACCGGCTCGGGGATGTCGCCGGCCAGCGTCCAGAGCGCGTAGGCGAGCGGCGTGAAGAGCAGCAGGAACAGGGCGAGGAACCTCATCCGCCGTACTCCTGCACGACCTCCTCCCAGCGGCCCATGCGACGGAGCAGCTCTTCGCACACCTCGCGCACCGCGCCGCGTCCGCCGGGCGCCTGCGTCACGAAGTCGACCTTCGCGCGCACCTCCGCGCGCGCATCGGCCGGCGCGGCGGAGAAGCCCGCCATGAGCAGCGCGGGCAAGTCGACCAGGTCGTCGCCCATGTAGGCGGCCTGCGCGGGCTCCACGCCGAAGTGCGCGCACACCTCGGGGAAGCCGGCGCGCTTGTCGGAGCGGCCCTGCAGCACGAGCCCGATGCCGAGTTCTTCCCCGCGCCGCGCGACGACGGGCGAGTCGCGGCCGGTGAGGAATGCGGTCTGCACGCCCGCGCGCATGAGCAGCTTGAGCCCGAACCCGTCCGGCGCGAAGAACGCCTTCCACTCGCCGGTCTCGCCGTGCAGCAGGAAGGTGTTATCCGTGAGGACGCCGTCCACGTCGAGGACCAGCAGCTCGGTGGCTATTTCTTCTCCCCTTCCTCGAAGCCTGCGCGCAACAGGTCCTGCACGTCGAGCAGCCCACGGAAGCGGCCCTGCTCGTCGACCACCGGCAGCTCGTCGAAGTTGTGCTCCTTCATGAGTCGCCACGCGACTGCGGCGAGGTCCTCGGTCTTCACGGTGAGCGGGCCGGCGGTCATCACCTCGTCGATCGGCTTGTCGAGGAAGCCCGGGTCGCCGAGCACGCGTCGCCGGATGTCGCCGTCGGTGAAGAGCCCGAGCAGCTTGCCGTCGTCGTCCACGATCGGTAGCGCGCCCGGACGGCGCCCCATGCCGCCCGCGTCGACCAGCGCCTGGCGCGTCTCGGTCCCGCTGGGCGCGGCGTTCCGCGCGCCGTTCTCGCCGAGCAGCTCGTGCACGCGCAGCAGTGACCGCCCCAGCGCGCCGCCCGGGTGATAGAGCGCATACTCCTCGCGCGTGAACTCGCGCCGCTTCGCCACCGCCATGGCCAGCGCGTCGCCGAGCGCGAGCTGCGCGGTCGTCGACGTCGTCGGCGCGAGGCCGACCGGGCACGCTTCGGGTGCGCCGGGCAGCAGCAGCAGGCAGTCGCTGTGGCGGCCGAGGCTCGAGTCCTCCTTGGCGGTGATGCCGACCAGCGTCGCGCCGATTCGCTTGAGTGACGGGATGAGATTGCGGATCTCGTTGGCGGAACCGGAGTTGGAGAGCGCCAGCACCAGATCGCGCCCCGTGACGCGGCCGAGGTCGCCGTGGACCGCCTCGGCGGGGTGCAGGAAGAAGGAGCGCGTGCCGGTCGAGGCGAGCGTGGCGGAGATCTTCTGCGCGATGAGTCCCGACTTGCCCATGCCGGTGACGACCACGTCGCCCTCGCAGGCGAGCACGAGGTCGACCGCCTTCGTGAAGCTCTCCCCGATCAGGTCGCGCTGCATGAGGACCGCGGCCGCTTCCAGCCGCAGCACCTCCTGCGCGTACTCGATGCTTTCGTCCATGCCCCCGCGATTCTAGGCGTTTCCACTGATATTCCGCATCAGCAGCAAAATCGCGATGACGGCGATGAACGGCTCACGGATATAGAGCGCGAAGCCAATCACCAGGCAGGCGGCCACCGTGGAGACGCGCCGCAGCGCCGCCTGCGCCTTGGGGCGGCCCATGCGCCGTTCCAGGATCGCCTCCAGCGCCTGCCCGCCGTCGAGCGGCATGATCGGCAACAGGTTGAAGATGAGCCAGATCAGGTTGATGACCAGCAGCGCCCCGACCGCCAGGCCCACAAGCGGGTGGGGTGCCGGGAGGACACCGTTTCGTACCGCGAGAAAGGTCAGCCCGCCGAGGAGCGCGAGAATCGCGGTGAAGAGCGGTCCACCAAGCGCAATGACGATGCGCTGTTTGGGGGTGCGCGCCGGCTCGTGCACGCACAGGCCGCCGAGGCCCCAGAGGATGACCACCGACTCGGAGCCGAGCTCGCGCCGCACGGCGAAGACGTGTCCGAACTCGTGGACGAGCAGCGAGACGACGATGATCATGCAGACCACCGCGCCGCGTGCCGGCTGATCGATCCCCCAAAGATAGAAGTAGAGACCAAGCAGCAGGAAGAACCCGCCCGTCGCGCGAATGTCGGTGGAGAAGAGACGACCGATGGACACACCCATGGAGCGTTCCATCCTATGCGTATACTTGCGGGATGACGTCGGGTGCGGACTACCGGGTGGACCTGTCCATCTACAACGGCCCGCTGGATCTGTTGCTCTATCTGATCCGCGAGCGCGAGCTGGACATCCACGACATTCCCATCCGCGAGATCACCGAGCAGTTCCTCGCGCACATCGAAGTGGTCAAGCGCATCGACGTGGAGCGCGCGGGCGACTTCCTGCTCATGGCGGCCACGCTGATGCTCATCAAGAGTCGCATGCTGCTGCCGCGCGCCGAGGCGGACGAGGACGAACTCGAAGAGGAGCTCGACCCTCGCACCGATCTCGTGAACCAGCTGCTCGAGTACAAGGACTTCAAGGACCGCGCGCGGGCGCTGGGCGATGCCGGGCAGGAACGCGAACTGCGCTTCGAGGGCCGGCTGCCGATGCCCGACCCGGAGGCGCCCGACGCCGGCAAGCTGCTCGAGGATCTCGGCGTGCACGACCTGCTGCTCGCCTTCGAGCGGCTCATGAGCGAAACGCTCGCGGAGGTCGATTTCCAGGTCTTCGGCGAGAATCTGCCGGTTCGGGAGGTGCGCGAGCAGATCACCGGAACGCTGCAGCGCGCCGGCGGACGCATGCCGTTCCGCGCGCTCTTCACCGAGCGTCGCGATCGCTACTACATCGTCTCCGTCTTCTGCGCGCTGCTCGAAATGATGCGGCGCCGACTGGTCTCCGTGCAGCGCGCGGCGGGCGCCGAGGGCGATGCGCTGGCGAC
>JBCDBY010000216.1:0-7935 GCA_039182715.1 Planctomycetota bacterium
CGCTCGGCGAGGCGGGCGGGCGTCTCCCGCACCAACGGAACAAGCCCCTCGATGAGGGGCTTCGCATTGAGATACGAGACGGCGCCGAAGCGGAACGTCACGGATCTACGTGGGTATTGAATCCGGGAGTCTCAACCGAGACTCCGTACACCGCGAAAATGAAACAGGGAGTCTCGAACGAGACTCCCCGCTGAAGTGAAGACAACAGGGGGTCTCGTTCGAGACTCCTTCCACCGCGAGAAATGAAACAGGGAGTCTCGAACGAGACTCCCTGCTACCCAGGACGTCGATTTGGAACCTAGCGCGGGTCGCCGAAGAAGGGCGTACCGAGATAGGGATCGCGGATGTCGTAGTCGAAGAAATAGATGTCGATGAAGTTCCACATGCGCTGGTAGTTCTGCGTGAAGTTATCCCAGCGCTTGAAACCATCGTAGTGGCCGTTCTTGGTGTAGACGTTGAGGATGCCACCCTCAATCCACTTCGGGATGTACCAGAGGCCACCCGAAATCCAGCGGCAACCGCCCACGGTCACCAAGGCCAAGAGAGCCAGTCCAAGAAAGGTCTTACGCATCAGTTGATGCCCTCCAACAATCTTCCTGCCCGCGGGGGAACCCCCGCATGAGCCGGAGAACTTACCCGGGATCGGGGGCCGCGGTCAACCCCCCATACAGACCGCGCTCCTCGATGTAATCGGCGACCTCCGCCGGGAGCGGCAGCCCGTGTCGGCGCCCCGCCGCCAGAGCCGCCCGGATCGCGCTGGAAGCGGCGTCTACGAGCGGGATTTCGACGATCGTCGGTGCAACCCCCAGGCCCTCCTCGAACTGTCGGCGGGCTGCATCCAGGCTCTCGCCCGGCCGGGCAAAAGCCGCAATGTGAGCGATTTTGACGATCTCGTCGGCCTCGAACCAGCGCGGCAGGTCCGCCAGCATGTCCGCCCCCACCAACAGCTCGATCGCGTCCTCGGGATACCGGGTCCGAAACTCGCGCAGCGTCTGCACGGAGTAGCTCGGGCCGGTCCGGCGTCCCTCCCAGTCGAGCACCTCGAGTCCGTGGATCGGCGCGGCGGCGAGGCGCGCCATCGCGAGCCGGTCCTCGAACGCCGCGTGGCAGCCATCGGGCTTGTGCGGGGGCGAGCCGGCCGGCACGAAAAAGACGCGGTCGAGCGCGCGCCGGTGCAGGACCTCCTCCGCGGCGGCGACGTGCCCGTCGTGTATGGGGTCGAAGGAGCCACCGTAGAGTCCGCTGCGCACCGCCGCTTATCCTACCGGCCGTGCCGCCGCTTCTCGTCCTGACCGGCCCGACCGCCAGCGGCAAGTCGGGTGCCGCGCTCCCCGTCGCGCGGGCGCTCGACGCCGAGATCGTGTCGCTCGACTCCATGCTGCTCTATCGCGGCATGAACATCGGGACGGACAAGCCGACGGATTTCGGCGGCGTCCCCCACCATCTCATCGACGAACTCGATCCGACCGAGCGATTCGATGCCCGCCGCTACCTCGACCGCGCCGACGCGGTCATCGAGGAAATCGAGAGCCGCGGCCGCCGCGCGCTCGTCGTCGGAGGCACGGCGCTCTACCTGGTGAGCCTGCTCAAGGGACTTTTCGACGGACCGCCGCGCGACGCCGCGCTGCGCGCGCAGCTCGCCGAGGTCGAGCCGACGGAGCTGCATGCCCGACTGCAGGAGGTCGATCCGGAGAGCGCCGCCCGACTGCACCCCAACGACCGCCGCCGCGTCACGCGCGCGCTGGAGGTCCACGCGCTTTCGGGCCGCCCGCTCTCCGAATGGCAACGGCAGTGGGATGCGCCCGACCGGCGCCCGTCGATCCTCGCCGGCCTCCGCCTTCCGCGCGAGCTGCTGCGCGCACGCATCGAGCAGCGCGTCGATGCCATGTTCGAGGCGGGACTGGTCGACGAAGTGCGTGGGCTGGAGCTGGGCCCCACCGCGGGCGACGCCATCGGCTACAAGGAGGTCGCCGGGTTCCTGCGCGGTGCGTACGACGAGGCGGAGGCGCGCCGGCTCATCGTGCGCAACACGGCGCGGCTCGCGCGGCGCCAGGAAACCTGGTTCTCGCGCCTCGACGTGCAGTGGGTCGACGCGCGCGCCGACGATCGCGTCGCGCAGCTGCTGGCGATCTACCGCGGCAGCACGAGCCCGTAAGCGCGGCCGACGGGATCGAATATCTCCCGCGCGCGTTGGTTGACGTCGGCGTGCGTCACCTTGAGCAGCAGCTCGCGGTAGTCGGCAATCGTCGTCTTGCGCATGTAGTTCGCCGTGAGCATCGAGGCGATGGACTGCGGCGAGTTGAAGGCGCGGGCGTAGCCGCCCAGCTCCTTGTTGCGCACGCGCTCGAACGCGTCCTTGTCGATGCCCTCGCGGCGCGCGCGGCGCAGGCTGGTCTCGAACGCCTTGCGCAGGCGATCCGGCTCGTCCGTCTCGCCGCCCAGCATGGCAAAAGCGAAGCTGGCGTCGGCGGTGGCGCTGGCATAGAAGCTCTCGTCGATCAGCCCGGCCTCGTAGAACTCGAGGTAAATCGAGCCGCTGTTGCCGAACAGGCAGTCGAGAACAATCGCCGTCGCGATCTCGCGGCGCAGCATGGCGCGGCCGCGGCGACCGGGCGGCGTGTCCTTGCAGGCCAGCAGCAGCCGCGGACGGGTCACCGAGAGGCGCAGCTCGAACGCGCGCACCGCGGCGCGGCGGCCCTCTTTGGGCGGCGGGGGCCGGTCCGCCGGCGCGGGACCGAACTTGCGCCCGCGGAGCTTCTCCTCGGCGACCGCCAGCGTCGTCGAAACGGGTTCGGGGCTGACGGCGGCCAGGACCATGTTGCGCGGGTGGTAGTAGTTGCGATGGACCGCGTGGAGCAGGTCGACGTCGATCGGCGCCAGCGAATCCGGCGTGCCGAGGATGTCGATCCGCGCCGGGTTGCGGCTGTAGAGCGCCTGCAGCGCGCCGAAGTAGAGCCGCCAGTCGGGATCGTCGTCGTACATGGCGATCTCCTGACCGATGATGCCCTTCTCCTTCTCGACGTTCTCCGGCGTCACGTGCAGCTCGAAGGCGAGGTCGAAGAGCTCGCGCAGGTTCTGCTCGTAGTGCGTGCTGGTACCGAACAGGTACTGCGTCTGCGCGAACGAGGTATAGGCGTTGGCCGACGCGCCGAGGGCGGCGAACCGGTCGAACGCATCGCCGTCCGGTGTCTCGAACATCTTGTGCTCGAGGAAGTGCGCCGTCCCATCGGGAATCGGGGTGCCCTTGCGATCGCGGCCGAGGCACGTATCGACCGAGCCGAATCGCGTGCCGAGCGTGGCGTAGGAGCGCGTGAACTCCGGCTTGCGGACCACGTACGCGGTCAGTCCCGACGGCAGCACGGCGCGATGCACCTTTTCGCCCAGCGTCGGATCATGCAGGACCTCGGTCTTCATGCCTCTCCTCCTTCGCCGTTGGACGTGAGCAGGAACACGGTGTCCAGCTCGATGGTGCGCGCCGCCGCCGCGACCTGCCGGGGCGTGACCGCCTCCAGGGCGGCCTCCAGCGCCTCCAGCTCCGGCTCAATGCGGTTCACGGTGCGCTCCAGGGCGAACTCGATGAGCGCGGCCGGCGAGTCGCGCATGCTGCGCAGGCCCGAAAGCACCATCGAGCGCGCCTGCTCGAGCGAATCGAGCGGCACATCGCCCTCCTGCATCGCCTTGAGCTCCGCGAGGATCGTGCGGCGGGCGAGCCTGTAGTTGGCCGGATCGATGCCGGCCTGCACAAGGACCAGCCCCTTGCTGCGCTCGATGACGCTCGAGACGGCGTAGCAGAGCGACTTCTTCTCGCGCACCTCCTTGAAGAGCCGTCCGATCGCGGTGCCGCCGAACAGCGCGTTGGCCATCACCATCGCGGCGTAGCGGCGCGACCAGAGGCGGATGGTGCTGCGAAAGCCCATCTCCAGCTTCGCCTGGTTGAGCGGCTGCTTTTCCGTGATCGTGCGCACCTTCGAGGCGCCGACGCGGGGCGGCCGCTTGAGGCGACGCGGTTTGCGGTTCTCGTGCAGACCGAGACGACGCGCGTAGGCGTAGGCCTGCTTGAAGGTCAGGTTGCCCACCAGGAAGACGTCGACCGGCGCGCGCGCGATCAGGTCGGCGTGGGCGGCGCGCACGTCGTCGAGCGTGAGCGCCTCGATCTCCGCGATGCGTCCGATCGACGGGCGCGCGAACGGCTCCCAGCGACACATCTCGTCGATCAGGCGCTGGCGCGCGTAGCGGCTCTTGTCGTCGAAGACGGCGCGCGCTTCGTCGAGCAGCACCTTGCGCTCGTGCTCGAAGATCGACTCGGTCCAGGGGGCGGGGTCGTGCAACAGCTCCGCCTGGAGCTCCGCCATGGCGCGGGTCAGCTTCGTGCCGGCGATGCGATCAAGCACCCAGTCCGAACGGAACTGAATGACGTGCTGCTCGCCGATCTTGCGCGCCTCCCCACCCAGCGTGGAGCCGTAGAGCCGGTCGAGTTCGATCTGCAACGCGGCGATGGACGGCAGGCGGCGCGTCCCGCGACTCAGGAGCCGCGGAATCATGGCGCGCGCCGCGGCGCGCTCGTCGAGGTCGGTGCGCAGGGTGACGCGCGCCGTGATCGTCTTGAATGCCTTGGTGCGACGATGGTGCAGAACGACGCCCGGGCCGAGCGTTTCAGTCTGGAAGAGCGGTCCGGAGGCTGCCAAAGCGCGGATTATGGCACGCCATGCGCAGAGAAGGAATGACGCAATAGAATGAGGCCCTGCATGCGAACGACCGCCGCGATTCTCCTCCTCTGTGTCCTGTCCGGAGCCCAGGAGGCGAAGCCGGAAAAGGACAAGGCGCGCAAGGATCCCGCCGCGGCGGCCCTGCTCAACCAGGCCGTCGCCGCGCAGGGCAAGCTGAAACCCGCGGAGATCGAGGATCTCTACGTCCAGTTCATCGGGCAGGTCCGGGAAAAGAACCAGCCCAGCCACTCCATCACGCGCGAGTACTGGTTCCGCGCCAAGGACAAGTCGTTTCGGGTCCGCACCTACGGCAACGTGAACCAGCGCGACAGCCAGGCCGAAAGCGGCGTCTTCGGCGGGCGGCCCGCAGTCTACTGGGAGTGGGCGCGCGAGCGACGCATGCCGCTCTCGATCTCGAATCGCGAGCACGTCAAGAACATCAAGTCGATCCAGAAGGAGCGCTCGGATTTCGAGCGCATCCTGCGCATCGTGCTGCTCGCCCGCATCGATACGGAGCAGACCACGCTCAAGCTCGACCAGCCCGAGAAGATCACGATCGACAGCCCCAATTCGGCCGGCGCGATCTTCCCGGACCGCGACTCTGCCTACCGCGTCCTGCTTCTCCAGCGCCGGGGCGCGGATCCGCTGCGCCTCTACCTGCACCCGAAGGACCTGACGGTACGCAAGGTCGTGCAGCTCGACCGCCACAACCCGACGCGGGCGCGCTTCTACTACTACCTGGGCGCGTATGCGAAGAGCGGCGAGCTCAACCTGCCGCGCTACATCTCGGTCCACAACGCGCTGCCCACCAAGGAGACGCGCGAGAAGAGCACCCAGCTCAGCGGCCGCCTGACCGTCAAGGTGAATCGGGGGCTCGAGGACGACATCTTCCAGCCCGAGTCGCGGTAGGTCGCGGACGATTTGATTCGGTTCTCGCAGAGAGCGCAGAGAGCCGCAGAGTTCGCAGAGAGGGGAAGCAGAGAGGTGAACATGGGGTGCGCCGGCCCCTCGTCGATCGCCACCTCCTTCTCTTCTCTGCGCTCTCAGCGGTCCTCGGCGGCCTCTGCGAGAACCCTTTCCAAATCGTCCGCGAGCTACCGCCGCCCGAAGTGCTTCTCGAGCTGCGCGAACGGAAGCCGCAGGACCGTCGGGCGGCCGTGGGGGCAGACGAAGGCGTGGTCGAGCGCGCCGCTCTCTTCGAGCAGCGCGTGCGCTTCCTCGCGGCTGATGCGGTCGCCGAAGCGGATCGACGCCTTGCACGCCATCGTGTCGGCGACATCGTGGAAGACCGTCTTGGCGTCGACGGCGGCCCCCCGCCGGCGGAGCAGTTCGACGATGTCGCGCACGACTTCGCCCGCACCTTCGCGGGAGAGCACCGCCGGCACCGCCTCGAGCGCGATCTCCGTTTCGCCGAACGGGCTCCAGCGGAAGCCGGCACGCTCCACGAGTGCGCGGTGCTCGTCGAGCAGACCGAGCGCCGTCGCGTCCAGCTCCACCTGCTCCGGCACGAGAAGCCGCTGCGAGTCGACGCCACCCGCCTCCAGCGCGTGCAGGATGCGGTCGTAGTTGACCCGCTCGTGCAACGCGTGCTGATCGACGATCGCGATGCCGTCCTCCACCTCGCACACCAGGTAGGAGTCGTGCATCTGCATGATCGAGAAGGCGGGGGGCCGCTCCACCGCCGGCAGGCGTTCGGCGATACGCGGCTCGTCCGCGCGCGTAAGGAAGTCCTTGAGCGCCTCGCGGACGCCCTCCTGCCGCGCTTCGGGCGTGCGCTGGTCCATCGCCGCGCTCAGGTCTTCGGCGCGGAGCGCGCGCGCGAGCGCTGGCGTCACGGCCGCATGCAGAAAGCGCGCATCGCGCCAGCGGATTTCCGCCTTGGTGGGATGGACGTTGACGTCGATCGCCGTCGGGTCGAGATCGAAGAAGAGAAACGCGAGCGGATAGCGGCCGTGGTGCATGACGTCGCGATAGGCGTCGCGCACCACGCGCATCAGGATGCGGTCCTGCACGGCGCGCCCGTTCACGAAGAAGCGCAGGTCGCGCGCGTTGGGGCGTGCGAGGTCCGGCGGCCCCAGGAACGCGTGCAGGCGCCCGATCGGCGACTCCCCCATGCGCAGCTCCACGGGGCACGCGATGAGCCGCTCGGTCTTCGCGCGCCCGTAAATCGACTCGAGGCGCGCACGACGATCCTCACCCGGCTCGGTGCGGATGAGTTCGCGTCCGCCCGCCTGGAGGCGGAACCCGATCTCCGGAAACGCGAGCGCCATCTGCCGCACACGCTCCTCGATGTGACCGAGCTCCGTCCGGTCGGCGCGCAGGAAGCGAGCGCGCGCCGGCGTGTTGAAGAAGAGATTGCGCACGACGATCTCGGTGCCGGGCGCGGTACCGGCCGCGCGCACGTCGGAAAGGTCGCCGCCGTTGTTCTCGATCTCGAAGCCGCCCTCGCTCCCCGGCTGACGCGAACGCAGCCGCACGTGCGCCACCGAGCCGATCGACGCGAGCGCCTCGCCCCGGAACCCGAGCGTCGCGATGCGGTCGAGATCGTCGACGTCGTTGAGCTTGCTGGTCGCGTGCGGCAGGAAGACGCGCGTGAGGTCGTCGGGCCCGATGCCCCAACCGTCGTCGGTGATGCGCAGCAGGCGCTTGCCGCCCTCCTCGACGATCACCTCGATGCGCGTCGCGTGGGCGTCGATGGCGTTCTCGACCAGCTCCTTGACGACGGACGCCGGTCGCTCGATCACCTCGCCGGCGGCGATCTTGTTCGCGATATGCGCATCGAGGACGCGCACGAAGCGGCCCTCACGGGTTTGATCTCGAGCCCTCTCGATCACGGGGGGGATTGTCCTTGGGGGGTCCGACGGTCCGGGGGGGAGAGGTTGGGAGGAGAGGCCGGGAGGGGGCGGAGGCGTGGGGAGATGGCGCGCGGAAGCGCGGAGGCTTCGCGGAGGCGCGGAGAGTGGCGACTAGCCCTGCCACCGGAGGAACTCGTCCATTTCTTCGAGGGCGCCCCGCAGCTCGGTCATCCACTCCGGGGGTTCGGGGAGTCGGCGGAGGTGCCGGCGAAGGAGAGCGGCCAGCAGCCGCGCCTCTCGCCGCCGGAGGGCGAGGCGGACCTGGTTGAGCTCGGGGGGAGGTCCGAGTCCCGGCTCCGCGCCGACCTGCTGGAGCCACTCGAAACTCAGGCCGAAGAGCGCCTGGCTCGCCCCGACGAGGCAAAGGCCCGCGC
>JBCDBY010000217.1:0-7928 GCA_039182715.1 Planctomycetota bacterium
TCTGGACCTTCCTCGGCCTGCTGCTGCTTCCCACGCCGAGCCGCCGCGCCACCTTCGCGATGGACGCGCTCGCCGCGGAGTCGGAGCAGGAGCGCGAGGAGCTGAGCGAGGCGATCGCCATCCTCGACAAGCTGCAGGACGACGAGCCCGAGCGAGGCGCCGGAGTGGAGACCATCTTCCACCCGATCCCGTCGGTGAAGCGGCGCGTGAGCGCACTGCGCCAGAAGCTCGGCGCGGTGCAGCGGACGTGGAATCTCGCAAGGACCTCGCTCTACATGGCCCATGCGGGACTCACGCCTCTTCCGCGGGCGGTTCATTGCAACGTAGGGAGGCCGGAACTTTGGGTCTACCTACCGACGGACGGATAGTTTTCAGTCGTCAGTGATCAGATGTCAGTGAGTCTGCGGAAGTCGTCCGGAGCCCACTGACAACTGAAAACTGATCCCTGACGACCTCCTACCCATCGAACCCGACGATGCGGTGGTGGGATTGATCCGAGACCCAGAGCCGCCGTCCGATATGCCGGATGCCGATCGGGTTGCGGAAGACGCGGCGGGACGGGTTGCCGTCCTCGATGCTGTCCTGATCGTCATCCTGCGGCGTTCCCCGGGCGAAGTCGCTCTGGCCGAGCACGAGGTTGGCCTCGGGGAAATTGGCGGTCGGGAAGGCGAACGCGACGACGCGGTGGTTCTGGGTGTCCACGACGTAGAGGTTGCCGTCGAACGCGTCGAGGTCGTTGGGTCCGCCCACGTGGAACGAGTCGACCGTGGACCCGCGCGTGGTGAAGTCGGGCTGTCCGATGACGAAGTCGGCCGCCTGTCCGTTGACCGTCGGGATGGTCTCCCACCAGAGCACGCGCTGGTTGCGCGAGTCGCCCACCGCCAGCCGGGTGCCGTCGGTCCAGAGCGCGCGGGGGTTGCCGAACTGGAAGTCGTTGAGGTCGGTGCCGTTCGACGTGAAGTCGCGCTGGCCGATGACCAGATCGGCGGGCACGCCGTTGGTGGTCGGAATCGTGTTCCAGACGAGCACGCGATTGTTGCTGAACTCCGTCACGAACATGCGGCCGTTCGCCACCCGCACGCGAATCGGGGTCGTGAACTTGGAGGCGGTGGTTCCGCTGGACGACTCCGTGAAGTTGGGCTGTCCGACCACGACGTCCGCGGGCGTGCCGGCATCCGGCAGCGAGTTCCAGATCAGGACGCGGTGGTTGTTCAGATCGACGACGAAGAGACGTCCGTCGTCCACGCAGCAATCGACCGCGGTGAAACGCGTGGCCGACGCCGGCTCGGCATCCCGACTGGTCAGGTCGGGCTGGCCCAGGGCGTAGAGCGCCGCGGTGCCGTCCGCCTCGGGATTCCCCGGGAAGACGACGTGGCGCGGGTTGCCCTGGTCGGGCACCCAGCGCCGTCCGCCGGCGCGCGCCGGCGCACCGAAGGGGGCCGAAAGCCCGATCGCGTTGGGCTCGGCGCTGTTCGCGTTCGAGCCGGGCGTCACGCCGTCGGTCTGGCCGAGGACGACGGCGGCTTCCTGGAAATCTTGCAGGAGGAACGAATTGTCCGCGTCATCGCCGCCGCCGCAGGCGGTCAGGACGAGCAGCGCACCGGAGAGAATCAGGCTTTTACCGTTCATGGTCTTCTTCCTTTCACCAGCAACGCGTAAAGCCCCCCCTACACCCCTCAAGGAAAGTTCCGGGCACCCGCGAGTACGGTGAGGGGCTTCCATGAGCCACGTCGAACAGGAAACCCGGTTCCAGGACCTCGCCCTGAGCCCCCCGCTTCTCAAGGCCGTCTCCGAGCTCGGGTACGAGCAGCCGACGCCGATCCAGGCGGGTGCGATCCCGCCGCTGCTCGAGGGCCGCGACCTGCTGGGGCAGGCGCAGACCGGCACCGGCAAGACGGCCGCCTTCGCGCTGCCGCTGCTTGCACGCATCGACGTGCAGCAGAAGGGCGTGCAGGCGATCGTGCTCACCCCGACGCGCGAGCTCGCCCTGCAGGTCGCCGAGGCGGTGCGCTCGTACGGCAAGTACCTCGGCAAGCGCGGCGTCGCCGTGCTGCCTATCTACGGCGGCCAGCCGATTCACATCCAGCGCCACGCGCTGCAGCGCGGCGTGCACGTCGTCATCGGCACGCCGGGACGGGTGCGCGACCACCTCGAGCGCAAGACGCTCTCGCTCGGCGACGTGCGTTTCTTCGGCCTCGACGAGGCGGACGAGATGCTCAAGATGGGCTTCATCGACGACGTCGAGTGGATCCTCGACCACGCGCCGAACGAGCGGCAGATCGCGCTCTTCTCGGCGACGATGCCGAAGCCGATCCGCCGCGTGGCGGAGAAGCATCTTCACGACGCCGCCGACATCCGCATCACCCCGCGCACGCTCACCGTGGCCGGCACGCAGCAGTTCGAGATGCGCGTGGGCCGCAACGAGAAGCGGGAGGCGCTCGAGCGCGTGCTGGAGGCGGAGGACTACGAAGCGGTGCTCGTCTTTGCCGGCACGCAGCTCGCGACCGCGCAACTCGCCGAGCACCTGCTCGGCCGCGGCCACCAGGCGGAGTGCATCCACGGCGGGATGAACCAGAAGCAGCGCGAGCAGGTCGTCGATCGGCTCAAAAAGCGACTCACCCGCGTGGTCGTCGCCACCGATGTGGCGGCGCGCGGTCTCGACGTCGACCACATCAGCCTCGTCATCAACTACGACGTGCCGCGCGATCCCGAAATTTACGTGCACCGCATCGGCCGCACCGGCCGCGCCGGGCGCACGGGCCGCGCGATCACCCTCTGGCAGCCGCGCGATCGCTTCATGATGCGCGCGATCGAGCGCGCGAGCGGCCAGGAGATGGAGTCGATGCGCATTCCCGGCCGCGCGGAGCTGGTCGACCGGCGGCGCGAGCGGATGCAGGACCGCCTGCGCAGCCACCTCGACGGCGATCTCGAGGCGTTCCGCAACCTGGTGCGGGAGATGGAGCGCGAGGAGGGCCTCGACCCCGCCGACCTCGCCGCCGCCGCGCTGCGCGAGCAGTGGGGCGAATCGCCGCTCTACGTCACGCCCGACCCCGAGCCGTCCGGCCCGGTCGACGATGAGATGGTCGAGATCGTCATCCCCGTGGGCAGCTGGAACCGCCTGCGCCCCGGCTCGATCGTGGGCGCCATCGCGGGCGAGACGGGACTGCCGGGACACATCCTCGGCCGCATCAAGATCCTCGACAAGGTCACGTTCGTCGCGGTTCCGGGCGAGCACGTCCACCGCATCATGGAGGCGCTCAAGGGCGTCCGCATCGCCGGAAGAGTCGTGTATCCGCGGCTGGCGCACGACCCGAACCGCCGTTAAGCCCTGTTTCGGGCAGGCCAAATCGGAGAAGATCGCGTCGGGGGTACTCGATGCGAACTCTGCTCATCGCCTGTCTGCTTGGCGTCCCGCTGCATGCCGAGGACGCCATCCACGCGGCCCTGGCCGCCGTGGAACCCGGAACGCCGATCAAGACCGAGCGCATGACGATCGTCCCGCTCGTGCGCAAGGACCCGCTTCCGTCGATCGGGATCCGGGGGACGAAGCCACTCTCCTTCGAGGAGCCGGAGTTCCCGAAGCGCCAGAACAACGTCGTCGTGCGCAACGCGGGCGACACGCCGGCGCTCCTGCTCGGCGGTACCGTGCTCGAGGGAGGCCGGCTCGATCGCATCGTGGCGCGCGACCATCTCGTCGCGCCCGGCAAGTCCGCCGAGGTCGACACGATGACCGCGCAGTCCGATCCGCGGCGACGCACGGCGAAGCCCTTCCGCGTCGACGCGTCGATCGCCCCCTTCTATCTGCGGGCGCGCGCGGAGGCGGGCGGCTCGGATTCGAACGTGCGCATGTTCATCGCGCGCTGGCTCGACTTCCGCGACGAGGGCGACCGGCGGCGGTCACTCGTCGCCATCGCGAACGCGAAGCGCCTGCAGGAGTTTGCCGTCCCGGAAAGCATGAAGCTCAACCGCGCGGCCGGCGTGCCCAACGTCGTCGGCGGCATCCTCGCCATCGACGGGCGCGTCCAGGGGCTGATGCTCTTCGGCGATCCCACGCTCGTGTACGCGCACATGCCGGCGCTGATCCGCGGCAGCACGTTCGAGGCGGCGGCCATCGCACTCCGGGCCGGCGCGGCCGGCGTTCCGATTCCCTGCAACGGCGACCGGGCCAAGACGGCCGAGCTGGTCGCGCAGCAGGCGAAGGAGCTGCTCGCCGGCCTGAAGAGCGCCCGTACCCGGCGCGACGATGCGGTCGAGGGGACGCTGGGTGAGACGTTCCTGCTCCGCGCGCGCGACGGCACGCGCGCCCGCGCGGTCGTCTGGAACGGCAAGCTCGTCAGTCTCGCCGTCTTCCCGCGCGATCCTTTCCGTCGCCGGCTCTACTCCCCGCGGCTCCGACCGCCGTCGGAGCGCACGCCGGATGCCGAGCCGGAGCCGACACCGGAACCGGAGCGCCTGGACGGCACGGAGATCAACTTCATCGACCGGGTGACGCGGCGGAGACGGCGGTGAGAACCGGCCTTGCCGTGTTCGCGCTGCTGACCGCCTGCGCAAGCACGCAGACGCAGAGCATCGCGCCGTCCCAATCCATCGGGCCGCGCGAGAGGTCGATCGAGACGGTGCAGGCGCTGCTGCACGCGGCGGCCGACGATCACGTGCTGCGCGTGAAGGAGGCCTACGACAACGTGGCCGAGATCGCCCCCACGACGGCGATGCGGGCGCGCGTCAACCAGGCGATGCTGCTCAACGCGCAGTCGACCTACCGCATCGCGATCGGGTCCAACCCGGTGGCCGGCATGGTCGATCTCGTCACGAAAGTCTCGCTCGAACGGGAAGCGATGCGGCGGCGCATTCTCGACCCGGGCCTCACGTCCGAGCAGCGACGCGATCCCGCGTCGTTCGCGGTCCCGGACGAAGAGGTCGAGGCGAGGATGAACGAGGAGCAGCGCATCCTTTACCGGGCGCTGGTGCTGAGCGATCGCGACATGCGCCGCATCGCGGACGGGGTGCTCTGGCCCGAGCAGCTGGAAGAGCTCGACGCGCTCATCGCCGCGTGGTGGAAAGACAACCCCGCGCGACGGCTGGTGGCGAACGTGCGCCTGCAGGATTTCGCGGGCTACCGCGCGGCGACGGTGCGTTCCTCGACGGGACGCTCCGGCAGCCTGTTCAGCCTGCTGCGGCTCGATCCGCTCGCGAGCCTCGAACCCACGACTCGCGAGCTCGCGCAGACGCGCCTGCTCGCGGAGCGCGCCTTCTTCCAGGTGCAGCGATCACCCTTCGTGCTGCAGATGTACGTCAAGGACCTGCTCTTCGACCTCATCGACATCGACGAGGTTCGATCGCTGCAGGAGGGGCTGGGCCGCGCGAACGCGAACCTGACGCGCAGCATCGACGCGCTGGAGCGGCTGCCGGAAGACGTGCGCAAGGAGCGCACCGCGGCGATCGAGCAGCTCGAGGACTGGATCGCGCGGGAACGCGAGACGGCCGTGAACCAGGTGAGCGCGCGCGTGGCGATCGAGCGCGACGCGACGCTGAAGCAGATGGAGGCGTGGATCGCGGAGGAACGCGACGCCACGATCGAGCAGGTCTTCGAGGCGGTCGCGGTCGAGCGCAAGGCGACGCTCGACCAGCTCGAGGAGGTGATCGGCACGCAGCGCGCCGCCGCCTTCGACGAGATCGGCGAGATGGTGCACGACTCCACGAAGGAGATCCAGCGCGCGATCGCCGGCCAGGAGGACCCGATGGTCGCCGTCGCGGAGCGGGTGATCGACCACGTCTTCCGGCGCGCGGTGCAGTTTCTTCTCATCGCGCTCGGCGGCTGGGCCGTCGTCTACGTCGTCGCGAAGCGCCTGGCCCGGTGACGGTGCTCGACCGATTCCGCTGGGCGGGCACCCACCTCCGCGCCGCGCTGCGCCCCGCCGTGACCTTCGAGTTCGGGTCGACGCTGCTCTTCGTCGTCTGCTTCCTCCCGGCGTTCGGGTGGATCCTCAACTTCCTCGTGGCGCGCAGCGGCCAGTTCGCCGTCTCGGACAACGATCTTTTCGGCTTCTTCTTCTCGATCCCGGGTGCTGCGTTCGCCCTCCTCGGTCTCGGTTTCGTCCTCGCCTACTGGTTCGCCGAGCAGTCCGCGGTGCTCATCATCACCCAGCGCGCGGGCGCCGGCCGCATCGCCTGGGACAACAAGGATCTGCCCGCGCTGGCGATGCTCGGCGTGCGCCAGGCGGCGATCACCCTCGCGGCGGCGCTGCCGTTCCTGGCGGGCATCGGCGCGACCTTCTGGCTGCTCCTGCGGGAGTGGGACTTCTACTTTTATCTCAACGTGCGGCCGCCGGAGTTCTGGGTCGCCGCGACGCTCATCGGTCTCCAGCTCGCCGCCTACCTCGTGCTCGCCGCGTGGCTCCACATCCGCTGGATGCTGGCGATCCCCATCCTGCTGTTCGAGAAGCTCCCGGCGCGCGAGGCGCTGCGCGCAAGCTGGAGCCGGTCCCGCGGCCGCTTCCGCACCTTCGGCTGGCCGCTGATCGTCAACGGGGGCGCGGCGATCCTCGGCGGCGCGATCACCACCGCGGCGATCGGCTTTGCCGCCTCCTGGTTCCTGCGCGAGAGCGAATCGTTGGCGGTGCTGCTGCCCGGCGTCGTCGTCACGTTGCTGCTCGTCGCCGCGACCGACATCGCGTGGTTCATCCTCGGCAAGCTCATGCACGTCATGCTGCTCGCCCGCGCGTACATCGACACGGCGCCCACGCAGGAGATTCCGACCGAGAACGGCGCGGAGGTGAAACGGCCCCTGCCTCCGATCGTCATCCGCACGGCGTGCGGCATCGCGGCGCTGCTGCTGATCGCCTCGAGCGTGACCGCGCTGGGTGCCTACTTCCACCGCTACGACGCCGACCGGGCGATCTTCACCACGGGCCACCGCGGCAGCAAACGGCGCGCCCCCGAGAACACGCTGGCCGCGCTTCGCCAGGCGATCTCGGAGGGTGCCGACTACGCGGAGATCGACGTGCAGACCACGAAGGACGGTGTCGTCGTCCTGCTGCACGACGCCGATCTGATGCGGGTCGCCCACGTCCGTCGCCGGCTCAACGCGATGAACCACGCCGAGCTGGCCGACATCGACGTCGGCAGCTGGTTCGATCCGCAGTTCGCAAGCGAGCGCGTTCCGACGCTGCAGGACGCGATCGACGTGTGTCGCGGCAAGATCCGGTTGAACATCGAGCTCAAGTACACGTGGGAAGATCCGACGCTCGCGCGATCGGTCTGCGCGCTTGTTCACGAGAACGGGTTCAAGGACGAGAGCGTGCTCAGCTCGCTCAACTTCCGCGCGCTGGAGGAGGTGCGTCGCATCGACCCGGAGATGAAGATCGGCTTCATCGTCTTCCAGGCGGTCGGGCGGCTCACGCGCATGGACGCGGACTTTCTCAGTCTGAGCGCCGGCCAGGTAAGTGCCGACCTCGTCCGAACGGCCCAGCGCCGCGGACGCGAGGTGCACGTCTGGACGGTCAACGACCTGCCCAACACGCTGGCGATGATCGAGATGGGCGTCGACAACCTGATCACCGACGAGCCGGCCCAGCTGCGCGCATGGCTCGACGAATGGAACGCCCTCTCGGACACGGAAAAGGTCGTGCTGATGCTGCGCAACCTCGTCTTCGGACTCGAGCCACCGGAAGCGGACGATCTTTAGCTACGCTTCTCCCCGAAAAGGAGAAGCATCATGGCGTCCGAACCGAACCCCACCAGTCGTCGCGAGTTCCTGCAGTCCATCCCCACCGCGAGCGCGCTCTTCGCGGTCGCCGGTCATCTCGCACTCGAAGGGGGCAACGTCTACGCACAGGGCGCCGCGCCCGCGGCGGGCCACTTCCACCCCAAGGGCAAGGGGCCGTCCGTCCCTCAACCAAAACACCCCGCCACCCTCGCTTGAGCTCGAA
>JBCDBY010000218.1:0-7924 GCA_039182715.1 Planctomycetota bacterium
CCGGTCGAGCGCGCCGCGTCGGTCTTGTATCGCGACTTCGACGGCGCCTACTACCTCTCCGACCGGTCGGGACGCCTGCAGCGCGTGTCGGGCGACGATGTGCATTCGATCCACAAGACGGTCTGGAAGCCCATGATGATGGCGGCGTACCCGGGCCAGGAGACCGGACCCTTCGACTCGATCAGCTCGACCCGCAAGCTGAACGAGTGGATGAACGATCTCGGCAACACGCTCGAGCCGGGCTGCTATCTGGCGCACGTCGAGGCGGTCCCGTCCGACACGGGTCTCGGCCTCGAGACCGAGTACATCCGCAGCGCGGCGATCGTGCACGGACGCCTCGCGAAGGAGGACATCGTTGAGTAGCGCGCTGCTCGAGGTTCGCGGGCTTTGCCGCTCCTACGGCTCGCTGCGCGCGGTCGACGATCTCAGCTTCGCGTTCGAGAAGGGACAGGTCTACGGCTTCATCGGGCCCAACGGCGCCGGCAAGACGACGACGATGCGCATGCTGGCGACGCTCGATCTGCCCGACGGCGGCGACGCCTTCGTGGACGGCCTGTCGATCCTCGTCGAGCCGCGCAAGGTCCGCATGCAGGTCGGGTTCATGGCGGACCGCTTCGTGCCCTACCCCAACCTCGACGTCGTCGAGTTCCTCGACTTCTTCGCGCGCGCCTACGGGCTCCGCGGCCGCGAACGCATTCGCACGATCGAGTCGGTCTGCTCCTTTTGCGGGCTGGACGACTTCCGCAACCGTCCGTCGACCGGACTTTCCAAGGGCATGGCGCAGCGGCTGCACCTGGCGAAGACGCTGCTGCACGATCCGTCGCTGCTCATCCTCGACGAGCCGGCGGCCGGCCTCGACCCGCACGCGCGCATCGACCTGCGCCACCTGCTCGGCGAGCTGGCCGCGGCGGGCAAGGGCATCCTGATCTCCTCCCACATCCTCTCGGAGCTGTCGGAGAGCTGCGACGGGGTCGTGGTCATCGAACGCGGCCGGCGCGTCGTCTCCGGCGCGCTGGACGAGATCGCGAAGGAGGTGCGCGAGCACCACGCCGTGCGCGTGCGCCTGCTCGGCGAGCCGGACGAGGCGGAACGCTTCTTCCTGACGCAGCCGCACGTGCAGGACATCCAGTCGGTCGACCACACGATCGAGTTCGACTTCACCGGCGACGAGGAGGAGATGGCGGCACTGCTGCAGCGCGCCATCGGCGCCGGCCTGCGCGTGGTCGAGTTCCGGCAGCGCGAGGCGGATCTCGAGGACATCTTCATGCGCACCACGAAAGGCAAGCTGCAGTGAGCGACGGCGTCGCCCTCCCCGAGCGGATGCTCGACCGCTGCAACCCGATCCTCGTCCGCGAGGTGCAGCAGGCGGTCAACGGCCGCGCCTTCCTGCTCACCGTCTCCGCATCGATCTGCTGCGTGACGATCATCGCCATGGTGATCGCCGCCAGCGGCAGCGCATCGGGCGAGGGCCTGTCCGCGTTCATCTGGACGTTGACCTTCTTCGTGCCGGTGGCGCTCTTCATCGTGCCGTTCCAGGCGTTCTTGTCGACGCGTCACGAGGTGAGCGGCGGCACGGCGGAGCATCTTCTGCTGACGCGGCTCCGGCCCGGGGCGATCGTGCGCGGCAAGCTGCTCGCCGCGATGGTGCAGTACCTGGTCTATCTTTCGATCTTCGCGCCGCTGATCGCGCTCACCTTCCTGCTGCGCGGGGTCGACGTGCCGTCGATCGCCTTCCTGCTCGGCCTCTGCACGCTGGCGAGCCTGTGCGCGACCGCATTTTCCGTCCTGCTGGGCGCCAGCTCCGCGTCGGCGCGCGCGCGCACGCTGCCGTATATCCTGCTCGCGGTCATCCTCGGCGGCTTCTCGCTTTCGGTCATGGGCGCCATGCAGACGCTGCTCATGAGCGTCGGCTTCGTGATCCGGCGCGGCGAGTTCTGGAAGGTGTTCGGTGCGCTCAGCTTCCCGGTCATCGCCATGCTGCTGCTGTTCAGCCAGGGTGCCGCGGCGCAGCTCACGCACGCCTACGAGAACCGCTCGACGCCATTCCGCCTGCTCTCCTTCGCCGCCGTCGTCGTCGCCTACATCTGGATCTGGCTGGTCGCACCGCCGGACGACGATGCCGGCCCCGCGATGGCGCTCATCGCCGCCGCGATCTTCTTCTTCTTCTGGCTCTTCTCGGTGACGGAGGAGGAGCAGCTTTCGCCGCGCATGAAGACGCGCGTGCCGCGCCGCTCCTGGCTCGCGGCGCTCTCCGTCCCCTTCCTGCCGGGCGGCGGCCGCGGCATGCTCCACAGCTGGATGGTCGCCGTGGCGGCGATCGGCGGCATGTACGTCTACTCCGACCTCGCCGGCGTCACCATCGACCAGAACGGCGAGATGGCCGCGTGGACCGCGTGGATGTACGTGATGATCTACGCGTCGATGGCACGTCTGCTGCGCGGACGCCTCGCATCCGGCGAGCGCGGCACGCGTCTCGCCCGCGTCGCGACGCCGGCGATCATCTTCCTCCTCGCCGTGCTGCCGACCGTATTCGAAGCGCTCGCCGACCAGCGGGTGCGTGGCTGGCACACCGGCCAGATCTTCAACCCGTTCTGGACCATCGAACAGGTGGGACGCAGCCGCACGTTCGGGCCGGTCCTCAGCGTGCTGGCACTGACCAACATGTTGCTGCTCGTGTTCACCGCGCCGGCGATGGGCCGCGGCATCGTCGAAGTGCGCGCAGCGTCGAGGGCGCGCCGTGCGCGCTGACTGCGCGCGGGCGTGCGCGCCCTACCGCCTCGTGCTGCCCACCAGCCCCCTCGCGGGGCGCGCCGGCGACCGGCTCGGCCGCGGCACCGGCTCGTCGCTCGAGTTCATGGACTTCCGCGACTACGCGCCCGGCGACGACCTGCGCCACATCGATTGGCGCAGCTACGCGCGCACCGACCAGCTCAAGGTGCGTCTCTTCCGCGAGGAAATCTCGCCGGAGCTCGAGATCGTGGCCGACTTTTCGCCGTCGATGGGCTCCTCCGAGCGCAAGGAGCGCGCGCTGCGCGACCTCGTCGGGGCCGCCGCGCACTGGGCGCAGCGGGCCGCGGGACGCGCGCGGTGCCTCCTCGCCGGCGGCGGTGCGCTCGACGACATCGAAGGAGCAACGCTGTCGGAAAGCACGGAGCCGCTGCCGCGCCTGCCGCTGCGGCCGCGCAGCCTGCGCGTCTGGGTCTCGGACTTTCTTTTTCCCGGCGACCCGACGCCCCTGCTGCGTCGCTTCGCGAACGGGGCGGCGCACGTCTACATCGTGCAGCTGCTCGATCCCTGGGAGCTCGATCCGGAGCCGGAGGGGCTGCTGCGTCTGCTCGACGTGGAGGCGCCGGAGGAGATCGAGATCGATCTGAACGAGCGCGCCGTCACGCGCTATCGCGAACGGCTGGGCCGGTTGCGTGACGGCATCCTGCAGGCGACGCGTTCGGTCGGAGGAAGCTACGCCTGCGTCGCGGCGGACGACCCCGCAACCATGTTCCGCACGGCGCTGCTGCCGCAGGGCATCATCGAACCGGACTGATGGGATTCACGTCGCCGATCGGACTCTTCGCGCTGCTCGCGATCCCCGCGGTGATCTTCCTGCACCTGTTCCGCCAGCGGTTCCGGGAACGACGCGTCGCGGGGCTCTTCCTCTTCGCACCGGATGCGCTGCCCGCGCGCGCCGGCAACAAGCGCACGCGCCTGCTGAAGACGCCCTCGTTCTGGCTGGAGATCGCCGCGGCGCTGCTGCTGGCGCTCTGGCTCGGCGGCTTCACCGTCGGCGCGGGTCACCGCGTCCCCCACCTCGTCGTGATCTGGGACGACAGCGCGTCGATGGGCGCCGACGGCGTGCCGGAGCGGGCGCGCGCGGCACTGGAAGAGGCGTTGGACGAGTTGCCCGGCCACGCGCGCGGCACGCTGATCGTGAGCGGAACACGCCCGGAGGTGCGCATCGGCCCGCGCGCGCCGGCCGCGTTCCTGCGCGACGCGTTCGACGCACTGGCGCCGCGCCAGCCCCAGCACGACCTGCGCCCCTCCCTGCTGCTCGGTCGCGAGCTGGCGGGCGACGAGGGCCGGCTGCTGCTCTTGACCGATCGCCCCTTCGAGGACGCGCCGCCGCGTGCGACGGTGCGCGCCGTCGGCGCGGCGCAGGGCAACGCCGCGGTGCTGAGCGCGCGCCGGGACGGCACGAAGGTCTACTTCGATCTCATGGCGTTCGCGGACGGGTCGATGCGCACGCGCTTCACGATCCACGCCCGCGACCGGGAGCTGCGCAACGAGGAGATCACGCTGCCGCCCGGCCGCCTCGTGCGACTCTCCTTCGGCGACCCGGGCCCGCAGGTGCCGGTGCGCTTCGCGCTGGGCGACGACGCGCTCGCGATCGACAACGCGGTGACGCTGCTGCCGAGCCCGACCCGCGTCGTGCCGGTCGCGACCGCGATGCCGGACGAGACCCGCACGCTGCTCGCGCTCGACGAAGTGCTCGACGTGTTGCCGGCGGTGCGCGTGGTCGGGGATCGTGCGCAGGCGGCGCTGGTCATCGCCGACGCGCCGCTCGAGACGGCGCCGGGCCAGTCGCGCGTCGTCATCCGCCCCAGCGCGGACGAAACCGACGCCTGGGTCGGCCCCTTCCTGCTGGAGCATCGCCATCCACTGCTGCGCGGCGTGACGCTCGAGGGCATCGTCTGGACGGCCGGCAACACGTCGCCCCCCGGCGCCCCGCTCGCGTTGGCGGGTGAGCTGGCGCTCATCTGCGAGCAGGCCGCGCCCGGCGGCGCGCTTCGGCTCGCCGTCAACCTCGACGCGAAGCGCAGCAACGTCGCGGCGTCGCCCGACTGGCCGATCCTCTGGAGCAACGTCGTCGAGCACGTGCGGCGCCGGCTCCCCGGACCCGCCGCGACCAACGTACGGCTCGGCGAGCTGATGTCCTATCGCGGCCGTCTCCCGGATGCTTCGCTGGTCGGCCCGGATGGGGCCACGCGGCCGGCGCGCGGCACGGCGGTCTACACCTGGGTGGCGCGCAAGCCGGGCGTGCACCGGCTCATCGATGCCGACGGGCGCGAGCGCGCGCGCTGGAGTGCGCACTTCGTGGACGCCGCGGAGTCCGATCTGCGCGAGGCCGCCACGGCGACGCGCGCGCCCATCGAGGAACCGACCGGCGGCACCGAGCAGGAGGGCGACTTCGAGCGCACGCTGCTCGCGCTGCTGCTGCTCGCGGTGCTCACGGCGGACTGGTGGGTGTTGTCGTGATCCGCTTCGTGTTTCCCGAGGCGTTCCTGCTCGGCGCCGTGATCCTGCTGCTGCTGCGTCGGCGGTTCCTGGTGCGCAACCGCACCGCGCTCGTGCTGCGCGTGCTGGCGCTGCTCTTCGCGCTGGCGGTGCTCGCGCGCCCCTACCGGCCCGGCAGCGCGGAGGGGCGCGACCTCATCTTCGTGGTCGATCGATCCCGGTCGATGCCGACCGACGCGAAGGCGCGCGCGGAGGAGCTGTTCCAGCAGGCGGTCGAGGAGCGACAACGCGGCGATCGCATCGGGGTCGTGACCTTCGGGCGCGACGTCGTCATCGAGTCGCCGCCGACCGGGGACTACCGGCCGCGACCGGCGGAGAAGCTCGTCGACGCGGAAGGCACCGCCATCGGGCGCGCGCTCGAGACGGCGCTCGCGCTCGTCCCGCCCGGCCGGCCCGCCTCGATCGTGCTGCTCTCGGACGGCGAAAACACCGGCCCCGACGCCGCACCCGCGGCGCGCGACGCGCTGCGACGCGGCGTGCGCATCGACGCCTATCCGATGCGGCGCGGCAGTGGCGTGGATCTCGCGGTCGATGAGTTGGCGCTTCCGTACGAAGTGCGCGCGCGCGAGCCCTTCCGCTTCTCCGCATGGGTGCGCGCGGAGCAGGCGGGCACCTTCCCGGTTCGGCTCTATCGCGACGGCGAGCTGCTGGCCGAGGGAAGCCGCACGCTGCGGCGCGGCCTGAATCGCATCGTCTTCCGCGACGTGCTCACCCGCCCCGGCGTGCACCGCTACGAGGTCGAGGTCCGCGCCGATGGCGACCGCGTATCGGAGAACAACCGGGCGCGCGCCGTCGTGCGCGTCGCGGGTCCCTTCCGCATTCTGTGCGTGACGCCGGGCGGACGGCAGGACCGGCTCACGCGCTCGCTGACCGCGGCGGGGCTCGCGGTGGTCGTCACCTCGCCGCAGAACGCGCCGCTCGACCTCGATGCGCTCGACGGGTTCCGCGCCGTGGTGCTGGAGAACGTCGCCGCGAACGATCTGCCGGGCGGCGCGCTGCAGGCTCTCGGCGCCTATGTGCGCGATCTCGGCGGCGGCCTGCTCATGACGGGCGGCAGGGCGTCGTACGGACTGGGCGGCTACCACCGCACCGCCGTCGAGGAGGTGCTGCCGGTCTCGATGGAGATCCGCCAGGAGCAGCGCAAGTTCATGCTCGCCATGGCGATCGTGCTCGACCGCTCCGGCTCGATGGGCATGAACGTCGGCGGCCGCACGAAGATGGACCTCGCCAACCTCGGCACCTGCGCGGCCATCGACCTGCTCGGCCCGCGCGACGAGGTGGCGGTCATTGCGGTCGACTCCTCGCCGCACACGATCGTGCCGATGGGCCCGGCCGCGAACCGCGGAGCGATCCAGAGCCAGGTGCGGCGCATCGAGGCGGGCGGCGGCGGCATCTTCACCTACACCGCGCTCCAGGCGGCCGCGCGCGAGCTGTCGAAGTCGAAGATCGGGAACCGTCACATCGTGCTCTTCGCCGACGCCAGCGACGCGGAGGAGCCGGGCGAGTACAGGACCTTCGTGCCGGACCTGGTGCGGGCAGGCGTGACCGTGTCGGTCATCGGCCTGGGACGCGCGACGGATCCCGACGGCGCGTTCCTCAAGGACGTCGCGAAACTCGGAAATGGGCGCGCCTTCTTCGTGCAGGACGCCACGCAGCTCCCGCGCGTCTTCGCGCAGGAGACCATCCAGGTCGCGCGTTCGTCGCTCGTCGAAGAGCCGACCTCGCTCAAACTGCGGCCGGAGCTGCTGTCGGTCGGCGAGCTGCTCGGGGGCGAGCTTCCCACGGCGGCCGGCTATTCGATCGCCTACATCAAGCGCGACGCGCAGATCGGCGCGCTGACGCTGGACGAGCAGTCGGCGCCCTTCGTCGCCTTCTGGCAGCACGGTCTCGGCCGATCGGTCGCGTTCCTCGGCGAGGCCGACGGACGGCTCAGCGGCGGGTTCGCCTCGTGGGAGGGGTATGGCTCCTTCTTCGCGACGGTCGTGCGCTGGGTCGCGGGCAACGAGGCGAGCGGCGACGTGTTCGCGGAGCTGCGGCGCGAGGGGCACGAAGCGGTGCTGAGCGTCGAGGTCGAGCGCGGCGACGAGGCGAAGCTGGAGCAGCTGCGCGCGCAGGTGACCGGCCCGCGCGGCAAGCAGGTGGCGGTGCTGTTGCGCCGCGTCGGCGAGCAGCGGCTCGAGGCGCGCATTCCGCTCGCGAGTGACGGCGTCTATCGCGCCGCGGTGCAGGTGGGCGACGATGCGTTCCTGCGGGTGCCGCCCATCACGCTGCCCTACTCGCCCGAGTTCGAGCCGCGCCGCGATCCCCAGGCGGGCGAGCGCGACATGGCGCGGCTGGTGCGCATCGCCGAAGGTCGCATGGAGCCGACGCGCGAGCAGCTCTTCGCCGGTTCACGCACCGGTCGCGGCGGCACGGACCTTTCGACGTGGGCGGCGATCGTCGCGCTGCTCTGCTTCCTCGCCGAGATCGCCACGCGACGGCTGGGATGGCGCCTGCCGCGGTGGAAACTCCCCGCCGGCGTGTCACTGCCGCGGCCCCGGCGGCGCGCGAAGCCGACGAAAGCGGCGCCCCCTTCGGACACGGATTCGGTCCCGGGACCGGAACCGGAAAAAGAAAAGCCGGCCCCCCCGCCCAC
>JBCDBY010000219.1:0-7902 GCA_039182715.1 Planctomycetota bacterium
CGACGCCCTGGGGCGATCCTCGGTAGCGGAAGGCGGGCGGCAGGCTGGGGCGGCCGATCGCGCCCACGATCAGGCTCTCGAACGCGCCCGGCCCCTCGCGGACGCGCAGACGGAACGTCTCGCCCGCATAGGCGGCGCTCCCGCGCAGGCCGATCATCAGCCAGCGACCCTCACGCTTGAACCAGGCGGTCGTCCCCTCGCGCTCGACGCGATAGGCGTCCTTCCACTCCCCCTCGCCGATCTCGCCGTCGAGCTCGACCGGCGTGCCGGTCGGGATGGAAACCTCGGTCGACGCGAACAGTAAAAAAGCAATGAGCGAAGCGGTGGCCACGCGAATTAATATAGCCGCGGATGTCCGCTTCGGAATTCGAGGAACTCGTCGCCATCATGGCCCGTTTGCGCGCCCCGGACGGCTGTCCGTGGGATCGGGAGCAGACCATGGCCGACCTCGCACGCTACATCCGCGAGGAGGCGGACGAGGTGGTGCAGGCGATCGAGGGCGGCGACGCCGCCGACATCCGGGAGGAGCTGGGCGACCTGCTGTTCAACATCCTGCACGCGGCGCGCATTGCGGAGGAGCAGGGCGCATTCGACATCCGCGCGGTCCTCACCGGCGCACGCGACAAGATCGTGCGGCGCCACCCGCACGTCTTCGGCGACGCGGAGGCGAGCACCACCGAGGAGGTACTCGCCCACTGGAACCGGGTGAAGGCCGAGGAAAAGAAAGCGCGTGGTTCGTAACGGATGAGCGACGACTCGCGTCCCATCCGAACGGTCTCCCCGCGCGCCGGCTACACCGGGGACATCCTCCGCGCGCACGTCGAGGACGGCCGGCTGGTGCGCGTCGAGGGCGACCCCGATTACCGCATCGGACGCGGCATGCTCTCCCGGACGGCCGCCCGCTACGTCGAGCGCGTCTACAGCGAGGAGCGACTGACGCAGCCGATGCGTCGCCGCTCCAACGGCGAGTTCGAGCCGATCTCCTGGCCCGAAGCGATCGACGCGGTCGCGGACGCGCTGTTGGCGGCCGCGACGAAGGAGGACCCCCGCGCGGTGCTGCACCACGCCGGCCACGGCCACGACGGCGTGATGGCGCAGTTCTCGCAGCTCTTCTTCTCCTACTTCGGCGGGTACTCGACCTTCTTCGGGGACCTCTGCCGCACCGCCGGCATGGAGGCGACGCGGCTCACGTTCGGGGCGCTGCACCACCATCCGCCCGAGGACTACGTGAACAGCGGCATGGTCATCGTGTGGGGCAAGAACCCCGTCGTGACCAACCCGCACCAGATCGCGTTCCTCGAGGAGGCGCGCGCGCAGGGCACGCGGTTGGTCTGCATCGACCCGATTCGCACGGAGACCGCGGCGCTGTGCGACGAGCACCTCGCCCCGCGCCCGGGGACCGACGGGTTCCTCGCCCACACGATCGGCCACGTGCTGGTGCGCGAGAAGCGCATCGACGCGGACTTCGTGGCGAAGCACGTGCTCGGCTACGAGGACTACGAGTGGCTCGTGCGCAACTACACGCCGGAGAAGGCGGAGGAGGTCTGCGGGATCGACGCCGCCGCGATCGAGGACTTCGCGCTGCGCTTCGCGGACGCGCGGCCGGTCAACGTGAATGCCGGCTTCGGCCTGCAGCGCTACCGCAACGGCGGGCAGACGGTGCGGGCGGTCGCGGCGCTGCAGGCGGTCTCCGGCAACATCGGCCGGCCGGGCGGCGGGTTCGACTTCTTCAACCAGGCGGGCTTCGTCACGCGGCCCTTCCCCTTCCGGCTGCCGGCGCCGCCGCGCGTGCGCCAGCTCGGCGCGGTCAGCCGCTTCGGCCGCGAGGTGCTGGGTGCGCAGGAGCCGCCCGTAACCGTCGCGATCCTCGAACGCTGCAACCCCATGGTGCAAACGCCGTTCACGAGCGCGGTGCACTACGCGCTGGAGCGGCTCGGCTTCGTCTGCGTGATCGACCAGTTCCTGACCGACACCGCGCGTCGAGCCGACATCGTGCTGCCCGCCAAGTCGATGTTCGAGGAGCTCGACGTGCACCCCGGCGTCTGGCACGGCACGCTGCACCTGCAGCAGAAGTGCATCGAGCCGCCGGGCGAAGTGAAGACGGAGCGCGAGATCTACCGGCTCCTGGCGGAGCGGCTCGGTTACCCGACCGAGCAGTTCGAGATCGACGCGGAGGAGATGATCAACCGCGTGCTGCCGCCGGGGCTGAGCGTGAACCGCCTGCGCAAGGCGCCGTTCGACCGCCACGGCAAGCGCTGGATTCCCTTCTCGGACTACAAGTTCGCGACGCCCTCCGGACGCGTCGAGATCAAGTGCGACGCGGCCGAGGTGTCGTGGAAAGCGAACCCGCTGCCCTTCTACCAGCCGCCGCGCGAGTCGAAGGAGGGCGACCCCGCCCGCTTCGCGCGCTTTCCGCTGCATCTCGTCACGCCCAAATCGGAAGGCCGCGTCTGCTCGCAGTGGTCGGAGGACGAGACGCTGCGGGACGGCGACCCGACGTTTCTTCGCATGCATCCGGACGACGCCGCGACGCGCGGGATCGAGGACGGCGAGACGGTGCGCGTCTTCAACGATCGCGGCGAGATCTCGCTGCCCGTCCAGGTCGGAGACGCGGTGCGGCCCGGCGTCGTCGCGGTGCCGCAGGGGCGCGCGAGCGGCGTGGACGGCTTCACCGTCAACGTGCTCACGCATGACGACGTAACCGATATGGGGTATGGCGCGATCTTCTTCGACTGCCTTGTCGAGGTAGAAAAAGAGGAGATGCATCCCGACGAGTAGCGATTCCGGTCTCACTCCTGTCCGACTTCGAACCGGATTCGTCCTACACTCCTATCCTCGCCTTGTTGCGCTCCTCCACGCTGTTCCTCCTGCTTTCGCTGTCCGCCGGCACGGCGTGGGCGCATGGCGGAGCGCCGCCGCCTCCTCCGGAGGAGCCGAAGCCGCCGGAGAAGCCGAAGCGGCCGGAGCCCCCTCCGCCGCCGCCGCCGTTGCCGGACCCGCCGCCGTTCGAGACGCTGCCGCCGCGCAGCAAGCCGTCGCGGCCGCAGGATGCACCGCCGGAGGCGCCGTCACCGCCCCGCCCGAAGCCGCGTGATCCGACGGCCGCACGATCCAAGCCGCGGGCGCCGAGCGCGCGCGGGCTGCGCAACGGCAACGGGTCGGCGTGGCGCGAGTGGTGGCAGTACAACCGCGAGGATCTGATCGGCATGCGCGGCCGCATTCGCGAGGCGACGACGACGTCGGGCACCGATGGCACGCGCCCGGCCTCGACGTCGCCGCTCGGCGCGCGGCGCGACGAAGTGCGCGCGCTGCTGCGCGACATCGCGGTGCACGACCCCAAGCACGACGTGCGCGCTGCGGCGATCGTCGCGCTCGGGCGTATGGGCAACGACGACGATGCGCGCCTCTTCATCCGCCTGCTGCACGCGCCAACCGCGCGCGACGCGGTCAAGGAAGCCGCCGCCGTCGGCCTCGCGATCCTGCCGCCGATCGAGGACGCGGCGGTCAAGAAGTCGGTGCGCGAAGGTCTCACGCACGCGATCCGGTTCGAGAAGACGCTGCCGGAGCGCGTGCGCGGGCTCTGCCTGCTTGCGGCGGGCCTGCGCGCGCGCCAGGATCCGCTGCTCGTCATGCAGTTGACCGGGCGCGCGGCGAGCCACGGGTTCGACAGCGAGGAGGCGGGCACGCTCGCCTATGCGCTCGGCCTGAGCGCCCATCCGATGGTGGCACCCGAGCTCACGCGCGCCGCGAAGAAGCGCAAACTCGGCGGCGAGAAACTCTCGGACGTCGGCCGTGCGCACGCCCTCATGGGGCTCGCCCAGCTCGACGACGCGAGCGCGGCGCAGACGCTGGTCGTGCTGCTCGGCTCGCGGCGCGCCGGTGCGCACACGCGCCGCGGCGCCGCGCTGGGACTCGGGCGCATCGCGTCCTCGCGGCGCCTCGAGGCGGACCTGGCGGAATCGATGCGCAAGGCGCTCGGGCGCGCGATCGATCGCGACAAGGATCTGCTCGTGCGCGGATACGCGGCGTTGGCGCTGGGGGCACTGCCGACGCCGGCCGCGCAGAAGGACCTGCTCGCGATCCTCGACGGCGGCGCGCGCGCCGAGGTGAAGCCCTTCGTGGCGCTCGCACTCGGCATCTCGGCGCGGCGCGACCGCAGCGCGAACCGGAGCAGGACGCACAAGGCGCTGGTGCGCGAGCTGGAGGACGCAAGCAGCCCCGATCTGCGCGCCGCCTTCTGCATTGCATGCGGACTGGGCGGCGCCAAGGAGGCACGCAAGCCGCTCCACCGCATCCTCGCGTCGGGCAAGCAGACCGCGCTGCGCGGCGCGGCGGCGGAAGGGCTCGGACTGCTCGGTGCCGCCGACGCGAAGTCGATCGAGGAGCTCGAGTCGATCCTCGCCGCCGGCGAAAAGACCGGCCTGCTGCAGGACGCGGCGCTCGCGCTGGGGCTCATGGGCCGGCGCGGGGCGGCGGGCGAGCTGGCGCGTCAACTGCGCACGACGCGATCGTCGGTGCTCCAGGGTCGCATCATTCTTGCGCTCGGCCACCTCGGACATCGCGAGGCGGTCGACCCGCTCGTCGCGATCGTCGGCCGGGAGAGCGAGGAGACGCTGGTGCGCGAGTTCGCGTGCGTGGCGCTGGGCCTGATGGGCGACGAGCGCACGCGCGACCCGCTCTTCTCGCTGGACGCGTGGTTCAACCTCTACGCGACCACGCGGGCCACGAACGAGTTCCTGCGGCTGTACTAGGGACGCTGAAGGTTCAGCGTTCGGGCTGCTGGGGGACCTTGCGGATCTTCGACGTGTCGTAGCCGAGGTCGGCGGCGCGAGCGACGAGCTTGTCGTACTCCGCCTGCGGGATCGTCGGGGTGCGCGCCATGATCCAGAGGTAGTCGAGCGCGCTGCGGCCGATGATGGTCTGCGTGTAGTCGTCGTCGACGTAGTTGATGAGGTACTCCGCCTTGATCGGCCAGACGAACTGCATGCGCCACTCGGCGTTCGTCTCCGTGTTGCGCACGAAGCCCTTCGGGTAATAGGTCTTCTGCTCGCCGTCGAAGGAGCCCTCGCGGAAGGTGTAGGTGGTCGCGATCGTTCCGTCCTCGTTCAGGGCGTAGCTCTCGATCGCGGCATACGCGTTCTTCTCGAGGCCCGCCGGAATGTGGGCCAGGACGTACCAGTCGCCCATGAACCGGTCGAGGTCCACGGAGGCCGCGGTCGGGATCCGCGGACCGCTGGCGCAACCGATGAGACCGAAGAGAAGCAGAGGCCATCGCATGCCGGGGAATTCGCCCGGAGCGGCCGGCGGGATGCGACGCCCTACTTGGGAGGCACGAGCTGGAAGGAGACCAGCGAGACCTTGGGCTTGCTGCGGTCGTCGCGCGCCAGCTTCTCGAGCGCCGGCGGCAGGTGGCCGCGCACGCGGTAGATCGAGACCGGTACGTACTTCATGGAGACGTGCTCCCACGGCCCGCCGAACGCGTCCGCCATGAACCAGCGACCGTGCAGGTAGCAGTAGTAGCGGGCGCGATAGCTGTAGGTCTCTTCCTTGACGTTCGCGACGAAGTGGACGCCGAGGCCGGGATAGGGAACGAGCTCCGGCTCGAGATCCTCCTCGAAGCGGGGCTGCGCATGCGTCGGGATCTCGACCTGCAGCGGCTCGCGCTCCGGGATGGTCATCGGCGCGGGACGCGTGGCGCAGCCTGCGCAAAGCAGGGCCATCCACGCGATCATTCGTCCCCATTGACACGTACCCATGGCGTAGCTGGAAGTATCGGCCACGCATCGGCGGGCTTGAGAAAAGGTGTACGAACCGCCGCACCGGCCCGGGGCGGTGTTTCAGAAAGGAGCGCCCAAAAGAGTCCCGGAACCGTACGATTCGCCACCGCATGCCCGATGTGATCGTTCGCCGTGGTCGCGCGAAGCCGCTTTGGCGCGGGCATCCGTGGGTCTACGCCGACTCCGTCGGGGAGGTGCGCGGGAACCCCGAGCCCGGCGAGCTGGTCACCGTGCGCGACGCGCAGGACAAGGTGCTCGGGTGCGGCTTCTTCAGCCCGTCGTCCGCCATCGCCGTGCGCATCCTCTCGCCGGAGGAATCCATCGAACCGTCGCGCGCATTCTTCGCCGCGCGGCTCGACGAGGCGCGGCGCCTGCGCGACGAGGTGCTCGAGCTGCCGATCGTGACCGACGGCTACCGCCTGGTGCACGCGGAGGGCGATCTGCTGCCCGGCCTGATCGTCGATCTCTACGCGGGGCATGCCGTCGTGCAGTTCTCGACGGTCGGGATGCATCGGCATCGCGAGGCGGTGCTCGATGCGCTGGAAGAGGTGATCGAGCCGCTGTCGATCCACGAGGCTCCCGATCGGCGGGTGCTCAAGCACGAGGGCTTCGAGGCACGCGCGGAGCAGCTGCGCGGCGATCCGATCGATGCACCGGTTTCGATCACCGAGAACGGCATCCACTTCCGCATCGGCATCGGCGCCGGGCAGAAGACCGGCTTCTTCGCCGATCAGCGCGAGAACCGCAAGCACGTGGCGCGTCTCTTCCGCAACCGGCGCGTGCTCGACCTCTTCTGCTACACCGGGGGCTTCTCGCTCTACGCGGCGGTGAACGGCGCTGACGAGGTGCTCGGCATCGACTCCTCGGGACCGGCGCTCTCGCTGGCCGCCGAGAACGCGCTGCTGAACAACGCGCGCCAGGTGCGCTACGAGCGCATGGAGGCGCGCGAGGCGCTGGACGGGTTCCACCGCAAGAAGCGGCGCTTCGACCTCGTCGTCTGCGACCCGCCCAAGTTCGCGCGCGACCGCAAGCAGGTCGACAAGGCGCTGCGCGCCTACCGCGACCTGCACCTGCGCGCCATGCGGGTCGTGGAGCCGGGTGGGCTCCTGGCGGTCGCCTCCTGCTCCGGCGTCGTGCGCGACGACGACTTCGAACGCACCGTGCGCGAGGCCGCCTACGACCTCAAACGGACCGTCCGGATCCTCTACCGCGGCGGGCAGGCGACCGATCACCCGGTGCTGGCGACCTGTCCCGAGGGCAAGTACCTGAAGTTCCTGCTCCTCGCGGTTGGGTAGGCTGGGTCGGTCATGATTCAGGACACCCAGCAGCGATTGCCCGAGGGCTCGCCGGAGGCGGCGCCGCCGAAGTCCTTCTTCGGCCGGTTCCTCGACCTTCCGCGCTGGGAGCAGTACACCGCCGCCGCCGCGCTCGCCTGCTTTCTCGGCTGGCTCGGCGCGAGCGGCTGGGACTACCTCTTCCGCTTCAAGACGATGGGCGGCTGGTTCTTCACGCTGACCATCATCGGCGCCGTCGCCGTGCTCATGCTGACCGTCTACGGAACGCTCAAGCCGGAGAGCGAGTCGCGCCTGCGCGTGACCGTTACGCTCGCCATGCTGCCCGCGCTGGGCGGCCTCATCGAGCTGTTGCAGCACTTCTGGGCGGCCGTCGCCTTCGTCGCCGCCGGCGGCATGGCCTACGCCGCCTACAAACTCCTCCGCGACCGCGAACTCATGCGCTAGCGGAGCCGCCTTCGGGACCATTGGGCCCACCCCGGCCACCCCCAGCCCCTCCTCGACGCGCCCTCCCCCCTTTCGCCTCTTTTTGATGGAAGAGGTGCATCATTTGGCGCGCGGGAGGGCCGATGCGGAGGGTGGTTTCGGCGACAGAGTGCGGGATTGATTCCGCACTTGGCGCGATTGCCGGGGATCGCTGGAGCCGTGCGCCCGTGGAGCCGTGCGCCCCGGGGAGCGGCCCTGGGCCCACCCGAGCCACCCCCGGCTCCTCCTCGACGCGCCCTCCCCCTTTGGCCTCTTTTTGATGGAAGAGGTGCATCATTTGGCGCGCGGGAGGGGCGATGCGGAGGGCGGTTTCGGCGATTGGGTGCGGGATTGATTCCGCACTTGGC
>JBCDBY010000220.1:0-7900 GCA_039182715.1 Planctomycetota bacterium
CCCACCGGCAGAACCGCCGCATCGCGTTCGCCGACGGGCTCGACGCTCAGATCCACCGACGCCGGCCGCACGTAGCGCTCGCGATGTCGTGCGTGGTAGGCGCGCAACTCGGCTCCGGTCGGCTCCGTCTCGATGCGCGCTTCCGCCGAGAGCACCCGCCCCAGCACGGAATCGCGCAGCAGCGGATCCTGCCGATCGAGTCCACGACGACGGGCGTCGCGGATCAGCACGCGCTCTTCCAACCACGAGCGCTCGAATGCGACGCGCTCTTCGGCCGAGAGCGGCGTGCCGCGAATCGACTCGACGGCGGCGCACGCCCGGTCGAGGTCGGCGCGCGTCACCACGATCGTTCGGTCCTCCGCCGCACGCGCGGCGCAGAGGTAGATCAGGACCGCGCAGCCGCCCAGATACGCGATCGCGGTCGCGTGCCGGCGCCATTCACGCATGGATCGAGCGCAGCGTGTCGCGCGGCGACTCGCCGAACTGCCGGCGATAGTCGGCGGAGAGCCGGCCGAGGTGTTCGAAGCCGCAGTCCAGCGCGGCCCGCGTCACGGCGCCACGCCGCGGTCCGTTGCGGCACAGGCGGCGGCGGAAGCGATGGAGGCGTTCGATGGCGAAGTACCGGCCGGGACTCACGCCCGCCCAGCTCTCGAAGGCGCGATGGAGCGAGCTCACGGAGATGCCGAGCTCGGCGGCGAGCCGCGTCATCGCCGGCCGCGCGGCCGGGTCGAGGGTGCGGTGCCACGCCTCGGCCCGGCGAACGATCTCATAACCGCGCTGCGGGCGCCCCGCGCACGCGGACGCGTCGGTCAGCACCGCGTCGAGTTCCTCGAGAATGCGTCCGCGGCGCCCCGCGGAGGCGTCGTGGACGAGTCGGGGCGCGAGCCCGCGCGGCACGCGCAGCAGCGTCGGCAGCGCGCGCGGCCAACCGCGCGCGTCCGCCTCCGCGCGCGAGACGACGACCGCCAGCACTTCGGTCCGTGCGCGCAGCACGTAGTCGACCGATGCATCGACGGGCGTGACGTGCGCGACGCCCTGCGGGATCGTCCGTCCCGCGCAACGAGGCTCGCCCTCGGCCGCCAGCACGAGGTTGAAGACCACGCTGTCGTCGACGCGCTCCGAGACGATCCGAGCGGCGGCGCCGTAGCGGTAGAACCAGACCGAAAGTCCACGCATGTCGGTCCAGGCGACTCGCAGGCCGAGGGAACCGGACGAGAGCTGCATCATCTCGTCGCGCCAGCCACCGGGCGCGTCGCCGATCGCCTCCACGGCGTCGCAGGCGAATGTGCCGGACTCCCACACGCGGCTCATGTTCCCAGATGCGCGCGATCGAAGCGGAACTTCATGGCGATCTCGAGCGCGACCAACGTGCCGAAAATCGCATTCATGACGACGACGGGGATCAGGCCCAGCCGCCACGCGTAGACCTCGTACCCCATGGCGGACACCAGAGTGAGCAGCAGCATGCCCATCGAAACGTCGTCCGCCCGGCGGCTGCGGTAGGTCTTGACGACTTGGGGCAGAAAGCTGAGCGTCAGCGCGATGCCGGCGAGATACCCGATGAGGTCGGTCATGGCGGGGGACAGCTTGCCACAAGTTGACCTGACAAGATCCGGATAGAACGCGATCCGGGACCGGCCGACACTGCGTGGCATGAGCACCCCCATCTGGCGCAAGGAAATCCGGGTTCCGTTCGTCTTCGCCGCCGCCGCGCTCGGCGTGATCATCGGAACCTTCGCGACGGCCCAGGACGCGGACAAGGCGCCGCCCGACCTGAGCAAGGACAAGATCGTCGACGGCTTCCCGGCCAGCCTGCAGCCGTGGCGCGACCCGGACGATCCGCTCGTCCAGCGGATCAACAAGGACTGGGACTTCTATTTCACGCGACGCGACCGGAGCAACGACCCGAAACGCGAACCCGGGCCCATCAGCCTGCAGCGCTACGCGGCCGTCTCCGGGATCAACGGATTCCCCACCTTCATGGGTCTACCGGTCGCGCTCTCGAAGGAGGACCTCGTCGCGGGCAAGGTCGACGTGGCGTACGTGGGACTGCCGTCGGGTTTCCAGCCGACCGGCGGCACCCAGTGGGCGGCCAATCAGATGCGCATGATCCGCAGCTACGACCATGGCGAGTCCGGGCACGACATGCACCTCAACATCGACTACTTCGACGTGCTCAAGGTGGTCGACTACGGGAACGGAAACCAGAATCCGGTGATGATGATGCGCAACTTCGCGGACCAGGCGCTGCTGCTGCGCGACGTCCTCCAGGCAGGCGCGATCCCGCTCGTCATGGGCGGCGATCACGGCACGCAGGTCGCCAGCCTCATGGCGCTCGTGGACCACTACGGACCGCAGTCGTTCGCCGTCGTCCACTTTGACGCGCACTTCGACTATGAGGACCCGGGCAAGACGTTCGGCCAGTTCACCCACGGTGCCCGCGCGCGGCGCTACGCGCACGAGCAGGGCTGGGTCAAGGGCGAGGACCTGCACTCGATCGGCACGCGCAGCCCGTATCACAGCCGCAAACTGCTGGAGTGGGTGCGCAAGATCGGCGATCGCTACCACTACATGGCGGAGTTCGAGAAGAGCGGCTTCGAGAAGGTGTGGGGTCGCATCAAGAACGAGCTGAAGGGCAAGAAGCTCTACATCTCGGTCGACATCGACGTGCTCGACACCGCGCACGTGCCCGGAACCTCCAATCCGGAGCCGGGCGGCCTCAACGCGATCCAGATGCTCACCATGCTGCGCGGTCTCGCCATCCAGAACGAGGTCATCCTGATCGACTTCTGCGAGTACACGCCGCTGCTCGACGACCGGCACTACAACACCGCGCTCATGATCAACCGCATGATGCGCGCCTTCCTCGCCGGCACCGCGGCACGCAAGCAGGGCATCACGGACCCCGACTACATTGCGCCGGGGATCCTCGATCACGGACGGGACGAGAAGTAGTTGTCAGTGATCAGTCGTCAGTCGTCAGAGCGGCTGACGACGGACGACTCGATACCGACAAGGCAGGCCTCTAGCCTCCGGTCTTGATCACGCGGGGATGGATGTAGTTCGGATCCATCCCCTCTTTTTTCATCGCGATGCCGGTGAGGAACTGCAGCATCACGCGGCGCACGAGGCGGGCGGTCTGCTGGCCGCGGTTGTCGTAGAACGGGTTGTATTCGACGATATCGAACCCGACGATGCGCTTGGTCGCCGCGAACTTGCGCAGCTCCGGGAAGAGGTCGTTGGGCGTGACGCCGGTCGGTTCGCTGGAGCCGGTGCCCGGCGCGTAGGACATGTCGAAGACGTCGACGTCGAAAGAGACGTAGACGAGATCAAGGCCCTCGAGCACCTTGTACATACGCTCGAAGGTCTTCGCGACGCCGTCGCGCTTGATCTGGTGGAGGTGGAAGACGGTGCCGCCCTCCTTCTCGATCTCGTCGTAGAGCTCGGCGCCGAAGCAGGGCGAGCCCATGCCGAACTGGACGACGTGCTTGCCGTCGAGCAGCCCCTCCTTCACCGCGAGCGTCATGTAGGAGCCGCCGTGATAGAAGGCGCCGAGCTTGCCCTTGCCGCGGTCGAGGTGCACGTCGAAGTGCACGAAGGCGACCTTCTTCTTGCCGAAGACGTCGGCAATGGCGCGGTAGGTGGCGTTCGGGACCGCGTGGTCACCACCCACCGCGAAGGGAATCGCGCCGGTTTCGAGGATTTCTCGCGTGACCTTGCGGATCTCCTCGAGGGTGCGCGCCTGGCTGTAGGGCGTGTAGCCGGAGTCGCCGTAGTCGACGATCTTCAGCTTTGCGAACGGGTTGATGAGGGTCTCGTACTCGATCCACGCCAGCGGAAACCCGGGCGCGCCATATCCGCCGTAGTCGCGTGAGTAGCGAATCTCAGCCGGCGCCCATACGCTGCCCGCCGAGTGCGGGAGCGCGCTGCAGGGTGCGCCGAAGATCGCGACGTCCACATTGCCCGCCTTCAGGTCCGCCGGTGTCTTCGCGACCGGCTGCTGGAAGAAGGTCTTGATGCCGACCGGCTCGAGCTGCAGAGCGTATCGCCCGAGGCTCTGCGGCCCCGGCTGACCACTCGGCTGGACACGCTGCCGCCAGATCTCCTTGGTCGGATCGTCGGCCCGAAGCCGCTCCACGTTCGGATCGTTTGGATCGACATGGGGCCACGGCGCCGGCGACTCCGGCTTGGCCTGCCGGACAAGGTCGGCGTTGATGGACTCTTGTTCGTCCCCCTCGGCACCGAGACGCAGGGTGGTCCCCAGCACGAAGAAAGACGCAGATAGGGCTATCGCGAGGATGTAGTTGCGACGCATCCGAGCAGGCTAGGCGGCCCCCGCCTCCGGTACTATCAACATCCTGCGGGAAGGCACGTGCGCGCATACGACCTGGCGATTGAGGATCCGAACGAGCTTTGCGGCGAGCTGCATCCGTTCGAGGGCGAACTCCATCAGATCGAGCGCGGTCGCTGGAGCGGCCGTGCGATCGGTTGGACGGACGACGACGCGGCCATCTGGATTTACGCCACGAACCGCGCCGTACACGTGCGCTCGGCGTTGCAGGCCAATCACCTCGTGCGAACGACGCCGCTCCGGCTCGCGGAGCCTGCCCGACACAACGGACGCAGCGTGCGGGTCGGCGAGAGCTTCGAGTTTCGTCGCGGCGAGGAGAACACCGAGCACTTCCCCGCGGGGATCTATCTCGATCTCCAACTCGCGCATCCGCATGCCCCCCGTTGGCCCCTCCTGGTCCGCCGCTGCCTGACGCACCTGCGCGCCATGCGCCTCGATTGGCGGACGGCGCGCGACGCGCTCGAACGCGCGGGGAGCCCCGCCGTTGCGAGCCCGAAAGAGGCGCACCTCATCGTCGTGCGCACGACGCTGGATCGCATCGAGGACGGCGTCGTCTCCGTCCCCGAGCTCGCCCGCGGGGCGGGCGTCTCGGAGCGCACGCTCTACGAGCTCTTCGCTCGGGAGGTCGGCACCAGCCCCTACGACTACGTCCTCGCGCGGCGATTGCAGCAGGTGCGCCGCCTGCTCCGCGCCGACCCGGTCAAGCGCGGCGCCGTGACGCGTGCCGCAACGCGCGCCGGCTTCGACCACTTCGGACAGCTCGCGCGGCTCTACAAGCGCCAGTTCGGCGAGTCCCCGCGGGACACGCTCTACGCACACAGGAAGAACCAGACATGAGTCGAAACACACCCCACGCCAGCCTGATCATTTCCGCGCTGATGTTCGTCGCGTCCGTCACGATCTTCGTGAACGCGCAGTCCGACGAGAAGGCGAAGCCGAAGACGCTCATCGAGCAGCTTCGCGAGAACCCGCGCGGGACGGTTCACGACGAGTCCGATCCGACCACGGACCTGATGGCGCTGTTCCGCGATCCGAACGACAACCCCAAGCGCGAGCCGGGACCGATCAACATCCAGAAGACCGCCGGCGGCCCGGCGCACTGGGGTATTCCGACCTTCTTCCGCCAGCCGGTTGCGCTCAGCCCGGAAGACCTCAAGGCGGGCAAGGTCGAGGTCGCGTTCATGGGCGCGTCCGTCGATCTTTCCACCGGCATGCGCGGGGCGCAGTACGCGCCGCAGGCCGTACGCGCCGGCTGGAAGCGCGGATTCTGGGGCTCGCTGACCCCGCAGGGGCATCCGGTGGCGGGCGCGGTCGACTTTCTGCGGGTCCTGCGGTGCGTCGACTACGGCGACGCACCGGTCGATCTGTTCTCCAACGTGCGCTCCGCTCTCCCCGTCCACAAGATGGTCAAGGAGATCTGCGAGGCGGGCGCGATCCCGGTCGTGGTTGGAGGGGATCACTCGCTCATGTATCCCGACCTCGTGGCCGTCACCGACGTGTACGGCAAGGGCAAGGTCGGTGTCGTGCATTTCGACGCGCATCACGACGCCTCCGGCGTGGTGTTCGGCAACCCCGTCTCGCATGGTGCGCCGGTCCGTCGCCTGATCGACGAAGGCCACGTGAAGGGCCGGAACTTCGTGCAGATCGGGCTCAACGGCGCCAAGCCCGGCGCCAAGGACATGGCCTGGATGCGCAAGAACCAGGTGCGCTACCACTTCATGTCCGAGCTCGATCGCGACGGCTGGAAGAAGGTGCTCGAGCGCGCGCTGGCCGAGGCGATGGACGGGCCGGAGTACCTCTTCATCAGCGTCGACACCGACTGCCTCGATCCCGCCTGGGCGCCCGGCATGGGCACCCCCGCCATCGGCGGCATGAGCCCGCGCGAGCTTTTTCCGATGCTGCGCGCGCTCGCGATCCAGCAGCAGGTCGTCGGCGTGGAGCTGGTGGAGGTCAACCCCATCGTCGACCCGACCTATCGCTCCGTCATGGTTGCCAACTTCATTCTGCGCGAGATCCTGACCGCATCGCGCTGCGCAAGCAGGGCGTCAAGGACCCCTACTACGTTGCCCCGGACTGGAAAGACCACGGAGTGCCGCTGGGAGAGGGCAAAAAGTAGCGCCGCGAACCTCGCCCTGGGCCCCCGCCCGTGTGTAGGCGCGAAGCAGTTCCGCGTCCGACACGCGCGAGCGTAGGAGACGCGCCAAACTCTCCCCGCAGGGATCGGCCGGCGCGCATCGCATCCGCCGCGGTTGGCACAGCCCCCAGGACAGCCCCTTCGTGACCACACGCAAGCACCTCGTCATCGTCGCCTACCGGAGAGATCTGGAGTTCGAGCGGATTGCGCGACTGGTGGAGGAGCAGGCGCCCGACATCCGCGCGTCTGTCGTGCGGGACCGGCGCATGTACCTTCGCGCCCTCGGGTGGGCGCGCCGCCCGACCCTTCTCTTCTCCGTCACACCCCTACACAACCTTCGCCTCCTGCGCGGGACCGTCTGCCAGGGTCGGCGATGCAGCAAGGCGGAGGAGCTGTCGATTCTGGAATCCGCCGGCGTGCCGGTGCCGCGATGGTTCCTGCTGGATCGCGACCGGGACGTGAGCGCGGAGTCTGCAGCCCTCGGAACCTACGTCGTGGTGAAGCCGAACACCGCGTACCGCGGCAAGCAGGTCCGCATCATGCGGTCCTCCCGCACGCGCTGGAAGCCGCAGTACGAAGCGGATGGCGGCCACATCGTGCAGGAGTTCTATTACACCGGCCGCTGGCCGGTCGCCTATCGGGTGACGACGCTGTTCGGCAGGGTCCTCTTCTGCGCGCGCACCGAGTCGACGCACGAGAAGCCGCAGCTCGCCCACCGCGAGGACTGGCTGGACGGCGGACGGCCGGTCACCGCCAACAAGCGCGGCGGGACGTGGACCTTGTCCGACAAGGAGGAGGTCCTGGAGCTGGCGCGACAGGCCGCGCGCGCCTTTCCGGACATCGGTGTGCTCGGCATCGACATCGTGCAGGACATCGAGACCGGCAAGTACGCGGTGCTCGAGGTGAATGCGGTGGGCCACACCTGGCACTTCACGTCCGAACGCGGCCGCAGCGTCCAGCGCGACCACGGCATTGACTTCGAGTCCCAGTTCGACGGCATTCGCCTTGCAGCGCGCGTGCTGGTCGACGAGACGCGACGGCGCGCGACCTGAGCCTCGCGCGCGTGACCCGCCCCCGGTCTTAGTACAGAAACCTATGTTGTCGTCCCGCGCTCCTGGGGGCCGTGCGGCAGGCGGAGCGTAGCGGGGGCGGGAGTGGGAGGCAACTGGGAGGCGGGAGTGACCCGCCTTCGCCAAGGCTTCGGCGCGGCGAGCGAGACTCGAACTCGCGAAGCGTGACTCCACTGCGTTCCGTCTCGCTTCGCGAAAGGCGCGCGTTGTCTTTAGGGGGGCGCTGCCCCCCTACGCATTCGACTCGCTGCGCTCCCCGATTGCTACCCCCATGGAGGCCGCGAGTTCGAGTCTCGTCCGGGCCCCCGGCCCCCAAGCGGCCGCGGGCCCCCAAAAAAAAAGGCC
>JBCDBY010000221.1:0-7860 GCA_039182715.1 Planctomycetota bacterium
CTGGGAGCCGGGAGCTCTGCGTACTCAGCCCCCGGCCCCCAGCTCCCGGCCCCCGGCAGGTTTCTTTAGAATCCCAGAGTGGCAACCGCTCTCTTCCCCGGCACCTTCGATCCCATCACCCTCGGGCACCTCGACATCGTCGAGCGCGTCTCGGGGCTCTTCGACCGCGTCGTGCTGGCGGTGGGGGCGCGGCACGACAAGCGCACGATCTTCTCCGCCGAGGAGCGGGTCGCGCTGGCGCAGCAGGCGGTCGCGGCGATGCCGAACGTCGAGGTGAAGAGCTTCGACGGCCTCATCGTGCACTTCGCACGCGCCGAGGCCGCGACCGTGCTGGTGCGCGGCGTGCGCAATCCGATCGACTTCGACTACGAGACGCAGATGGCGCTCGCGAATCGCAGGCTGGCGCCGGAGGTGGACACCTTCTTCCTCGTCGCGAACCCCGAGTCGGCCTTCATCTCGAGCAGTCTCATCAAGGAGATCGTCAAGGCGGGCGGCTCCGTGGCCGAGTTCGTCCCGGCCCACGTCGCGCAGGCGCTGCAGTCGAAGGTCTGAAGGCGCCCGCGTGCTACCTTGTCGGTCTATGACCACAAGGCTCTCTCTCCTCGTTCTCCTGGTCGCCTTCGCCGCCTGGATCCCGGTGCTCGCCGACGAGCCCTCCGGCGACGGCGCGAGCGACGCCTCGCCCGACGCCTGGAAGCGGGAGTACGAGCCGATGGACGACTCCTGGAAGACCGTCAAGCAGGAGTTGATCTTCAACACCGGCAGCGAGCCGGAGACGCTCGACCCGGCGCGCATGACCGGCGTCCCCGAGCACCGTATCCAGCTCGCTCTCACCGAGGGGCTCGTGACGGCCGATCCGGAAACCCTCGAAGCGCGTCCCGGCGTGGCCGAGCGGTGGGAGGTGAGCGACGACGGCAAGGTCTACACCTTTCACCTGCGCAAGGACGCCAAGTGGTCGAATGGCGACCCGCTGAGGGCGGAGGACTTCTCCTGGAGCTGGTACCGGGTCGTCACCCACAGCGATGCCGACTACGCCTTCCTGATCTACGACACCATCGAGGGCGGCCCCGCCTTCCGCAAGCACCACATCGAGACCTCCAAGTCGACCGGCAAGTCGGCGTCGTACGAGGACTGGAAGAAGATGGTCAAGGCGGAGGCCATCGACCCGCACACCTTCCGCGTCACCCTGATCAACCCGACGGCGTATTTCCTGGACCTGACCATGATGGGCGCGCTGCAGCCGGTGCATCGCAAGACGGTCGAGGCGGACCCGGATCGCTGGACGCAGTCGGAGACGTGGGTGGGCAACGGCCCGTTCACGCTCCAGGAGTGGAGCCCGCGCGACAAGATCGTGATGGTGCCGAACAAGCACTACTGGGACGCCGATTTCGTCAAGCTGAAGAAGATTACGGCGCTCCCGCTCGAGGATCAGGACGTCGCCTACAAGAAGTTCATCAACGGCGAAGTGCACTGGATCACCGCCGTGGCGACCGCCAAGCTGGACGACGCGCGCAAGCGTCCCGAGTACTACGTCATGCCCTATCTGGGCAGCTACTTCTACCGGTTCAACGTCACGCGCGAGCACCTGAACAAGAAGAAGGTCCGCAAGGCGCTTTCGCTCGCCGTGAATCGCAAGTCGATCACCAACGACGTCACCAAGGCGGGTCACATTCCGGCGACCTACTTCTGCCCGCCGATCGAGCAGGCGCACTACACCCCGCCCAAGGGCTACGCCTACGACCCCGACAAGGCGCGCAAGCTGTTCGCCGAGGCGGGCTACCCGGGCGGCAAGGGCTTCCCGAAGCTGACGATCTTCTACAACTCCAATGACGACCACAAGAAGGTCGCCGAGGCGATCGCCCAGATGTGGCGCGAGACGCTCGGCATCCAGGTCGCGCTGCAGAACTCGGAGTGGAAGGTCTACCTCGACGAAGTCGACAACATGAACTACCAGGTCGCACGGGCGGGGTGGATCGGCGACTTCGCCGACCCCATGACCTTCCTCGACATGTGGCTGACCAACGGCGGCAACAACAACACCGGCTGGTCGAACAAGCGCTACGACGAGCTCATCTACAAGGCGCGCGCCGAACTCGACATGAAGAAGCGGGCGCAGCTCCTGCTCGAGGCCGAGAAGATCGTGGTCGAGGACGAGTTCCCGATCCTGCCCCTCTACATCTACGTGAACCAGGGCATGAAGGTGGACGGGCTGCAGGGCTGGTACGAGAACGTCCGCGACCGCCACCCGTTCCAGTACCTGTACTTCGAGCCCGAAGAGTAGGCGTTGGGCGGCCTCTTCCCGTTCGAGTTCGGGGACCTCGGCGTCCTCGGTCTTGTCTATCTCACCCTGCTTGGTGCGGGGTTCAGCCTCGCCGTGACCGCGGACGGCTGGCGTGCGCGCTTCGCGTGGCAGGCGGCCGCGGTCACCTTCGCGCTGGCGGTCCTGCGGTGGGGTGCGGGCGATGGCGACCGGGGCGCCTGGGACGGATTCGTCGGTCCGGGCATCGTGTCGCCGATCCTCGTCTGGCTCGCCGTGCGCGCCGGCGACGTTCGCGATCGCATCCCGGCGCTGGCGCGCAACGTCGTGCTGCTGGTTCTCATCGGGATGACGCGCGACGTCTACCTGATCATGGTGCTGCTCGCCCTGGTGGCGTTCGTCGAGACGGACGGCCGGTGGCATGCGCTGCTGGCGCGTCGAATCGGACCCGGACTGCGCGGGGCGCACGTCTTCGCGCTCGTCTTCCTCCTCTACTGCACCTTCGTCCAGCCGCACGGCATCGGGTTCGTCGGCGGCCTGTTCCATCTCTTCGCGGCCGGATTCCTCTACGCGCTGTTGGCACAGGGGGAGCAGATGGCCGCCTACGTCGTGCGCCGCCTGCGCAGCGCGCCGATCGTGATGGCGATCATCCTGGTGCTCAGCTTCGTCATGATGCGGACGGCGCCGGGCGGGCCGTACACGTCCGAGAAGTCGGGCGACCCGGAGATGGAGGCGCTGCGCGAGGAGCGCATGGGGCTCAACGATCCCTGGTACGAGCAGTTCGCCAACTACATGGTGCGCGTGGCGTGGAGCGGCGACCTGGGCGTCTCGTTCAAGCAGAAGGGCCGCCCGGTCAACGAGATCATCGCGGATCACATCGTGCCGAGCGCGCAGCTTGCGCTCGTTTCGATCACGCTCGCGGTGCTCATCGGCATGGTCGCCGGCATCATCTCGGGCATCCGGCAGAACTCGATCTTCGACTACGCCAGCATGTCGGTGGCGATGATCGGACTGGCGCTGCCGACGTTTGTCGTCGGGCCGTTCCTCGTGCTGCTCTTCGCGATGAAGTATCAGTTCTTCCGCGTCAGCGGCTGGGACGACATCCCGTCGCGCGACATGGTCCTGCCGGCGATCACGCTGGCGCTGCCGTTCGCGGCGCGCATCGCGCGACTCACGCGCGCGGGCATGCTGGAGATCGTCAATCAGGACTACGTGCGCACGGCGCGCGCCAAGGGTCTGAGCGAGACGACGATCGTGGTGCGGCACACGCTCAAGGGCGCGGTGCTGCCGGTCGTCTCCTACATCGGCCCGGCCATCGCGCAGCTGCTCACCGGCTCGCTGGTGGTCGAGAAGATCTTCGGCATCCCGGGCCTCGGCACCGAGTTCGTGCAGGGCGCGCTCAACCGCGACTACGACGTCGCGATGGGGCTCGTGCTGCTCTTCGGCACGCTGCTGATCGTCGCCAACCTGATCGTGGACGTGGTCTACGGCTTCCTCGACCCGAGGATCCGCCATGCCTGAGACGCCGCGCAAGGGCAGCTCGCTCTGGAACGACGCCTGGCGGCGGCTCCGCAAGAACTGGTTCGCCATGGGTGGGCTGGTGGTCATGACGGTGGTCACGCTCATCTCCGTCTTCGCCTGGCTGCTCGTGCCGATGCCGCCCGACTACGGCCAGCCGTGGTTGCGCTCCGCCCGGCCCCCCGGCTTCGAGCATCCCGCCGTGCTCGCGGAGATCCGCTTCGACGTCGGCGAGGCGCCGGTCATTCCGGAGCGCATCCCCGATCGCATCGCCGACTACCTCGGTACCGACGGCACGATTCGCTATCGCGTCCTCGAGGTGGCCGAGCGCGAGTACCGCATCCGCGTGCGCCGCAAGCGCGTCGAGCGCATCCAGAAAAAGGAAGGCGCGGTCTCCGTCAAGTCGCTGGAGGTGAAGGGCGCGTCGGCCGTGGCGCGACTCATCGACGCGGATGCCAAACCGTACGGTCCCGAGCTGCGCGACATCGCGCTGACGCGGCGGCGACCGCTTCCCGATGCGCTCAAGGAGTTCGAGAAGTCCAAGGTCCTGCTTCTGCGGGTGCGCGAGCCGCGCACCGAGGAGCCGGAGGAGATCGAGGTCGTCATCGGCGGCGGCAAGGTGACCGGCATCACGCGTGGCGGTGAGGCGCAGGAGAAGCTGCGCACGCAGGGCCGCTTCGTGCTGGCGGTCGAGAAGGACGGCGCACCGCAGTCCTTCCGGCACCTGATGGGCACCGACGACGTCGGGCGCGACGTCTGGTCGCGCGTCGTGTACGGCGGCCAGATCAGCCTCATGGTGGGCGCGGTGGCGACCCTCGTCTCCGTTCTGATCGGCGTCATCTACGGCGCGGTCTCGGGCTATCTCGCGCGCGCGGTCATGTCGCAGTGGCACATCCTCGTCTCGCTGCTCGCGATCGGGATGTTCGCCGTCGGCCTCGCCGCCAACGCCATTCTCGGCACCGAGTGGCCCTTCCTGGTGCTGCTGCTCACGGCCTTGCTGCTCTTTCTCGGAACGCTCTTCGGCGGCAACCGTCTGGCCGATCGCCTGCCCGGCAAGCGTTCCGTCACCACCTACGGCGAGTACATGATGCGCATCGTCGACATCCTGTACGCGCTGCCTTTCATGTTCCTCGTGATCCTGCTCATGATCAGCTACGGCCGCGACCTGCTGACGCTCTTCATCGCGCTCGGCGCGGTGCAGTGGCTGATGATGGCGCGCATCGTGCGCGGCCAGGTGCTCTCGCTCAACGAGAAGGAGTTCATCGAGGCGGCGCGCATGTGCGGCGCGAGTCACGCGAGCATCGTCTTCCGGCACCTCATCCCGAACACGCTCGGCATCGTGATCGTGTACGCCACGCTCACCGTGCCGGCGGTCATCCTGCAGGAGAGCTTCCTCTCGTTCATCGGGCTGACGGTCGAGTTCCAGGGGCGCACGCTCGATTCGTGGGGCTCGCTCGTCGACCAGGGCCGCCAGGCACTCACGGCGTCGGGCGGCAAGTGGTGGATTCTGCTCTTCCCGAGCCTCGCCATGGCGATCACGCTCTTCTCCCTCAATTTCCTCGGCGACGGTCTGCGCGACGCGCTCGATCCGAAGATGAAAGGCAAGAGCTGATGGCGCTGCTCGAGGTCGACGACCTGCGGGTCTCGTTCAAGACGGACGACGGCGTCGTGCGCGCGGTGCAGGGCGTCTCCTACACGCTCGACCGCGGCGAGACGCTCGGCATCGTCGGGGAGTCGGGCTCCGGCAAGAGCGTCGGCACGATGGCGCTCATGCGGCTGCTCCCGACCCCGCCCGCCAAGCTGGAGGGCAGCGTCCGCTTCGACGGGGAGGAGGTCCTGACGCTGCCGAGCCGCGCGATGCGCGCGATGCGCGGCAACCGCATGGCGATGATTTTCCAGGACCCGATGACCTGCCTGAACCCGTTCATGAAGATCAGCCGGCAGCTCACCGAGGCGATCGAGCTGCACACCGATCTGCGCGGCAGGGCGGCCGTCCATCGCGCCATCGAGTCGCTCGAGCGCGTCGGCATCCCCGGCGCGGCGGAGCGGATCGACCAGTACCCGCACCAGTTCAGCGGCGGCATGCGGCAGCGCGTCATGATCGCCATGGCGCTGGCGTGCGAGCCGGAGCTGCTCATCGCCGACGAGCCGACGACGGCGCTCGACGTGACCATCCAGGCGCAGATCCTCGAACTGCTGCAGAAGCTCGTGAAGGAGGAGGGCATGGCGCTCATCCTCATTACGCACGCGCTCGGCGTGGTCGCGGGCCTGTGCGAGAACATCGCGGTCATGTACGCCGGCCGCTTCGTCGAACGCGCGTCGACGAAGGATCTCTTCGCGACGCCGCAGCATCCCTACACCGAGGCGCTCCTGACCGCGGTCCCGCGCGTGGACGAGAAGGGCCACCAGCGACTGACCGCGATCGAGGGGCTGCCGCCCAAGCTCGACGTGCCGTTCACCGCCTGTCCGTTCGAGCCGCGCTGCGCCGTCCGGGAGGCGAGCTGCCGCGAGGGCCTGCCCGCGTTGCGGCCGAGCGGTCCGGGTCGCATGCACGCGTGTCGCCTGCGCCAGGAGGGGGGGCTGTGAGCGAGCGACTCCTCGAGGTCCACGACCTCAAGCTCCACTTCCCGACGCCGAAGGGCACGGTGCGCGCCGTCGACGGCGTCGACCTGCATCTCGCCAAGGGCGAGACGCTCGGCCTTGTGGGGGAGTCGGGCTGCGGCAAGAGCACCACCGCGCGCGGGATCACCGGTCTCGTGCCGCCGACCGCCGGCTCGGTCGTGTTCGAAGGCAACGAGATGACCACGATGGACCACGGCGAGCTACGCGCCACGCGCAAGCATCTGCAGATGGTCTTCCAGGATCCGTACGCCAGTCTCGATCCGCGCATGACGGTGCTGGACATCGTCGGCGAGCCCATCCGCAACTTCGGGCTGGCGCGCGGCAAGGCGGTCCGCGAGCGCGTGCGTGCGCTTCTGGAGCGCGTCGGGCTCGACCCCGACTTCGAGGTGCGCTACCCGCACGAGTTCAGCGGCGGCCAGCGCCAGCGCATCGGCGTGGCGCGCGCGCTCGCCGTCGAGCCCACCCTGATCCTCTGCGACGAGCCGGTGAGTGCGCTCGACGTGTCGATCCAGGCGCAGATCGTGAATCTGCTCGAGGACCTCCAGAACGAACTCGGCCTCGGCTATCTCTTCATCAGCCACGACCTTTCGGTCGTGCGCCACGTCTCCGACCGGATCGCGGTGATGTACCTCGGCCGCATCGTCGAGACGGCGCCGTCGCGCGAGCTGTACGACAAGCCGCTGCATCCCTACACGGAGGCGCTGCTGAGCGCGGTGCCGATCCCCGACCCGGAGATCGAGACGAGGCGGGAGCGCATCGTGCTGACCGGCGACCTGCCGAGCCCGACCGACACGATCACCGGCTGCCCCTTCGCGGCGCGCTGCCCCAAGGTGTTCGACCGCTGCCGGGAAGAGGCCCCGGCGCTGAAGGAACACGCGCCGGGCCATGAGGCGGCCTGCTTCCTACATGAAGCGTAGGCTCGCCCACGTTCGACGTTTGACGTTCGACGTGTGACGTCGGGCAGGCCGGTCCCCGGATTTTGCAACCGCCGCGCGACGGTACTGGTAGACGATGCAAGACCACGAGCGACTTCGTGTTTGGCACGAATCGAGGAATCTGTGCGTGGAGGTCTATCGGGCCACGCGCAAATTCCCGCCTGAGGAGCGATTTGGGATGCAGTCCCAGATCCGGCGCGCAGCCATCTCGATTCCCAGCAATATCGCGGAGGGGTGTGGCTGCGCATCGCAGAGGGAGTTCGCCCGGTTCCTTCGCATTTCTCTTGGGTCCGCCAACGAGGTTCTCAGTCTGTTGGACATCGCCCGGGCGTTGGAGTTCGTCACCGGCAAGGATCTCTACCGGCTTCGGGATCGCACGCAACGCGTTCGGGCCATGCTGCTGCGGTTGATCGAAAAGGTGACGCCCTCACGTCCCACGTCAAACGTCAAACGTTGAACGTAACTTCCTACAATCCCCCCATGGAACCCATCTCCACCCCCAACGCGCCCGCCGCGATCGGCCCCTAC
>JBCDBY010000222.1:0-7833 GCA_039182715.1 Planctomycetota bacterium
GGTGTAGCTCACCGCACCCCGGACCGCGAAGGTGTCCGTCTCGGTCGCGTTCCCGCGGAAGATGCGCGTATACGATCCGGACACGTAGTCGCCGGCGAGGGACCAGCCGGTCTGCACCTGCGGCACGTTGGCCAGAAGGCGGAAGCCCGGCCCCTTGTTGGACGTCGAGAAGGCGAGGCCGCTCGCGTTCGAGAAGAACCCGCGCACCGAATCGTTGCGGTCGGTCCAGAGCCCGTTGTTGGCGAGCGTCTTGACCGGCGTGCGCGTCTTCCAGCCGAAGGTGCCGTTCGGGTCGCTGGGGCCGGCTTCGGTCGCCTCGTCGAACGTGTAGCCCAAAAGCGCGTCCCTGTCGAAGCCGAGCGCCATGTTGATGCGGCCGAAGTTCGTGGAGATGCCGCTGAGGCCCGGGGTGAACCGGACGTTCGGGCCGATGTAGCTTCCGACCGCGTCGACCGGGTCCGTGGCGCCGTCGCCGTCGTAGCGCACCGTGACGCCCCACACCATCCAGTCGGACCCGTGCGTGCCGATGAAGACGGAGGTGTTGGCGTCGCCGCTCAGCTGGCCCGAAAGGTCGAGCGGGAAAGCGGGCAGCGCCGAATCGATATCGAACGCGCCGAACGATCCGATGCTGTAGTCGAAGCCGGCGGCCAGCGCCGTCGTTACCCGGTCCCCGGACGCGAGGTCGTCCTCGTCGCAGTTGACGTTGAGCGAGCCGGTGCCGTCGTCGTCGAGCGTCACGGTGCCCAGCATGGTCCGCGCCGTGTTGTCGGCGAAGTTCCACATCTGGATGATCGTGTAGTAGGTGCCCGCGAAGTCGGACTCGTCGAGGTTCTGCGTGGGCCGCCGGATGGCGACCGCGGTCGTGTTGCCGCCGAGCGCCACGCCCACGTCCCCGGAGAACTGCGTGCGCGAGAAATTGTTGTAGCCCGAGCCGTTGAGCAGCATCTCGAGCAGCAGCCCCTTGTCGGCGGTGAAGACGTCGCCGCTGCGGATGAAGGGCTGGATGGTCGGGTTGGAGCCGCTGGCGATCTGGCCGTCGAGCGCGAAGCTGCCGCTACCGGCATCGTCCCGCGTGATGTCCGTCTGGAACATCGTCATGCTGTTGGCGCCCAGGTCGTACGTCGCGCCGGCGAAATGGATGTCGCGCAGATCCTCGCCCGCGCCGTCGGTCGTGATGCCGGAGCTCTTGCCGGTCAGCGCGTTGGTGAGCGAGTCGGAGCCGCCGCCGTCCTCGACGCGGACGGTGAGCGAGCCGTTGGCCACGTCCGGCACCACCACGACGAGCGTGTTCGGCAGACTGGACTGGAAGATCGTCGCCTGCTCGTCGCCGATGAAGACCTCGGCGTCACTCTTGAAGTTGAGGCCGCGGATCTTGACGAGGCCGCCACCCGAGGAGTCGACGACCGAGTAGTCGATGCCGAATGAGTCGATCTGCGGCGCCTCGTTGGGGTCGACGAGCCCGAGCGCGGCGCGCTCGGTCTTGGCCTGCCCGGTGTCGGCGTTCCGCACGCGGAGGTCGTAGCGCAGGCCGAAGTCGAGGTTGAGCTGGTCGGTCAGGGTGAATCGCAGGTCGACGTTCAGACCGCCGTCCCCGTTGTCGCTGATGTCGCCCGCATCTACCTGGAGGCCGCCGATCCAGACCTCGGCGTCGCCCGCCGACGGCAGGTCGAACCCGTTGATCTCGATCGTGCTGTCCGCGCCCCGCTCGAAGTAGCGCGGCCAGGTACGGAGGTTCCAGGGCGTCGGGGCCAGCTCTTCATTGCTGGCCAGCAGCTCGTCGAGCTGCGTGTCACCGGTGGTGTAGCCGTTGACGTTGAAACCGCTGGCGAAGAAGTTGTCCAGGGCGGTGGACAGACCGCTCGTCCAGACATCGCTGCCCAACTCGTTGCCGTTGCCGAACCGCAGCTCGTTGCCGAGGTACGCGCCGTCGAGCGCGCCGTCCTGGACGTCGTTGGCGAGCAGATACATGAGCTCGAACGGGTTCTGCAGGTTGATCGCCGCGAACTCGCAGATCACCGCGGCCAAGAAGCCGTTGATCGTCGCGTCGTCGATGAGCGGCTGCGTGGTGAGCACGTCGCGCGAACCAGTCGTCGCGATCATGCCCCCGAACCCGAAGCGGTTCTGGATCGCGGAGTCGGCGTTCTCGTACGCCTCGCCGACGCGGATGTCGGGAAAGCGCGCGAGCTGCTCGGTCCGCTTGGAGACCATCGTGGTGGCGAAGTTGAGCTCGTAGCGCAGGCCGAGGTCGCCCTGCGTATCGACGATCGCGCAGATCGGGAACTCCGCCGGAATGCTGACGGTCGAGCCGGCGAAGGGATCGTTCAGCTGCCCGCCCCACGCCGACAGCAGCACGTAGCGCGTGCTGTAGTCGCGGATCGTCAGGGAGATGTCGCCGTTGGAGTCGCCCTGGCCGCTTCCGACCATGCGACCCGGCGCGCCGTTATCCAGCAGTTCGTAGGCGGCGAAGTTCGGGAGCTGGATCTGCCCCTTGAACGCCTTCGCCAGGATGACGTCCTCGATCGTGGGGCTGCCGCCGGGGCCGCTCCCGCCGCCGCCACAAGCGGCAAGCACGAGGACGCAAAGAAGGGCAGACCACTGCCCGGGCCGTTTCCAAAGGATCATTCTGTTCTCCTTGGGGACGGCCCGGTGCCCCCGTTCAAGATCTCACAACCGCCCGGAATCGTAGGGCAGCCCAGCGACTCCGGCAAGGAGAACCGCTGCACGAAAAAGGGCTCCCGGCAAAAACCGAGAGCCCCTGGCTCGAACGGATGAAGGAGGCTACTCCTTCGGCAGCTTCGCGAGAATCTGGCCCACGCGCGCTTCGAGCTCGGTGCCCTTCAGCGCACGCTGCAGGCTCTTGAGCTCACGCTCCGCCTTCTTGGTGTCGCCGCGGGCGATGGCCGCGTCGAGCTCATCGAGGTGCTTCGACGTCGCGTCCAGCAGCTCCTGCTGGAGCTTGTTGCACTGGTCGACGAACGCCTTGCCCTTCTTCTCGTACTTCTTCGCGTGGCCCTTGAAGAGCGTCCACGACTTGCCGATCGCGCCCTTCTCCAGCTCCTTGCGAACCTTCGCCTCGTCCTTGCGGTACTTCGCGAGCGCCTTGCGGCTGATGCTCTTGCCGTACTCCTTCTGGAGTTGCTTTTTGGCATCTTCGACCGCGTCCATGATCTTGCCGGCGCTGCCGCCGTTCCAGCCGGCGAACGTCTGCAGCGTGTGCGGGTTGACGATCGCGACGTGCGGAATGCCGCGGGACGTGTTGAAGGTCCCCGCCCTGCTTGCACGCAGGCGCTTGATGTCGTCGGCGGTCAAGCCGGGCCAGGAGATCATGAACTCCTTCTTGTTGCCCTTCTCGTCCTTGCCCATGTAGGTGCCGGCACGCTTGTCACCCGACTGGATTCCGCGATCCAGCGAGCCGAGCGCGAGCACCTCCACGGTGTTCTCGTTGGCGAACTTGATGTACTTCTTGTTCTGCAGCACGGACCCGTGCATGCCCCAGCAGGGGGGTCAGTTGAAGCCGTGGCTGTGCACCACGATGGGGATGTTGAGCATCTTGGCTTCGGCGACCGCGGCCTCCCACGACTTGGCGTAGGTGACCGATGCCTTCGGCTTGTCCTTGCTTCCGGCGATCGCGACGACCGACACGAGGCCGACCGCGAGGGTGATGATTCCGAGTCGATTCATGGGTTTCCTTTCCGCTTACTACGGTCCGGCTCCGTCAATTTTCGAGGCGAGATTCTGGAGCTGTTTCGCCGCCTCTTCATCCAGCGTACCCCTGGCCGCCCCGATCGGAATGGTGGCGGACAAAAGTGCCCTGTAGAGCGGCTTTTCAGCCTCCGGCAGGGCGTCGAGATGCGCCTGCACCACCGCGACGTCCCCGCGGGCGATGGGTCCCGTGAGGGCGTCGGGCAGCCCCTGTGCCCGCACATTTTCGAGCGAGCCGGCCATGAGCGCCAACAGAGGCTCCGGATCGTCGATGCCGGCCTCCTGGAAGCAGCGGCGCGCCCACGCCGCCACGGTCACCAGGAAGTTGGAGCCGATCGCGGCGCCGGCGTGATAGAGCGCTTTCTTCTCCGTCGCGATGCGGGCGACGCGCGCGCCGAGATCGGCGGCGAGCGACGCGGCGGCGGGATCGCCCTCGACGAAGCACCAGCTCTCCGCCATGTCGACGTCGAGGGACGCGAAGGCGCGCAGCGGGTGAATACTGGCGACACGCGCGCCGGTGACGGTGAGCACCGTCGAAGGATGCGCGCCGCTCAGGTGGAGCGCAAGCTGCTCCGCGCGGAGCGGCGTGGCGGCGGCGACGGCGGCGAGCACGTCGTCGGGCGTCGCAAACACGACGACGTCGGCATCTTCGAGCGATCCGTTCGCCTCGCCCGCCCCCACCGCCGCGACCGCTTCGGGCGCGTGCGTGCGCGCGCGAATCGCGCCGATCTCATGGCCCGCGCGCAGCCAGAGCCGCGCCAGCGCGCGCCCCGCCGCTCCGCAACCGACGAAGGAGATCCTCATGCCAGGTGGTTCAACGGGTTGGTGCCCTTGCCGAGCACCACCGCGTTCTCCAGACCGTTCCGCACGAAATTCCGGGCACGCTCGACCGCCTCCGGCATTCCCGTTCCAAGCGCGAGCTGCGCGGCGATGCCGGCGGCGAGCGCGCAGCCGGTGCCGTGCGTGTGCGCGGTGTCGATGCGCGGAGACCGGAACTCATGGAACGTGTTGTCGAAGTAGAGCAGGTCGACGATCTCGTCGCCTTCGTCGTGGCCGCCCTTGATCAGTACCGCGCCGGCGCCGCGCGAGACCATGAGCTGGGCGGCGCGCTCCCGATGCGAGGCGGATCGCAGCGGAAAGCCGCAGAGCCGCTCCGCCTCGGGCAGGTTGGGCGTGACGATCGCCGCGAGCGGGAAGAGCTTTTGCATGATCGCGATGGTGGCGTCGTCGTCGATGAGCGCATCGCCCGAGGTCGAGACCATCACGGGGTCGACCACCAGCGGCGGGATGCCGCGGCGCGTGAGCACGTCGACGATCGCTTCGATGACCTCCACCCGCGAGAGCATGCCGGTCTTGGCGGCGTGCACCGGCAGGTCGTCGAAGATCGCGTCGAGCTGCGCCGCGACGAAGGCGGGCGGCACGTCGTGCACCCCTCGAACGCCCTGGGTGTTCTGGACGGTCAGCGCCGTCAGCGCCGCCATGCCGTAGACGCCGGCGCGCGTGAACGTCTTGAGGTCGCCCTGGATGCCGGCGCCGCCGGACGGATCCGAGCCCGCAATGGTCAAGGCCGTGCGCATTCTGGGCTAGATTCTAGGGTCTGTGGCTCTCTTCACCCCCGCCTACGACACCGCGCTCGATTGCGACGCCTACCTGGTCGACACGACCGGGCCGGCACGACGGCTGCGGCTGCGCACGGAGCTGCCGGTCAAGCGCGTGGTGGACGAGATCCTGGAGCGCACCGTGCTGATGGGCCGCAGCCTCTTCGACGTGCGCGGGCGCACCTTCGCGCTCTTCGTCGGCGCGGACGACGGCTTCTCGCTCGCGATGTCGGACATCGGTGCGGAAGGCGTCTGGGCGATGCTGCTCGACGCGTTGACCGCCTTCGGGCCGGTCGACGTCGACCCCGACGCGACGCTGGAGGAAAGCGGGCTGCACCCGCTGCTCGCCTACGAGGAGGGCCGGGTGAGCTTCTTCGACTCCGCGCCCACGCGACCGTGGCGCGTGCTGGCGGGCAACCGCGGGCTGCGCATCCTTTCCGCGACCTTGTCGCACGACCCCGATCCCGACGTGGAGATCCGCGAATGAGACTTCTGGTCGTTCTGCTTCTCGTGGCGCCCGCGTGGGCGCAGGACATTGCCGTTGTCACGCCGAAGGAGTTCGTGCCGGCGCTGGCCGACTGGAAGACGCATCGCACGAACCAGGGACACGCGATCATCGTGCTGGCGCCGGAAACGAAGGAGATCCCCGCCTCGGTGAAGCACCTGCTCATCGTGGGCGACCAGAAGCAGGTACCGGCCGCGCATCTCCCCTCCACGATCATCAACAACTGGGAGAAGGACCCGCGCATCTTCTCGGACAACTTCCGCGCGGACCGCGACGGCGATCATCTGCCGGACATGGCGGTCGGGCGCATCCCGGCCGATTCGCCCGACGAGGCGAAGGCGATGCTGGCCAAGGTGATCGCGTACGAGAACAACCGCGACTTCGGCACGTGGCGGCGGCGCATCAACGTCGTCGCCGGCGTGGGCGGTTTCGGCGAGCGCCAGGACGCAGCCATCGAGGCGGCGTCCACCAACATGCTGAAGAACTCGATCCCGGCCTCGTTCGACGTGCACGTCACCTACGCCACGCCCAACTCCCCGTTCTGTCCCCCGCCGGCGCGCGTGCGCGCGTTCGCCACGGAGCGCTTCGAGGAGGGCTGCCTCTTCTACACCTACATCGGCCACGGCTTCCGGCTCGGCTTCGATCGCATGGCGTGGAAGGGCTCGCGGTATCGGATCTTCGGCGAGGACGACGCGGCGGCGCTCGAGGTCCGCCGCGGCATGCCGATCGCGTTCCTGCTCTGCTGCTCCACCGGCCACTTCGACGGCGCCCCCGACTGCATCGCGGAGATTCTCGTAAAGCGCCCCAAGGGACCGGTCTCGGTCATCGCCTCCTCGCGCGTCTCCATGCCCTACGGCAACGCCGCGCTCGCCAAGGAGCTCATGGAGGCGATTTTCGTCAAGCGGACGAAGACGGTCGGCGAAGCGCTGCGCATCGCGAAACTGCGCTCGATGGACAACGTGAGGGGCGACGACCAGCGAAACATGATCGAGACGTTTGCGACGCTCCTTTACCAGGCCGACCCGAAGAAGCGCGAGACCGAGCGCATCGAGCACCTTTACCTCTACAACCTGCTGGGCGACCCCTCCATGCGCATCCAGCTGCCGGAGGAGTTCCCGGTCAAGGCGCGCATCCACCAGGGCAAGCTGCAGGTGAAGCTGGGTGCGGAGCCGTTCGGCAAGGTGCGCATCGAGCTGGCGCGGCAGCGGTCGGGCGAGACCCCGATGCGCACCGACGACAGCGACGAGGCGTTCGAGAAGGCGTACGACGCGGCCAATCGATGGGTCGTCGCGTCGTGGGACTCGACCGGCGGCACCTTCGAGCTGCCCGAGGGCCTGCGAAGGAACCGCTTCTACGACGTGCGCGTCTGGGTCGAGAGCGAGGATCGCGCCGCGCTGGGCACGGCGCGCGTCAGGCTGCCGTGATGAGCCGCACCTTGTTCGGACGGCGCCCGTCGATCTCGATGAGCCCGGCCGCGCCGAGGATGGCGATCACGTAGCTGCTGGCGCGCACGCGGTCGTTCTCCATGTTGAGCACCGCCTGGAACATCTCGTCCTTGACCGGCAGCCAGTCCTCGCCCGCGTCCTCGATGTACTTGATCGCGGAGTCGAAGGTGAAGAGCGAGATGCGGACGCGGCCGCCGCGCGCCGTCTTCACCGTGACCGACTCGGCGTCGACCTTGTCGATGGAGAACGGCTTGCCGCTGGCGGCGTCCGGCGTGCGCAGCTCGTCGCCCGGCTTGACCTTCTCCAGGACCGCGTCGTAGGGGCTCTGCATCCCGGAATCCTAGGCGCTGCGCCGAGCGAATTCCCTGTCGTGCCGCTCATCGGAAACAAGATCACCGAGGCCGAGGTCCGCCGCTGGCTGATCGCGGAGGGCTACGGCGCCAAGACCGCGGTGTTCGACGAGGTCGAGCTGCACGCCATCAAGCGCCCCGGTTGGGTGCAGGTCTACCGCTACGGCCTGACCGCGCTTACCCCCGACGAGCGCAAGGTCCCGCTCTTCGGGGCGGTCCGCGACGACGGGAGA
>JBCDBY010000223.1:0-7807 GCA_039182715.1 Planctomycetota bacterium
CGCGGGCGGACCTCGTGACGGTGAACGCGTCGTTCCCGGAGACGCGAATCACCTCGCGCGATCGCGCGGCACCGGCGTCGACCGATTCGAGAGTGAGCGTGTCGCGCGCCGCGTTGAGCTCGCCCCGGTACACCCACAGCTGACCGCTCCCCGGATCGACCCGCGTCCCGCGAAACGCCTTCGCTTGCGCGTCGTAGCCGAGCGAGAGCCGACCGCGGTCCGACGTCGATTCCGCGACGACCCAGTGCTGGCCCTGGGCGCGCACGGTCGTCGTGCCGCCCGGCTCACCATCCCACGTCCCGACGAGTGGTGTGAGCCATGCGGAGTCGTGCCCGTCCTTGTTCGACTGCGCGTGCGCGATCAGGGCGCCCAGCGCGCCTGCCAAAACGAGGAATGTGAACTGCTTCATGAGCTCCACCTTTCTTCCGCACGGGCCATGGGCGACCGGCGCGGCAAGCTGATTCGGATCTGCGAAGGATAGAGCGAGAGAGGCTCAAGCACTACGCCGACGGCGACGGCGGCGGCGGCGGCCCGAGGGCGCGCCGTCCGAACGCGGCGGCGGCGGATTTCCGCCGCGGCGCAGGACCGGCTCGGCGCGCTTCTCCACCTCGACCTCGACGCGGTCGAGCTTGCGGCGCGTGAGCTTCTCGATCCCGCGCAGGAAGGGCTGCTCGTCCGGCGCGCAGAAGGAGATCGCGGACCCGGTCAGGCCCGCGCGGCCGGTCCGACCCACGCGGTGCACGTAGCTCTCCGGCTCGTTCGGCAGATCGAAGTTGATGACGTGCGACAGCTCCTTGATGTCGATGCCGCGCGCCGCAATGTCGGTGGCGACGAGGCACTTGAGCTTGCCCGCCTTGAAGTCGGCCAGCGCACGCTCGCGCGCCGACTGCGACTTGTTGCCGTGGATGGCGGCCCCCGCGACACCCGCGCGGTCGAGCAGCTTGACGACCTTGTTGGCGCCGTGCTTGGTGCGCGTGAAGACGAGCGCGCGGTCGATCGCGAGGTCGCGGTCCGCGAGAAGATGCAGAAGCAGGTTGATCTTCTCCTTCTTCTCCACGAAGTGGACCGCCTGCGCGATCGGCTCGCGCGTCGAGGAGACCGGATCGACCGCGACGTGCAGCGGATCGCGCAGGATCTCGTTCGCCAGCTTCCGGATCTCCTTCGGCATGGTCGCCGAGAAGAGCAGCGTCTGTCGCTTGCGCGGCAGCTCCCCCACGATGCGGCGCACGTCGCGAATGAAGCCCATGTCGAGCATGCGGTCCGCTTCGTCCAGCACCAGGTGCCGGACCTTGGAGAGATCGACATGGCCCTCGCCCATCAGGTCGATCAGGCGACCCGGCGTGGCGACGAGAACATCGAGACCGCGCTGCAGCGCCTTGATCTGCGGGTTCTTGCCGACGCCGCCGAAGATCACGTGGTGGCGCAGGCGCGTGTGCTTGCCGTACTTCTCGAAGCTGTCGTCGATCTGCGCGGCGAGTTCGCGCGTCGGGGCGAGTACGAGCACGCGCAGGCCTTGCTTGTTCACGTCGAGCTGCTGCAGGAGCGGCAGCGCGAACGCCGCCGTCTTCCCGGTGCCGGTCTGCGCGCAACCGAGGAGGTCGCGCCCCTTCAGCACGTCGGGAATCGCCTTCTTCTGGATCGGGGTCGGCGTCTCGTAGCCGGCCTTCGCGACCGCTTCGCAAAGCGCGCGGGAAAGGCCGAGGTCGGAAAACGCGGAATCGCTGCGGGGGGCAGGCGCCCGCCGTCGTCGAGTGGTCATATCCATCTTTCGGGGCTGGTGCGGGCGACCGATAGCCGCCGCGTACGTCTCACCCCATAGACATGAACAGGTAAACCGAGCTCCTCCAGAACGAAGGTAAGGTGCGGGCCGGAAGCGGCCTTAGCTCTTGCAGGAGTATTTCACGAGTTTGCCGGATGGCAAGGTCTCTAGGATGAGGTCATGGCCACACGTTCGCTTCTGTTCGCACTCGCCGTCCTGTCGTCCTGCGCGACGGCGCCGGCCGAGGAGGCCTCGATTCCGGCCAAGAAGCGGACGAAGGCCGGGCTCTACCTGACCGCCGTCGATGCGTACTCGCTTTGGCAGGCGACGCCGGAGGATGTCCGCATTCTCGACGTGCGCACGCCCGAGGAGTACCTCCACGTTGGCCACGCGCCCATGGCCTGGAACGTCCCATACGCATTGCAAACGTACGAGTGGGACGCGAACAAGAAGGCGTTCCGCATGCGGCCCGACCCCGCGTTCGTCCAGCACGTGCGCAAGATCGCGGGACCGGACGAGGTGCTGCTCGTGATGTGCCGCTCGGGCGGGCGCAGCGCCAAGGCGGTCAACGCAGTGACCAACGCCGGGTTCATCAATGTCTGGACCATCGTCGACGGCATGGAGGGCGACAAGGTGAAGGACCCGAAGAGCCCCCACTTCGGCCAGCGCCGGAAGAACGGCTGGAAGAACGCCGGGCTGCCGTGGACCTACGACGTGGACCCCTCGAAGATGACCCTGCCGTAGTCCTTGACCGCCTACCGATCGATCGGTAGGCTACCCGGCGTGCGAGAAGATCTGCTCGACGTTGCCGAACGGATGGTCCAGGACCGCGGCCTGAACGCCGTGAGCTTCCAGCACCTGGCCGACGCCGTCGGACTGAGCAAGCCGAGCGTCTTCCACCACTTCCCCAACAAGGGCGCGCTCGCCCAGGCGCTCCTCGAGCGCTGCCGCACCCACTACGGTGAGGCGTACGACGGAATCGTGTCGGACGAGACGGGCGCCGTCGACAAGCTGAACCGCATCGCCGCGCTGTATGCGGAAGGCGTGGAGAGCGGCCAACTCTGCCTGCTCGGGGTGCTGGGGCACGGCGTGGCCACGCTGCCGGACGAGACGCAGCAGGACCTCCGCCTCAAGATCGCGGGCGCCGTCGATCGCTTCTCGCGCGTCTTCGAACAGGGGCGGCGCGAAGCGTCGCTGCGCTTCGAGGGCACGCCGGAGGCCGCCGCGGAGGCGTTCCTCGGCATGCTGCAAGGCCTGCAGATCCTCGCGCGCGCCCAAGGCAACCCCGCGTCCGTCACCGCGGCCGCCCAAATCTACATCCAGGCAATCTCCGCCTGATCTTCTCTCTCTTTTGACTCCAACCTACCTATCGGTCGGTAAGCAAACCATGAAGAACATCCTCCTCATCAACGCCCATCAGCACTACCCCTTCTCCGAGGGCCGCCTCAACGGCACGCTCGTCGACCGGGCGCGCGCCCACCTCGAAGCGAATGGCTACGCCGTGCGCGTGACCACCATGCTGGACGAGCTCGACGTCGACGCCGAAGTCGAAAACCACGTCTGGGCCGACGCCGTCCTCGTGCAGTCGCCCGTGAACTGGATGGGCGTGCCGTGGAGCTTCAAGCGCTACATGGATCACGTCTACTCGGCTGGCATGGACGGGCGTCTGTGCGACGGCGACGGCCGCACGCGCACGGACGCGACGAAGCAGTACGGCTCCGGCGGCACGCTCGGCGGAAAGTCCTACATGCTGTCGCTCACCTTCAACGCGCCGCGGGATGCGTTCGACGATCCGGGCCAGGAGTTCTTCGGCGGCAAGGGCGTCGACGATCTCTTCTGGCCCGCGCACCTCAACTTCCGGTTCTTCGACATGCAGCCGCTTGTAGCGGACCCGGTTCCTCGGACACTCGGTTGAGTCTACTCGCTCAGGCGGCGACCTCCGCCGCCGTGAGCTTCTTGTACTGTTTGCTGGGACTGATCCAGCCGTGGCGCTCGATGAGCCACTTCTCGTTGTAGCGTTTCATGAAGTCGTGCAGCGCGCGCTGCAGCTCTTCGATCGTCGCGAAGCGCCAGAGCCAGAGCAACTGTTCCTTCAGCGTGCGCACGAAGCGCTCGGCGCAGCCGTTGCCTTCGGGCTGGCGGACGAAGGACGGACTCGACTCGATGCCGAGGAAGCGCACCTCGTCTTGGTAGGCGTACGAGACGAATTGGCTGCCGTGGTCGTGCCGCAGCGCGACGCCGACGGCGATGTCGTCCGCGAAGGCGCCGTGGCGCGTGCGGACCGCTTGGCGCAACGGCTCGAGCGCCTCAAAACGCGTTCCGCGTCGCGCGGCGTGGATGCCCAGGCATTCGGCCGTGCAGTGATCGATCACGAAGAAGATCGCCGCGTGGCCCTCCGCGGTCGTCGTGCCGGTCATGTCGGTGCCCCAGAGCTCGTCCGGGCGCTCGGTCACGATCGTGCCGTCGTGCGTTTGCGGGCCGCGGGCGCGGCCGAGACGCGTCGGCGCGAGCAGATCGTGCTCGCGCATCACGCGCAGCACCCGCCGGCGCGCCGTCCGGAGGCCCTCGAAGCGCAGCCGCGCCCACACCTTGCGGTGGCCCTCGCCGACCCACGGGGACGCGGCGATCACGCGCCGGATGTGCGCCACGAGCTCCTCGTCCGAGCACGCCCCGACCGGGCCGCGCTTGCGGGGAGCCGCCGCCGCGCCGGCATCGAGGAGCTCGCGCCGCTTGCGCGCGTGGTACACGCTCGAGCGCGCGATGCACCACACGCGGCAGACCCGCGCCAGGCCGTAGATGCGCTTCACGGAGGGCGAGTGGGCCTGGCTCATCGCCTCGGCCTCCGCAGTCCCGGGGGGAGGTTTCTCTCAAGCCGGTCGACCTTGTCGTACAGCAGCTCGTTTTCCATCGTGATCTCGCCGATCTTGGCGTGCAGATCCTTGATCTGCTCGTCCCGGTGGTCCGGCTCGCGCACCTTCAGACCCGCCTGGCCCGCCTCGAGAAACTCGTCGCGCCACCCCGCCAGCTTCGTCGTCGAGACCTTCAGGCTGCGCGAGACGGCGTCGAGCGCCTCGCCCTTAAGGACGCGCAGCACCGCCTCCATCTTGCGCTTGCTGCTCCACCGACCCACGTCGGCGCCGCCGCCCGCAACTCCGCTCCGGCTACGCCTCCGCTCCGTTGCGGGCGGACGTCCTTGCTTTTTCGATCTGCTTCCCATGGACACCATCTCCTACGGGGACGCACCCCCAATTTCGTGTCCAAGGAAACCGTGCACCTACCCACGCTCGAGACGTTCGCCTGCTACGACGTCATGAAGAACCCGCAGATCGAGAGCGATCTCGAGCGATTCGACGCGCACCTGAAGCGTCACTTCCCCGGCGCGCGATGAAGGCCCTCAGGTACCACGCCGAGCACCGTCACGCGACGTGGCTCGAGCTCTTCTTCGATCTCGTTTTCGTGGCGTGTATCGGCGTGGTCACGCATCATCTCGCGCACACCCACGACGGCCATCTCGACTGAAAATACGTCGGGCTCTATGTCGTCGAGTTCGTCCCGCTCTGGTGGATCTGGGCGACGCACACGCTCTTCGCCAACCGCTTCGACACCGACGACAAGGGACACCGGCTGGCGAGCTTGGCGATCATGTTCCTCGTCGTGGCGATGGGCGGACTCCTCGGCACCGGCGCGGTCGGCACGATCGAGCGGTCGACGCTGTTCATCGGCTTCTACCTCGTCATCCGGCTGGTGCTTGCGGGCATGTTCCTCACCGCCGCCAAGGACCAGGAGGGCGCGGCCTACTACACGCGGGCGATGACGATCACGATCCTGCTGGGCGCCGGCATCGCGGCCCTTTCGCTCGCCTTCGGCGGCATCGCGCGCCAGATCGTCTTTCTCGGCGGCATCGCGTTCGAGATGGTCGCGTCGGTAACCGTGTCCCATCGCGCCAAGGGCCTGTCCGTGCATCGCGAGCATCTGGTCGAGCGCGTCGGGCTGCTCGGCATCATCCTGCTGGGCGAGTCGATCATCAGCATGGTCGGCGGGCTGCGGGGCATGGAGTGGGACGGCCCCGCGGTGACCGCCGCGATCACCGGTTTCGTCATGCTCTGCGCGATCTGGTGGATCTACTTCGACAGCTTCGACTCGCTCGAAAAGGCGACGCGCCTCGAGCACGGCTTCGTGCTGCTCTACACGCAGGTGCTCTTCCTGCTCGGGCTGGGCGTGCTGGCGAACGTTGTCGGCCACGCCATCCGGGGCAGTCTCGGCTACACCGACTTCTGCATCCTGCTGGTCGCCGGCATGAGCCTCTTCTACCTCGGCAAGCAGATCACCTACTACTCGGTCTTCCCGCCCTACCGCTTCAACATCGTCGTCAACTCGATGGTCTGCATCGGCGTGACGATCGCGGGCACGCTCACCGGCCGCATCGAGTACGCGCTCATCGCGGCGACGGCCGGCATGCTGTTCTACACCTGGTCGAACGTCCGCTGGACGCTCACCAAGGACGCGACGGCGTATCAGGAGGCGTGAGGGGGCGACGCACGTCGTGATCCCGGGTAGAAAATCTGCATGCACCGCCCCGAGTCTCACGAGTACGGCGCCTACTACGGCGGCTACATCGATCGCGTCCCCGACGGCGACATCCTCGCCACGCTCGCATCGCAGCGGGAGGAGTTTCTCTCCCTCGTTCGATCCGTGCCGGAGGAGCGCGGCGGTCACCGCTACGCGCCGGGCAAGTGGTCCATCCGCGAGCTGTTGGGTCACCTCGTCGACACCGAGCGCGTGCTCGGCTATCGCGCGCTCGTGATCGCGCGCGGTGACGCGACGCCGCTCCCCGGATTCGAGCAGGACGACTACGTCGAGGGCGGCCACTTTGACCGCCGCACGATCGCCGATCTCGCGGACGAGTTCGAAGCGCTGCGCCGCTCGCACGAGATCCTGTTCACCTCCTTCGACGACGAGGTGTGGGTGCGAAGCGGAACGGCGAGCGAGTCCCCGTTCTCGACGCGCGCGCTCGCCTGGATCATGGCGGGCCACGTGTTCCACCACGCCGACATCCTCGCGGCGCGATACCTCTGACCGCGGAGCGACGCTCGCATTGACCGTCCCGCGCCACCGTGGATGATGGTCGCGATCATGCCGCGCAAGAGCCTCGCCGTCGAACGGAGGGCGCAGATCCTCGACGCCTTCACGCGCTGCGTGGCGACGCACGGGCTGGAGGGCACGTCGCTCGAGCAGATCGCGCGCGAGGCCGGCGTGAAACGGAGCATCCTGCGGCACTACGTCGGCAACCGCGAGGACCTCATCCACGCGCTCGCCGAGCGCGTCGCCGAGCGCTACCGGGCCCAGCTCGTGAGGCTCGCCGCGGCGACCTCGACGCGCACGCTGCTCGGCTACCTGTTTCCGACCGACCCGACCCCGCCGGCCGAGATGCTGGCGGTCGAAGCGCTCATCGCGACGTCGGACCAGCGGCCGCAGGTGCGCGATCGCATTCGCGCGCTCATCGACGAGACGGTCGAGGCCACGGTCGACGTACTTCGCCGCACTCACCCCGACGCACCCTCGGGACGTCGCTGGACGGTCGCGGCCGGACTCGTCGCACTCTCCTTCAACCACGACTCGCTCTCCCCGCTGCAGCTGCCCGCCAAGCACGGGCGCGCCGCGCGCGCCAACGCGCGAGCTCTCCTGGATTCGCTCTAGTTGAGGACGTTCAGTTCGTCGACGTGAACGGCCTGTTTCGACTTCGGCTTCACCACCACCTTCGTGCGCGGATGCGAGATGTCCCCGGGCCCCGGAAGTCCATCGCCGTCCAGATCCGCGACGACGGTCAGGTAGTAGATGCCGGGATGCAGGTAGGTGAAGGTGAACGCGTCCTGGCTGCCGGCCAGCTCCGGGAACGAGAGTAGCGTGTCCAGCAGATCGGCTCGGACGTATCCGTGCTCGGCGAGGAACCGCCCATCCTTCTCCGTGAGCGCCTTCTGCGACAGGAACAGGAAGAGCTTCTTGCCGCGCGTCGCCGGCGTGCGCTTCACCGAGACCGCGAGCTGCGAC
>JBCDBY010000224.1:0-7779 GCA_039182715.1 Planctomycetota bacterium
CGGTCACCGAGAGATTCTCGAGTTCGGCTACCGGCCGCTCGGCGCGCTCGGCGCCGCCATGCGCAAGGACCGCTTCCAGGAAGCGCGCGCCATCGCGCGGCGCAAGGAGGAGCTGCGCCGCGAGTGGGACGGTGTCCGCATCGAGAATCTCTCGGTGACCGAGACCAACTCCGGCAACCTCGGACTCGGCGACACGTTCGAGGTGTCGGCGACCGTCGACCCCGGTTCGATCGCGCCTGGCGACCTCGAGGTCGAGCTCTTCATCGGTCGCTCGAACGGCGACGACGAGCTCAAGGAGCCGTCCGTCCTGACGCTGGCGCGCACCGGCGAGCGTGACGGCCTGCTGCAGTTCGGCGGCGGCTTCATGCCGAGCGAGGCGGGCAGCTTCCGGTACGGCGTGCGCGTGCGGCCGCGGATCGAGAACGAGATCGAGGGGAACGACCTCGGGCTGGTGCAGTGGGCCTAGAAGGTTTGACGTTGAACGTTTGACGTTCGACGTCGCACAGGGTCTACCCGAGCTTCTTGCGGAGCTTGTCCTGCTTCGCCTTGACGAGGTCCTCGTCGATGGCGGCGTGCATCGCTTCCAGGCGGCTCTTGACGATCGCTGTCGGGCGCTTGAGCTTCTTCGCCAGATCGACGTAGAGCTTCACCGCATCGCCGTACTTCTCCTCGGCGAGGGCGACGTCGACCTTCACCTCGGTATCGACGAGCTGCAGCCAGAGCTTGCGGTCGACGCCCTTGCCGTGCTCCTCCTCGAGCTTCGCGCGGGCGCGCTTGATCGCCGCCTGCAGCGACTTGACCGTCGGCTTGCCCTTGATCGCCTCCATCGCCTTGCCGGTGTGCGGATCGACGATCGCCGTGTACGGGATCTTGCCGCCGTCCATGAAGCGCAGGACCGTCTGCGTGTTGGAGAGCGACCGGAGGTCGCCGAGCGTGAGCCCCGGGAAGTGGACCATGTAGTCGACCTCGTCCCCGTAGCCGTCCTTGGCGCGGTAGGTCTTGAGGTGCGTCGACTTCTCGCGCTCGGCGCGCTCGATCTCCTCCATGCAGATGACCTCGACCGCGTTCGCCAACGAGAACTTCTGGTACCCCTTGTTGTCGAGCACCGACCGGTGCACGTCCCAGCAGGGGCCTCAGTAGAAGCCGTGGCGATGCACCACGATCGGCAGGTTGGTCGCCTGCCCTTCGGCGAGCGCCTCCGACCAGGAGGTCGCCCAGCGCAGCCCCTTGGGCGACGCGGCGACGGCGAGCGAACCGAGCAGCAGGAGAACGGCGAGGCGCGGCATGGCCCCGATCATAGGACCTCGAGGATCACGAGGGATGCATCGTCGTCGATCCGGCCCTCGAGCGAGCCGAGCACGTGCGCCTTCAGGTCCGGCGGCTCCATACTCGGCGCGCTCTCGAGAAGCCGCGCCAGCCCGCGCTCGCCGAGCATTTCGCCCGCACCGTCACGCGCCTCGGAGAAGGCGTCCGTGTAGACGACGATCACATCCCCCACCTCGAGCTGGGCGCGATGCTGCGCGTAGTCGATGCCGCCACTGATGCCAAGCGGCACGCCGCCGCGGGGCCCCTCCTCGGGCAGGATGCGACGAAATCGTCCGCCGCGGCCACGCAGGATGGCGGGGTGGCCCGCGTAGGCGTAGACCAGCGACCGGTCCTGCGTGTCGAAGATCATCGAGACCATGGTGGTGAAGCGGAAGTCGTCGCCCTGCCGCGCGAGGAAGCTCTCGTTGACCTGGCCGAGCATCGCGGTGTTGTCATGCGCGCCGATGCTCTCCACGAGCGCGTCGTGAATGGCGTGCGACACCGCCGAGGTTTCCGCGCCGTGGCCGGAAACATCCGCCACCACGATCTTCGACAGGATGCTCATCCCGCAGACGGAGAGGAAGTGGATGTCGCCGCCGTCCCGGTCGCCGTGCCAGGGCGCCGAGTAGACCTCGCCGCGCATGCCCGCCAGCTTGACGGAGACGTCGCAATCCCGGGTGCCGCCCCAGACCTCGGTGCATTGGATCGTCCGCATGGTGGACCTTGGATGCAAAGCGCGGTCCAGCGGGTGCGGAGCTACGGGAAGTCCTTCGAACGCCAGTAGTCGGCGCGGACGATCGCGCGCGCGGCGAAGGGCGAGTCGGGGAAGAACTCGGCGACCCGATCGAATCGGTCCGCGAGGTGCGCCGCCTTGCGCCGCGCCTCGGTACGGCCGAGGTTCTCGACGAGAATTTCGTCGCTGGTGATGCGGAACGGCTCCTCCGCGATGCGCGCGCGCAGGAACGCGGGCTCGGGCCCCCGGATGCCCTCGAGGTCCGCCAGCCTGTAGCCGTGCACCTTCGCACGGAAGAGGAAGCGGGTGCTCCAGTGGCTGCGCTTCGCGTAGACCGGATACAGCGCGTACGGATTCTCGATCAGCAGGCGCGCCGTCGCCAGCCGCGCATTCGTACGCGCCAGCTTCTCCCAGCAGCCGAACTGATGCGCGAGCAGCCGCGCGTCGAGCGTCATCGCCTCCCGGGGCGGACTCAACCGGTCGCCGGGCGAGCGCTGGACCGCGACGGAGTCATGGAGGTGCCCCAACTGCACCGGCCAACCTTCGCCCGCGGCCGGCTGCCACTCCGGCCCCTGCGTCCCGTGCCGGTCCCGCCACGCGTAGGCGATCGACGAGGACGGGTAGGCGGCTGCATACGCTCTCGCGGCGTCGAGCCCCGCGCGGTAGCCGCGCTCGGCCGCGATGCGCCGGATGCGCGTGTAGTGGAGCAACACCGGTTGCGGCCCGCCTTCCTCGATGAGCGCCTCGAGCTCCTCGATCGTGCAGTGGTTCTCCGCCTCGTACGCGAGGCCGCGTAGCGCCTTGCTGGTGCGACGCTGGTCCGGAAGCGAGGCCGCGCGCGCGTACCAGCGACACGCGTCGATGCCGTGCTCGGCGATCGCGAGCCAGACCGCGACGTCGTCGGAGCCGGGATGGCCCGGATAGCGGTCGAGCCACAGCGGCAGCAGCCGCTTGCGCGGCGCGCGGTCCCAGTTGCTCTGGTACGGCACGCGGCTCCACGCGTTGACGGCGTGGAAGTAGAAGTCGCGCGTGAGCACCTCGAGCGCGCGGTAGCTGCGCAGGATGGCGCGCGCATCCTCGTTCGCCATCTGCTCGATGCGCTCGATGTCCGGCAGTTCGTCGACGAGATGCGCGACGGCGGCGTGGGAGGGCCGTTGCGCCAGCTCGGCGAAGCCTTCGATCGCCGCCCCGTCCCCGTTGAAAGCGAGCGCGACCAGCACGTCCTCCGCGTCGGCCGGATCGGTCAGCTCCGCGAGCAGCGACTTCGCCGCGTCCGCGGAGAGCATCCGAACCGCGAGGAAGATGAGGTACTGGCGCTCCACCGGCTTGTCGGTCGCCGCCAGCGAGTCCCGCAGGATGCGCTGGAGCTTCTTTTCCGGCAGGTCGTGCGGCCAGTTCTCGAACGCGGCGAGCGTGGCGCGCCAGGTGGGCTGCGTGCGCACGATGCGCGGCGCGGACGCCGCTCGCTTCGTCTGCGGGGCGGCGACGTCCTGCTTCCGATCCGCCGCGGGGGGTTCATATCGCGGCGCCGCACTCGTCCTTTCCATGCGGGAATCGTGCGATCGGGGCCAGAATTCGCTCTGCGCGGCCAACAACATGCCGACGATCACACAACAACTCCCGAGAACCCACCGCATGTGGATGACTATACAGGGTTCCGGCGCGCTATCTTGTAGGCGTGGATGGGTGATCGGAGCGTCCCCCAGCCGGGCACGTGACGGCTGTCAGGCTATCGGGGGTTCCGGCCGTACCCATAGAATGCAGGACTTCGAAGTCGGTTAGGAAACAGGCCTTGTCCGTGGATTTATCCGGTCGCCAGCTGGGCGACTACCGCCTCGAGCACGAGCTCGGCAAGGGCGGTATGGGCACGGTCTATCGCGCGGAAACGAGCGTGGACGGCCCGGCGGGCCCGGCCGGCTCCCGCGTGGCCGTCAAGATCTTCCACCCGGAGATGGTGGCCGACGAGCGCTCGTTCCAGCGGTTCGAGCGCGAGGCGGAGATCGGCAAGCGCATCCGCCATCCGCACGTCGTGCGCACCTTCGACGTCGGGTCGGACGAGGTCGACGGCCACCCCTACTACTACATGGTCATGGAGGTCATCGAGGGGCAAACCCTCGGCGACCTGCAGAAGGACCTCGGCACCGTGCCCGAGAGCCTGCTGTTCCAGATTGCGGACCAGGCGCTCGACGCGCTCGAGGAGGTCCACAAGCTCGGCGTCATCCACCGCGACATCAAGCCGGAGAACATCGTCATCACGCCGGATCACCGCGTGCTGCTCATGGACCTCGGCATCGCGAAGCTGAACGAGGGCGGCCACACGCTCACGGAAGCGGGCGAGTTCGTGGGTTCGCTCTTCTACGCCGCACCCGAGCAGTTCATGGGCGCCGAGGGTGGGCTCACCGGACGCTGCGACCTCTACGCGTTCGGCCTCGTGCTCTACAAGCTCGCGACGGGCGTCAACCCGTACGAGACGATGGACCTGACGGAGATGCTCGGCAGCAAGCTGCAGCACGAGCCGACGTCGCCGGTGGAGCACGCCAAGGATCTCGATCCGTTCTGGGTCGACGTGATCCTGACCTGCTGCCGGAAGGATCCGGCCGAGCGCTTCGCCGGCGCGGGCGAGGTGCGTGCCATCCTCAAGGAGGGCGAGCAGAGCGAGTGGTGGAAGGCGCGCACGGCCGACGTCGCGGTGCCGACCGCACTGCCTGCGCTCAAGCGCCTGCGCCTGCAGCGCGAGGTCTCGCTCGTCGGCCGCAACGACGAGCTGGCCCTTTTGCGCGCGCAGTACGACCGCGCCGTGAACGAGGGGCGCGTCCTGATGCTGGGCGGCGCGTCCGGCGTCGGCAAGTCGCGTCTGGTCTACGAGTTCCTCGAGGGGCTGTCCGCCGCGGGCGGACCGCACGTCGGGGCCGGTCGCAGCGTCGGACGCGGCGGCCGCAGCTACCACGCGTTCGTGGAAGCGTTCGGCGACCTGCTGAACGTGGAGGGCAGCACGCGCGAGCAGCTCGAGGAGCGCGTTCGCCCGCTGCTGCCGAATACGCCCGGCATGGTCGAGGCGCTCGCCGGCTTCCTCGTCGGCGACGTGACGGCGACGCCGGAGAAGGATGCGCTGCTCGCGGCCTTCGCGGAGCTCTGCCGCAGCCTTGCCGCCGAGAAACCGCTGGTGCTCATCGTCGAGGACCTGCAGCTGGCGGGCCCCGAGAGCCAGGATCTGTTCGCCTACCTGAGTCGCTGCGTGGAGGGCCACTCCTTCCTGCTGCTCGGCGTCTACACGGAGGAAGAGGTCGAGGAAGGCACCGACCTGCACGAGTTCATCACCAAGGCGAGCTCGGAGGACGGCAAGGAGACGGTCCTTCTCGAGCCGCTCAGCCCCGACGCGACCGACGAGCTGGTCGGCGCGGTGGTGATGCAACCGCGGACCACGAGCGCGCTCGCCTATCCGCTCTACCAGCGCGCCGACGGCAACCCGAACGCGGTGCTGGAGATGCTCGCGCACCTCAAGACGAGCGGCGCGCTCGCCAAGGCGGACGAGGGCTATCAGCTCGTCCGCCCGCTCGACGACGAGACGATGCCGTCGAGCCTGCAGGACCTGGTCAACCTGCGGCTGGGCAAGCTCGACGACGATCAGCGCGAGATCATCGAGGCCGCCGCGATCCTCGGCTACATCTTCGAAGCCTCGCTGCTGGCGAAGGTCCTCGAGGTCAAGAAGATCAAGCTGCTGCAGCGGCTGGCGGTGCTGGAGCGCAAGTTCCACCTGCTCAAGAGCAGCGGGCGCAACTCCTTCCGCTTCGCCAGTCATCAACTGCGCGAGGCGATCTACGAGAGCATCACGCCCAGCCTGCGCACCGAGTACCACGCCGTCGTCGCCGACACGATTCTCGAGGAACTCGACGACGAGGAGCCGGAGCCCCCCACCGCCTACGCGCTGCTGCGCCACCTGATGCTGAGCGAGCAGGCGCTGGAGGCGGAGCCGTACCTGGAGACGGCGTTGCGCTACATCCGGACCAACGTGCACGCGAGCGTCGCGGCGCCCTTCCTCGAGAAACTCTCGGAGGCGTATGCGATCGCGCGACCGGCGAGCCGCATGAGCATCGCGATGCGGCTTTGGACCGCGTACGAGATGCTCGGGCAGCAGAGCGACGCCATGCGCGTCCTCGAGGACGCGACCACCGTCGCGGATCAGCTCGACGAGGCCGGGCCGAAGGGCCAGGTGCTCTCGTGTCTTGCCGCCACGCACTGGCTCTCCGGCAATCTCGACCAGGTCGAGGCGGACGGCACGAAGGCGCTCGAGCTCCTGCGCGAAGCGGACGACAAGCTCTGGATCGGCAACACGCTGCAGACCATGGGCGGACTCGCGTACCGGCGAGGCAAGCCGCCCGAGGCGATGGAGCGATGGGAAGAAGCGCTTTCCCTGCGGCGGGAGATCGGCGACCGGAAGGGCGAAGTGAGCAGCATGCTCGCGCTGGCCGCCGTCATGCCGGCCGTCGGTCGCGCGAGCGAGTCGCTCCAAACCAAGGAGGCGGCGCTCGCCATCGCCGAGGAGATCGGCGAGCGACGTTTCGAGGCGGCGCTGCACAACAACATCGCGCAGTCGCTGCAGATGTCACAGGACCTCGAGGGCGCCCTGGAGCACCTCGACGAGGCGGTGCGCATCGCGCGCGAACTCGGAGACCAGAACTCCGAGGCGATCGCGCTCGGGAACTCCGGCGAGATCAGCGCCACGCTCGGCCGCATCGAGCACGCCAAGGCGGCGCTCTCCCGCGCGATCGAGGTCTTCCGCGAGATCGATCGGCCGGCCAGCGAGATCGTCAAGCGCATTCGCCTTGCCAGCGTGCTCGGCTCGTTCGGGGATCGCGCGGCGGCGCAGCAGCAGCTGCACATGGCGACGGAGCTGGCGGAGAAGCACCGCGATCAGCCGGCGCTCGCGGCGGCGCAGAAGACCTTCGGCCGCCTGCTGCACGAGTGGGGCAAGCGCGACGAGGGCTGGGAGCGGCTCAAGGCGGCGCTCAACATCGAGCAGGCGCTGGGCGACGACGAAGGTCGTTCCATCACGCTCGACATGATGGGTCACGCGGCACTGGTCGAGAAGCAGTTCGGCAAGGCGGCCGAATACCTCGAGGACTCGCTGCAGTCGACGAAGGCGGGGTGGACGTCCCAGACGCTGCTCACGCAGGCGCGCCTCGCGTCGGCCCGCCAGGGCCTCGGCGAGGATGACGTGGCGAAGGAGCACGCCGGCACGGTCGAGCGCCAGCTCACGGAGCTCGGCCGCATCTCACCCGAGACGGGGCCGGAGATCCACTACCGCCTCTCCGAACTCTCCGAAGACGAAGAGGCGCGCATGAGCCACCTCACCGTGGCGGAGAACCTGCTGGCCACGCGCGCGGGCGAAATCCGCAGCGGCGGCTACAAGGAGCACTTCCTCACGCAAAGCGGGCACAACCCCGAGATTCTCGAGGCGGCCCGCGATGCGATCGAGGAAGACTCCGACTAGGGCCTGTCCGAGCAAACGCCTGGCTTCGACGGGCTGCGGCTGCGCGTCGCTTCGCCCCGCCTTCCTTGCGGTATCGACATGGATACAGCGGCGTCGGCGGGGCTCGCGATGCTTGCCTCGCTCCGTCTCGGGCCGACGGCGTTTTCTCTGACAGACCCTAGGCAGCGTTGCGACGACGGCGACGCGCGGCGTAGCCGCCGACGAGAAGCACGACGCCCATGGTCGCCCAGGTGCCCGGATCGGGCACGAC
>JBCDBY010000225.1:0-7753 GCA_039182715.1 Planctomycetota bacterium
CGAATCCCGGGCCGAGGGCGAACGTGAAGTTCCAGTCGGTGCCCGCGCGCGGCACGTCCTCGGAGGTGTAGAGAAAGCCGCCGTTGAGATCGAGGAAGATGCCCAGCTTCTCCCACTCCCAGAAGTGCCAGCGCATGCCGACCTCGAACTCCGCGCCCCCGAAATTCTTGCCGAACTCGCGGAACCAGGTGGGCGTCAGCCCGATGCCGATGGCCCAGCGGTCCTCGAGGTACCAGCGGTTCCAGACGCCGATGCCGGCGTTCTCCGCCTCGCCCTTGGCATCCCACCAGAGCAGGTCGCCCACGATCGGCGTGGAGTAGTGCCCCTGGACCGACCACTGCTTGTCGCCCTGCTTGTGCATACCGCCGTGACAGGCGCACAGACACGCCAGCAGAAAGACGGCGCGCACTAGCCTTCGAACGGGACCTTGTGCGGCGCGACGATGAAGGTGGCGCGCTCGACCGCGCGCAGGCGTTCCGCCTCCTTCTCCGCATCCGCCTTGCGCGGGTAGGGGTAGACGGCGATCACTTCACCCATGCCGTTCTTGACGGCCCAGACCGCCATCAGACGGCCGGCGTTGCGCTCGCTTCGCTCCTTGGCATCACGCTCGTCGGAACGAATCTCCGCCTCGTCGCGGAGTCGTTCGAGCCGGGAGCGGTTGGACGATCGTCGTGCCATGTGCGCAGTCTATCCCCTACTTGGCCGGTTGCAGCTCGACGTCTTCGGGCCACAGTCGCTCCGGCAGCGAAGTCTGCCAGCTGGCCGGATCGCGCCCCATCGCCGCCCCGATGTCCGAGAGCCGGCGCATGTACCGTTCGTCAAACGCGGTGTTCGACTGCGGGAGCTTCTCCCGCTCGGGAATCGCCACGAAGCGCATCTCGACCGGCCAGCCGAGCTCCCGCTCGATCTCCTTGGCGCCGGCGATGAACGCGGCAAGCAGCACCTGCGTCGAGATGTGGCTGCCGATATCGAAGCCGCGACCCATGGTGGCGAGCCAGTTGGGCTGCAGCGTCTCCATCGGAACCTGCAGGATGTTGTTGACGACGACCCAGACGCGCAGCGTCGGAAGCGGCTTGCCGTCGTCGCCGTGGTAGAGCTGCCAGAGGGCGGCGGCTCGCTGGAGCCAGTCGAGAGAGAGCCCGGCATTGAAAAGCGCCCCCATACCGCCGTCGATGTGCAGGTGCCCGTCGATCTCAACCGCCGGGAAGCCGCCCGGGTACGAAGCCGATGCGGTCAACACCTTGAAGAACCGCTCCTGATCGCCGTCGACCGCCATCTGCCCCGCATTCCAGATCCGCTCCACGCCGAGGTCGGCGTCGATCGTGCCGATCAGCAGCAACCGCCCCTGCTCGCGCGCCTGCGCGATGAGCGGCAGGCCGGGCTCCAGGGTGGAGCGCACGTCGCGCCACAGGCCGGCGCCGTCGGCGAACGAGGACTTCATGCCCAGGATCGCGTTGGATCGCGTCTTGACCCAGTCCTCCTTCGGATTGCGGTAGAGCTCGTCGACCAGGTCGTAGGACCGCTGCTCGCCGAGGTAGGCGAAGGGCGCCATGAGCGCGCCGGTGCTGATGCCGCTCACGATGTCGAATTCCGGACGGACCATCGGCCCCTCCTCGATTTCGCCCCACGCGCGCAGGAAGCCCGTCCCGAACGCGCCCTTCGGGCCGCCGCCGGAAAGCGAGAGGATGTCGATCGTGACCGGCTGGTCGCCGGCGGCGTCGACCTTGCGCAGGATCCGCTCCATGAACGCCTTCGCGTTGAGGGCGGAATCCCGGGCGCGCGCCTCGAAAAATGCCTCCCGCTGGGCCAGCAGCTGATCCTCGGGGATCGGATCGCGCTTTTCGCCGCTGGTGCAGGCCGCGAGCAGGATCAGGGAGCAGACGAGGCATCGCATGCGGAGACGGTACGCGCCCGGCAGGTGGCCGTAAAGCTGCATCCCCGGAGGGCCCCGAGGCGTAATCTTGAGGGATGCGGGTCCTCGTCACGGGAGGCACCGGCTACGTCGGTGGCCGGCTCACGCGACGCCTCGAAGAGGCGGGCCACGATGTCGTCTGCCTCGCCCGGCGGCCGGAGTTCCTGCGCGAGCGCGTCGCGCCCACGACCACCGTGCTGCGGGGCGACGTCCTTCACCCGGAGTCGCTGCACGCTGCTCTCGAGGGCGTGGACTGCGCGTACTACCTGGTGCACTCGCTCGGATCGAAGGGCGATCTGGTCGAGACCGAGACCGAGGGAGCGCACAACTTCGCGCTCGCCGCCGCGCGCGCCGGCGTCCGGCGCATCATCTATCTCGGAGGCCTCGGTCACGGGCCCAACCTCTCGCCTCACCTCGAGAGCCGCCATCGCGTCGGCGAGGTGCTGGCGGAAGGGCGCGTGCCGGTTCTCGAGTTCCGCGCCTCGATCATCATCGGTTCGGGCAGTATCTCGTTCGCGCTCGTGCGGGCGCTCGTCGAGAAACTGCCCGTGATGGTCACCCCCCGATGGGTCGAGACCCCGGCCCAGCCGATCGCGGTCGACGACGTCCTCGACTATCTGGTCGAGGGGCTCACCGTCGAGGTCGAGGGCAGCCGCGTCTTCGAGATCGGCGGCGCGGAGCCGACCAGCTACCTCGGGCTCATGAAGGCGTATGCGAAGCAACGAGGGCTCAAGCGGCTCTTCATCCGCGTACCGCTCCTTTCGCCGCGTCTCTCCTCGCTCTGGCTCGCGCTGGTGACGCCGGTCTACTACCACATCGGCCGCAAGCTCATCGCGGGGCTCGACAACCGTTCGGTGGTCGACGATCCCGCGGCGCTTACCGTCTTCTCGGTGCGACCGCGCACCATGAAGGACGCCATCGAGCGCGCGCTGGCGAACGAGGATCGTCGCGTCGCGGAGTCGCGCTGGAACGACCAGGAGCTGCCGGACGAGCCGATGCGTCGCTACACGTCGCGCGTCTTCGACCGGCACTCGCGACTCGTCGGCGTCACGCAGCAGGAGGCGTTCCGGACGATCCTCTGCATCGGCGGCGACAGCGGCTGGTACTACGCGAACTGGCTGTGGCGCATCCGCGGCTGGCTCGACATTCTCGTCGGCGGCGTCGGGCTGCGGCGCGGACGGCGCCACCCCACCAAGCTGCGCGTCGGCGAGGCGCTCGACTTCTGGCGCGTGGAGGCGATCGAGCCGGACCACCTGCTGCGCCTGCGCGCCGAGATGAAGGTGCCGGGGCGCGCCTGGCTGCAGTTCGAGGTGCAGCCGAGCGACGAAGGTACGACCATCACGCAAACCGCCATCTTCGATCCCGTCGGCCTCTTCGGGCGCATCTACTGGTACAGCCTGCTACCGCTCCACAAGATCATGTTCTCCGGCATGCTGCGACGCATCGAGGAGATTACGGCAGCACGGTCAGCAGCGCCCGATGCCCCGAGTCCGGATCGACAATCACCACGCGTTCCGACTGCGTGACGAAGAGCTGTCCGCTGCTCGCGTCGAAGGCGAGCCCGAGCGACCGATCCAGCGACGGTCCGTGCCCGTGTGTGCGTTCGACCCACTCCGCCCGGACACCGTCGTAGTACGGCTCTCGCCCCGAGATCGGCGTTCGGCTTCCGCTCCAGGCGTCCACCTTCACGATCAGACCGCGCTCGTCGAGCACGAAGAGGCGCTCCCCTTTCGGATCGACGGCCAGCGAACGAGGCGTCGCGAGCTCGACCCCGCCCCCCCGGAAGTGAATGCTGTTTTCCGTCTTCTCCCGGAGCCCGGTCAGCGTGATCGCGCTGCCGCTGTCGAGATCCACGCTACGAACCGTCCCGTACTGCACGTCGAGTCCGCGCTGCCAGTACGAACCGAGCAGGATGCGATCGCGCGGCGCATCGACCACCACGGCGGGCGAGGTCCGCTGATAGCGCCCCAGCCCATAGGACGGGCCCTCGGCGAGGAGAGTGCGGGTGCCCGTCTGCGGATCGACCCGGTAGAGGCAGTCGACCTCGTAGCCGAAGGAGCCGAAGCTCTCCTCGTGGACGCCACCCTCGGTGTCGAGGACGTACGCCTCTCCGTTCGGACCGAGTCGCGCGAGCCGCGCGCGCTCGAACGGCTCTCCGATCGGCTCGACGGTGCCGCGCGTGACGTCCACGCGGTGCAGGCGGCGCGGCTCGAGCAGGAGGCCCATGCCGGTGGCGGGGTCGAGATCGAAGTCGGCCGCCGCCGGCGTCTGATTCTCGAACTGGTGGACGACGCGGGTGCGGCCGTTGTCGCATTGGATGGCGATGAGGCAACGACGGCCCTGGTCGAGCACGCAGATCTCGCCGCGCCCCGGATCGGCGATGGTCGGTCCGCCGAGTCGCGCCCGGCGGCCGAGATGGCTCAGCACGCGCGCGCTCCAGTCGTCGGTGTCGACGATGGTGATCTGCTGCGTCACCGCATCGAGCACGACCAGGTGCGCCGCATCGTCATCGCACGCCACCGCCTGGGCGCCGTCGAAGTAGACGCCCTCGACGTGCCGGAAGGTGCGATCGCCGGTCTCCAGGTCGATCTCCACGAAGCCATCGCCGTCCTCCGCGACGACATAGGCGACATCGCCGGCGATGGCGAGGCCCCGCCCGTGAACGATGCGCTTGTCGATGCTCGCCTTCGAGATCGTCACCGACTTGAGGAGATCGAAATTCACGGTGAGCAGCCGATCGTTCCTGGTGTCGACCGCGAGCAGCCGCGCCCGATCGACGTCCCACGCCAACGCACCCGTCTTTCCGATCCAGCCCTTGTGCGCCGCCAGCTCGATGAACTGCGCCTCCACGTCGATGCGCCCGAGCGGCTCGCCGGCCGGGCCCTGCACGAAGATGCGCGAGCCGTTCGTGGCGATGAAGCCGGCCGGATCGAGCCGGTAGTCGGGCCCGGTCACGCCGTCCATGGCAAGGGATCGCGCGCCGGTTTCGAGATCGACGCGCACGACACGGCACTCGTGCTGATCGAAGACCAGCACGGCGTCCTCGTTCGGCACCGTGGTGAGCACGGTCGGATCGACGAACGCGATGCCGCTTCGGTCGACGCGTCGCGTGTCCGCCGTCTCGAGGTCGTAGGCGGTCAGCTCGTCGTCGCGCAGGACGATCGCCTCCCCGCGCTTGGCGTCGATGACGAGGTCAACCGGCGGCGCCTCGACGGCGGCCGGATCGACCGGCGCCGGCGCCGCATCCACACGCCGGAGGGGAGCAACCGCCTCATGACCTCCGCGGTCGAACGCGGTCACGTGCAGCGCCGTGGCACCGGTCACGGGCACGACGGCCTCCCACGTGCGAAAGCCGTCGCTGCTGACGGCGGGCCGGCTGTTGACCCACACCGCGCTGACGCCGACGAAGTCGCGGGCGCGGCCGCGCACCACGACCTCGCCCTGGTCCGTGCGCGAGCGGACGGGCGGGAAGGTGATCTCGACGTGCGGCGCGGTCCGATCGATCGCGAAGGAGTGGAAGATCACCTCGGATCGCGGGCCGGCGCGCAGGCGCAGGACGTGCTCGCCCTCCTCGAGCGATTCGAGTCGATGCGGGCTCGTGACCGGAAGAAACGCGCCCCCGTTCACGCTCAGTTCCGCGCGGCCGGGCTCGAACTCGATCGTGATCGACTCGACGTCGTGCACGCTGTCCTGCTGCGGCAGCGCGTAGGAGGCGAGCGCCGGGATGGACGGCGCCGCTACGCCGCCCCCGCCGCCGCACGCCGCGAGAAACACCAGAAGAGCCCAGGCTCGATGCTGCATTCGTCCTACCTCCGTCCGGCCCATATCAAGGAGCGGGCCAAACGGCCCGACGGCGCGCCCAGCCGGGGACGGCGCGGGACGGGGCAATTTCTCCGTTAGGAATTGCCGCGCGCGCGAGGGTAAGGTAACGCGCCATGGTGCAGTCCCTCGCGCGCGACCCGCGATTTTCCCCCTGCGTGGGCGTGTTTCTCGCACAGCTCGACGATCAGCTCCGGCGCATGCACGCCTTTCTCGAAGGCTGGAAGGTCAGCCATCTGGAGTGGCAGGCGAAGCCGGGGCGCAACTCGGCCGGCATGCTGCTGACCCATCTGGCCATCACCGAGCTGGTCTGGATGCATCTCGCCAACGGCGGCGCGCGCGACACGCGGGAGGCGCGCGTGCGGGCGACGCTGGGCATCAGTCTGGAGGAGGACGGCATTCCCCTGCCGCCCGACGGGCGCCACGCGGGTGAGCTGAGCGGCCGCACCGTCGACGAGTACCTCGGCTGGCTCGACAGGGCGCGCGCCGCCACGCACGAGATCGCCGGCGCCTGGTCGGACGAGGATCTCGAGCGCACCTTCGTCGTGAACCAGCATGAGTTCACGCGCGAATGGGTGCTCTATCACCTGGTCGAGCACTTCGCCGCGCACTTCGGACAGATCGCGCTGTTGGGCCACATGATGCGGGACAACAAGGGCAAGGTGCCGTACCGGGAGACCTAGCGCGCGTGTCGCTGATCGATCTGCAGCTGCAGACCGCGCGCCTTCGGCTCCGCGCGCTCGGACCGGAGGACGTGGACGCCATCTTTCGCGCGTTTACGCCCGCGGTTGCGCGCTACATGGAAGTGATCCCGCCGAAGCAACGCGAGGATTCGGAGCAGTTCGTCACGCAGGTGCGGGCGCGGATGCAGCGCAACCAGGAGTTCGTCTGCGCGATCGAAGAACGCGCGACCGGTCGCTTCTTCGGCTGCGCCGGGGTTCACGAGCTGAAAGGCCCGATGCCGGAGGCGGGCATCTGGATCGCCGAAGAGGCACAGGGCTCCGGCCGCGGTCTCGAGACGATCACCGCGCTCCGCGACTGGGTTCGCACCCATCGCCCGGACGCTTCTCACCTGCGCTACCCCGTCGATCGCGCCAACGTGCCCAGTCGTCGCATCGCGGAGAAGCTGCATGGGACGATCGAGAACCAGCGCCGTCGAAGGACGGAAGACGGTCGCGAACTCGACATCATCGAGTTCCACATCCCGCTTGCGGATTAACTCTACGGGTCCAGATCGGCGGGCAGATCGGTCAATCCGCGGCGCGCGAATCGCAGATTGAGGTCGGGGTCGAAGCAGAGCGTCATACCCTCGCCGCGCCGCTTGATGTCGCTGTACGTGAGCGACGGGCTCGGACCGGGGAGCCCGAATGCAAAGGAGGGCAGGCTGACGGAAAAGCGCGGGCCGCGCTGCCGGACCCAGATATAGGCCATCCAGACGCCGCGCGGATCACTCCAGACGTACGCCGGCGCGCCCAGCTCGTCGAGGCACGCCTGCAGCGACTTCCCCTCCTCGAGCAGCTCCATTTTCTCCTCGGGCACCGGCTCGTCGCGAAGCGTGCGCGTGTAGTCGAAGCGCACGCAGCCGGTCCCGCCGAGAGCGAGGGCCAGGAGCGCCGGAAGCGCGAAGCGGGTCATTGCTGATCGCTGGGCACTTCGCCGGAATCTTCGCCGGAGTCTTTACGGGACTCCTCCGCGGCCGCTTCCGCCTGCGCCGCCGCCGCTTCCGCCGCCTGCTCGGCCAGCTTGCGCTTCTTCTTGGCGTCCATCTTCGCCTTGCGCTCGGCCGAGTGCGTGTCGACCCACGGCATGGCGAACATCGTGCGATGCGCCGAGAACTGGGTGCCGAAGTGCGTCAGCACGTCGCGCGAGTCGAAGAAGAACCAGATCCGGTCGAAGCGCTGGTCGGAGTTGACCAGGTTGACCAGCACGAGAATGAGTCCGGCGCTGTTCGTCCGCGAAAACTCGTAGAGATACGCCGACCGCACGTCGAGTTCGACGACCCGCCGCGGCGGCCCGAACAGC
>JBCDBY010000226.1:0-7738 GCA_039182715.1 Planctomycetota bacterium
CCGCACGCTTCACTCGGAAGTGAAGGTTGCCACGAGTCGCCGGTAGTCTGCCGCGACTTTGGCCGGTGAACTCGCCTCCCTGGCTGCCGCCCTCTTCTGGGCCATCGGCCTGAACCTGTTCCGCAAGGACGTGCGCCTCGTCGGCGCGCGCGCGGTCAACCTGTTCAAGGGCATCTTCGGCTGCCTGCTCTTCCTGATCTGCCTGCTCGTCGTCGGCTTCCCCGAGATCGACGCGCGCGCGCTCAACCTGTTTCTGTTGAGCGGTGTGATCGGCCTCGCCGCGGGCGACACGTTCATGTTCCTCGCGCTGGCGCACCTGGGCGCGCATCGCACCGCGCTGCTTGCCGGACTGGGCCCCGTCTTCACCGCCGTCGGCGCGTTCCTCTTCCTCGGCGAGGTGCTCTCCGCCTGGGAGGTGTTCGGCATCCTCTTCGCCATGAGCGGCGTCGCCATGGTGGTCTGGTTCCGACCGCACGGCGAAGAGCCGAAGCGCGCGGACACGGCGGGCATCGTCTACGGCCTGCTCGCCTCGCTCTGCCAGGCGGGCGGCGTGCTGGTCAGCAAGGAGGCATTCGCCACCGCGGACGTGCCGCTCGCCTCCGGCGCCCTGCGCCTGGTGGCCGCCACCGCGATCCTCGCGCTCTTCGCGCTGTTTCGCGGCGAACTCGATCTGCAGGTGCGCCGCATCTTTCATCCCCGCCCGATGCGCCGGCTCATGCTCGCGACCTTCTTCGGTACGTTTTGCGGGATCGGGTTCATGCAGGCCGGCATCGCCTGGACGGATTCCGCGATCGCCAGCGCACTGCACTCGACGACGCCGCTTTTCACGCTGCCCATCGCCGTTTTCATCTTGAAGGAACGCGTGACGATGCTCGCCGCGCTCGGCTCCTGCCTCGCTGTCGCCGGGATCGCGATCCTTATCCTGCTGTAAAGCGGGGTTCCTCCCTACAATGAGAGGTCGCGCATGAGCACCCCCCGCACCGTCTCTCTCACCCCCGGCAAGCGAGTTCTCTTCCTGACCAAGGACTACCAGCTGATTCGGCGTCAGCTGGCGGGCGAAATCAACCTCACGATGGACGACGTCCGTCCCGAGGACCTGCTCGACGACATCAACACCGACGTGATGACCCCCGCGTGGGTCTGCTTCAATCACGAGCCGGACGAGCTGGCGAAGAACGCCTACGCCGGTCTGGTCGAGGGGGGCGAGCGCGTCGTTCCGGAGCGCGCGCTCTACGACGCCGACTTCGAGGTGATCGTTTCGGGCGAGCGTAAGGGCGTCGGCTCGTCGCGCGAGACCGCGGTGCAGGCGGAGAAGTGGAGCGGCATCCGTATCGCGATCGCCGACAGCTTCGCGCCCATCCACGCGCGCAACAACATCAACCAGGGCGTGCTCATGGCGGGCTACGACATCCTCCGCCGCCTGCAGGCGGGCGAGGAGGTCGCGCTCGACGAGTTCATGCAGGGCTACGACCCGATCACGCGGCTGATCGTCGAGGCGGGCGGGCTCTTCCCGTTCTCCAAGGCGCTCAAGCGCGGCGAGATCGAGATCCCGCGCCCCGATACCGGCGAGCGCCCCATGAACATGGCCGAGAAGGCGATCGCGCATCACCTGCTCGGGGGCGAGGGCTACGTGAAGCCGGGCGACGCGGTCCTCGCGACGGTCGACGGCGGCTACTCGCATGAATTCACCACGGCGCAGGTCGGCTTCTTCCTCGAGGAGGAGTACGGCGAGGACTACTCGCTGCCCAACCCGGCCAAGTTTGCCGTCTTCGAGGATCACCTCTTCTACGCCGACGGCGTGAAGAAGATGATGCCCTTCATCGACAAGATCGAGACGCTGCGCCGGCTGCAGCGCGAGTTCCAGCAGCACACCGGCGTGCGCGACTACTCGGTGAAGGACTCCATGTCACCCGGCATCTGCCACCAGGTGGCGCGCGAGGAGTTCATTGAGCCGGGCGATCTCATCCTGGCGACCGACTCGCACACCACGATGGGCGGCGGCAGTAACGCGTACACCTACGGGGTGGGCGCGACCGAGTACGCCAATCTCATGCACGCCGGCTTCACGCCGATGACGGTGCCCGAGTCGATCCGCTTCGAGCTGGTCGGCGAGTTCCAGGAAGGCGTCACCGCCAAGGATGTGATGCTTTACATCCTGATGACCTTCACGCGGCGCGGCGAGACGCTCAACCGCTCGATGGAGTTCGGTGGGCCGGGGCTCAAGGAGCTGTCGATGGACGAGCGCGCCACGCTCGCCAACATGGCGACCGAGTGCAGCGCGCGCGCCGGCATCGTCGAGTGCGACGAGATCACGTTCGAGTGGCTGCGCGATCGCCGGCCCGGCGCCGACATCGACGCGATGCGCGCGCGCGCGATCGCACCCGACGAGGGAGCCGAGTATGCGGGCGGCGTGCACACCATCGACCTGGGCGCGCTGCGCGCGATGGTGGCGCATCCGGGCGATCCGGACAGCGGCATCCCGTCCGACCCGACCAACGGCGCCTTCATCGACGAGATCGGCGACGTGGCGATCGACATCGCCTACGCGGGCTCCTGCACCGCGGGCAAGGAAGACGATCTCGACATGTACGCGCGCGTCCTCAAGGAGGCGGTCGAGAACGACCTGCGCGTCGCGGACGGGGTCTCGTTCTTCATCCAGTTCGGCTCCGTCGCGGTCAAGGAACACTGCGAGCGCGCGGGCTACATCGAGATCTTCGAGAAGGCGGGCGCGGAGATCATCAACCCCGGCTGCGGCGCCTGCATCGGCTGCGGCCCCGGCGTCTCCGAGACGCGCGAGCAGGTCACCGTCTCCGCGATCAACCGCAACTACACCGGCCGTAGCGGCCCGGGCCGCCTCTACCTCGCGAACCCGCTCACCGTCGCGGCGTCGGCGATCGCGGGCAAGATCGTGATCTACCGCGAGGGGATGTTCGCGGAAGCGCTAGCCGCTTCGTAGCGCGAATTCCCGGATCGCCTCGATCACCGGTCCTCCGAAGAAGTGGAGGATGACGTAGATGATGATCGCGATGGGGACGGTCACGCGTGCGAACGGGTGCACGCCGAACAGGAGCGAGACGAGCCCGCACAGCAGCGAGACAGAGCTCAGCACGCGCGCGTCTCGATACCACTCCAGCTCGCCGCCCAGGTAGAGCCCGAGCTCGCGGTAGGCGCGCGACGTCATCTCCTGGTCGCCGAAGTGCACCGACGCGACCAGCAGCGCGAAGTAGGTGATCGCGACGACCAGCAGCAGGAAGCCGACGGAGGCGAAGAAGGTGCAGATGGAGTGCGCGAGCGCGGCGCGGCGCGCTTCACGCCGCGAGACGATTACGGCAGCCACTTCTCTTCCGGCCGGTCCGCGGCCGCGTTGGTGACGCGCGCCATCACGAACAGCAGGTCGGAGAGGCGGTTCAGATACGGCACCACGTACTCCGAAATCAGCTCGACGCTGGCGAGCGCGACGCAGCGGCGCTCCGCGCGCCGGCAGATGGTGCGGGCGAGGTGGAGCGAGGACCCGGACAGCGCGCCGCCCGGCAGGATGAAGGCGTCCATCGGCGGCAGCGTCGCTTCCAGCTCGTCGATGGCGCGCTCCTGGACCTCGACCTGCTCCTTGGCGACCCGCACGATCTTTTCGGCTCTGGCCTTGCTGTCCGGCGGGGTGGCGAGGTCGGCGCCGACGTCGAAAAGTTCGACCTGGATGCGGCCGAGGAGCTCGTCGACGCGCTCCGGCGTGCCGGCGGACCGGGCGACGCCGATGCTGGCGTTGAGCTCGTCCACGGCGCCGTAGGCCTCGACCCGCAGGGAGTGCTTGCTGACGCGGCCGCCGCCGTACAGGCCGGTTTCGCCCTCGTCGCCGGTTCGGGTGTAGATCTTCACGGCCGGATTGTAGCGGGGGGCCTTACCTTGAGGCGTCCATGTCGAAGCGCTCGTCCGATATGAAGCCGATGTCGCCCATCGAATACATGGTCCGCATGGACCTGAAGCGGCACATCGACACCGCCACCCTGCTCCGCAAGGTCAAGAAGTCCAAGTCCTGGCAGAAGGATCCGGAGTACAAGCACCTCACATTCGATGAACTGCTGGAGGAGCGCTACGACCGCGCGCCCACGTGGTTCTATCGCGTGGACCGCATTCTGGACGAGCACCCGCCCAGCAAGATCCTCGCGAACTGGCGCCGCTTCGCGCCCGAATTCGAGGAGGACGAAGAGGACTTCGACTGGGGCGACCGGTAGCGGGGTCGCAACGAGGAAAGGCCTGGCGTCGACGGGCTGCGGCTGCGCCCGGAAGCATGGCGGCTCCTCGGAGTATCGTTCGTTGATACACGGTCGTCGCCGCCATGCTCCCGGGCTTGTCCTCGCCCCGTCTCGGGCCGACGGCCTTCCCTCGGTCCGACCCCGACGGGAGTAGAATCCGGGGACCAAGGGCTCAATTCGAGGGCCCGAGGATCCGATAGAGACCGGGAATGCCCTCGCGTCGTAACTCCACCCGCAAACCCGCCTCCTTCGAGTGCGCGGTCTCCATGATGCGCGATACCGCGCATGACGTGATGTTCTTCTCGCAGGCGCAGAACATCAGCGCGAGCGGCATCTACTTCTCCAGCCGCGACATCGAGCGGATCTTCGGCCCCGAGGTCGACAGCGAGAAGAACCTGGTGGAGCTGGCGCAAAAGGTGCTTGCCCGCATGAACACCCGCGTCGTCATCGAGATCAAGTACGACAAGATGCACAGCTTGATCAAGGACGCGACCATCACCCGCTTCGAGATCTCCACCGGCAAGAGCAAGGAGATCGGGCTGGGCTGCAAGTTCGACAAGCGACTCTCCTTCAAGGAGATGGCGCTGCTCGGGCTGCTGGCGAGCTAGGCACGTTCGACGTTGGACGTTCGACGTTTGACGTTCGTCCTCGGAAGTCTGCCGTCGCCGTCGACGATTTGAAACGGTTCTCGCAGAGGGCGCTGAGGACCGCCGAGCACGCAGAGATTGAGTCAGGGGGCGCCCGTTCTCCCTCTGCGATCTCTGCGGCTCTCTGCGCGCTCTGCGAGAACCGAATCAACCCGTCCGCGGCCCGACCAGCCTTCCGGGTCCGACGTCGAACGTCCCACGTCGAACGTCAAACGTGGATCGTCAAACGTGGATCGTCACCCCCCCTTACGATCCCCCCATGCGGATCGTTGCCTTCCTGCTGCTCCTCACCCCCTTCGCCCGCGCCGAGCGCGTCACCTTCCAGACCTCCGACGACGTCCAGATCGTCGGCACCTGGCAGTCGGGCGGCAAGGATGCGCCCACCGTCATCTGCCTCCCCATGTACCGGTCCGTCCGGCAGACGTACAAGCCGCTTGCCGGTCCGCTGCTGCTGAAGGGCATGAACCTGCTCGCCCTCGACCTGCGCGGGCACGGCGAAAGCACGCCGGGGCTCGCCCCGGGCGTCCAGAAGCGCGACCCCGCGCTCTTCCAGGCGATGCATCTCGACGTGCGCGCCGCCATCGACTGGTGCGTGCGCGTCAAGAAGTGCGACCCCACGCGCATCGCGCTGATCGGCGCGAGCGTCGGTTGCAGCGTCGCCGTCGACGCCGCACGCCGCTACCCCGGCGACGTGCGCGCCGTCGTGCTGCTGACGCCCGGCGCCAACTATCTCGGCGTCAACACGCTCGAACACCTCAAGGAGTGGCGCGGTACGCGTTCGCTCACCTTCGTCTCGACCGAGGAGAAGGCGACGTCGCAGCCGGTCATGGACGCGCTCGACCGCTTCGACGGAGCCAACTACATGGTCGTGCCCGGCAAGCGCATCCACGGCACGCGCATGCTCGGCAAGGTGAATCAGATCGAGGAGCTGATCGCCAACTTCCTCGAGAGCTCGCTCGCCAAGCCGGTCGATCTGCGCGTGCACGACAAGACGACGCTGCACCGCAAGGGCGACGGCGTCGAGGCGTGGGTCACTGCCGGCCCCAAGGCGTGCACCGTACGGGTGCCGGAGGGGTTCCGGGGCTCCGCGACGATCACGCTCGACAAGGCCAAGCACCGCCTGAAGTTCGACGGCAAGACGGCGGAAGCGTCGTGGGCGTGGGCGTGGAAGCCGGGGCAGGCTTGCGTGGTCGAGGTGCGCTCCTCGAAGGGCCGAAAGCTCCGTTTCCCGGCGCGGGATCGGTACGCTTTGCAGCCGGTCCTCGATGAGTAGGCAATACGACGTCCTGATCGTGGGAGGCGGCGTGATCGGCGCCGCCTGCGCCGACCACCTCGCCGGCGAAGGCCATCGAGTCGCGCTCTTCGAGCGGGGACCGCTCGCCCGCGAAGCGTCATGGGCCGCGCCCGGCATCGTCCATCCGGTGCATCCGTGGAAATACGCGGAGCCGCTGCCGTCGATCTTCAAGGTCGCGATGCGCGCGCACCCGCCGCTGGTGGAGGATCTGATCGCGCGCACCGGCATCGACCCGGAGCTGCGCCGGATCGGCCTCGTCGTACGCGGCGGGGCGGCCGACCGCATCGAGTCGTGGTGGAACGGCGAAGTGCCGGTCGAGCGCCTGCACCCCGGTCCCGCCATCCTGCTGCCTGAGGCGTGCGCCATTCGGCCGCCCCGCTTCACCCGCGCGCTGTTCGAGGGCGCCCGCCGCCGTGGCGCGGAGCTCTTCGACCACACCGAGGTGCGGGCGGTCGAGCCGGGTCGCGTCCGGACCGACCGCGGCGAGTTCGAGGCGCCGCAGGTCGTGCTGGCCGCCGGCGCCTGGTCGGGACGTCTGCGGGACGAGGCGCCCACCGTCCCGGTACGCGGCCAGGTGCTGCTCTTCGAGGGCGAACTCGACCACATGACCATCTATGAAACCGGCGACTACGCCGTGCCGCGTCCCGATGGTCAGGTTCTTTTCGGTGCCACGCTCGAGCGCGCCGGGTTCGACGCCCGTCCGGACGAGGCGGGATTCGAGCTGCTGGCGCGTCGCGCGGCCGAATGGGCCGGTCTCGACCGCCGCCGGATCCGCGCCGCCTGGTCGGGCCTGCGTCCCGGAACACCCAGCGACCTACCCTATATCTGCGCCCACGACGGCCTCGTCTATGCCACCGGCCACTACCGCGCGGGCTTCATTCTGGCCCCCCTTACGGCGCGCCTTGTGGGCGATCTGGTGGCCGATCGAGTTCCCGAATTCGACTTTCCGCTGCCCTCGTCCGGTCGATTTCTTAAAGAAATCCCCGCGGACGCCCCCGGGAAACTGCCGTAAGTCGTCGAAAAGCAAGGACTTATGTGCTAGTAAAGGCGCGGGTCCAGAATCGATCGGAATGGGTGGCGACGAGGGACCGCCTAACCGATTGATCTACGAAGTGGGTGCCTCAATTCGGAGGGGGCGCCTCAGAAGGAGGTCAATGCGGCTATGTACCGCCACTGCACAAGAGTCCTGATCGCGCTGGTCGCGCTCGGGCTCACGGTGACCGTCCCGTCCAGGGCGGACGATTCTGCGAACATCCAGCGTGAGATCGACGAGCTCAAACAGGAGCTTCACGAACTCAACCGCGTGGATGCGGCAGAACTCGAAACGGAGATTCAGAAGTATCTGGACTCCAACCAGGCACTCGAGGGCTCGCAAGGCGACAGCGCGCTGTCGCGGATCCGGATCAACGCCGGAATCCTTGCGGTCAACCAGAACACGCTCGCGCTCGACCCGTCGAACCGTTCGCTCGTGAACGGACGCGTCGAGCTCGACACGCTGTTCGAAGTCTCGGAGTCGCTCAGCATCTTCGCCGACCTGATCGCCGAGA
>JBCDBY010000227.1:0-7679 GCA_039182715.1 Planctomycetota bacterium
CGGATCGGCAGCGCGTCGAACGCTTCCTGATAGCGGCCCTCGTTGAAGTGCGCCCGCGACTCCAGCACGCGGGGATCGAGCGTCGGGCCCGGCTCGCCGCCCAGCAGGTGGTGCAGCAGCTTCTCGTGGTCCCCCTGCAGCAGCGCGAGGCCGTACAGGTAGCTGTCGCCGCGTACGCCGAACCGCTGCTCGCCGAAGAAGTTGGGCACGCCACGGTGCAGGATCTCGGCGAGGATCGCGCGCGCATCGGGTTCGTAGCCGGGCCGCGCGTCGCGCACCACGATCGTGAACCGGTTGCCCCGCAGGTGTCCCACGCGCAGCCGGTTCGTGTGGCGACGGATTTGGGTCAGCTCGATGCCGGGCGTATCCACCTTCGCCACCTGCTCCTCGGTCACGCCGAACAGGCTGATCCACTGCGTCGTCACCGCGCGCGCGTCCTTGAGGCCGGCGAACGTGACGTAGCGCTCGGGGATGTCGAGCCACTTCGCGATCCGTCGCACCGCTTCGAACGTCGCCAGCCCGCGCTTGCGCAGGTGAGCGAAAACGTGCTCCCCTTCGCCGCACGCTTCGTAGAGCGGGATCTCGTCCACGCGGAAGTCCTCCGGCTCCTGTTTCAGGACGCCGCCGGTCCCCATTCTCGTGCGAGTGAGATGCGCTAGCTCCACGCGGCGAGTGTACGATTAATAGGTGCGGGCCCGCATGCTGCTCATCGTCTTCGCGCTCTTCGTCGGGGGCGGGTTCTGGCTCTCGTGCCAGCAGGACGCGGCACGTACGACCGTCGTCGCGCCGTCACGTGAACCGGGCTTCGTCGGATCGGAGACCTGCAAGGAGTGCCACGAAGGGCGTCACGAGACGTGGCTCGAGACCGCGCACGCCTATGCGCTGCGCGCGCCGAGCGACCAGGTGGTCGACGGCGACTTCCACGGCGAGCCGATCAAGCACCAGTTCTTCATCGCGACGCCGTACCAGCGGGAGGGCCGCTACTTCATTCGCGTCGAGGGGCTCGACGGGCGCCCCGACGGCGACCACGCCGTCACGCGCGTGATCGGTCGCTCCTTCGAGCAGGCCTACCTGACCACCGACCACACCGGACGCTGGCGCGTGCTGCCGATCTGCTGGAGCATCGAGCGCAAGGAGTGGGACTTCACCCACGAGATCCTCGAGGACATCGCCGGTCACGTCGGCGCCGTCGCCGACGACTACGACTCCCGCAACCACGTCTTCAACCACGGCTGCGGGCAGTGCCACGCGACCGACTACGACGTCGGCGAGGACCGCGAGACCGGCAACCTCAACTCGACGTTCCTCGAGGGAGCGGTCGCCTGCGAGTCGTGTCACGGCCCGGGCTCCGTCCACGTCGCCTTCCACGAAGGGGACGAGGAGCCGGACGAAACGTACGTCTGGCCCGAGCGCCTCGTCCACCCGAAGAAGGACCTGCGCGACGCCGAGCCGGTCCTCCAGAGCTGCGGCCGCTGTCACTACGTGCACCGCTGGAAATACGCGATCGACGCCGACCCCCGCATCGGGTTCGAAGAGATCTCGATGACCCTGAACTTCGACCAGCCCGGCTTCTACGCCGACGGCCGGCTCTCGGGGCTCAACTACCACGGGTCGACGCAGTCGCAGAGCGCCTGCTTCACCGAGGGCAACATGAGCTGCCTGCATTGCCACCAGATGCACGGCGGCGAGAAGTTCGCCATGAAGTGGCCGGGCGACAGCGACCAGCAGTGCGCCAAGTGCCACTCGCTCGACGAGTACAACACCAAGGCGCACACGCACCACGACCCCGCGCTCGTCCGCTGCGTCGATTGCCACATGCCGAAATTCCTCACCGGCGTGCTGCACTTCCTGCGCGACCATTCGATCCGCTCGCCCGATCCGTACCTCACCGAGAAGCACGGCGCCGACAGCGTGCCGAACGCGTGCAACGTCTGCCACAACAACGAGAGCGCGACGTGGGCGCGCGAGCATCGCGAGAAGCTGTGGGGGCCGGGCGATGCGACGCTGCGCCGCAATGTCGACCTCGTCATGCGTCTGCGAAGCCGGGACGAGACCGTCACCTCGGACGAGCTGCGCACCATGCTGGCCGACGAGGAGAGCCGCGGGTTCTTCCGCTTCACCGCGCTCAACGCGCTCAGCGGGAAGTCCGAGTGGTGGTACGAGCCGAACACGCAGGCGCTCGCCCGCCGGTTGCTGCAAGGCGACGACACCGAAATGCTCCAGCTGCTGACCGAGGCGTACAGCGGCTACCGCAAGCAGGTAGCAGCGAAGGAGCTGATGAAGCTGCTCGATCACCCCGTGCGCACCGTCCGCGTGCCCGCCGCCTTCGCGCTGGCGCGCGCCGGGTGGCGCGGCGGGCACGACATCGACGAGCCGATGCGACGCGCGTTCGAGGACGCCCGCCGAATGCTCGATCGCCAGCGCGCCACCGTCCCCAACCTCGAGATGATCGCCCTTCTCGCCGATGCGGTGGGCGAGGAGGAGGAGGCGCGCGCCACGTTCGACCTGATCCTGCGACGCTACAGCGCGGCGCCCGGCGAATGGCGTCCCGCGCTGCTGGAGCTGCTCCAGCGGCTGGCGCGCGGATTCACCGAGAAGGGCGAGCACCAGGAGGCGCTGCGCCTCTACGACCAGGTGCAGCGCGCCGCGGACCGGATGGTGCCCGACTCGCTGCAGCTCGACGCCGCCGACTCGATCGAGGCGACCGGTGACGCACGCACCGCGGAGATGGTCTGGGGCCGCGTGCTCGGCCAGGCCGAGGACGAGTCGCCCGAGTCGATCCTCGCTCGCGCGCGCCTGTTGGCGGGCCGCGGCAAGAAGGTCGATGCGCGCGAACGGCTGCTCGATCTGCGCGACCGGCTGAGGAAGGATCCGGTCGGCGGCGATCATCTGCGCCGCGTCGAGTGGGCGCTGCGCGCGGTCAGTCGGTGAGCCGGATCGACTCGATCAGCGCGCGGATCGACTGGCGATGGGTCGTCTCCGCGTCGCCCGTTGCGCTCATGCGATAGCCGATCACGCGGCCGCTGCGGCTCTGCCACAGCGCGATCTCGGTCACGACCGGCGCTCCGTCGCGGCTGCCGCGCAGGCGCGTGCCGTGCACCTGCTCGGCGCCGTCCACCGTCGGCGGCTTCCAGCTCTCGCGCGACACCTTCGCGTGGCTGCGGCCGAACGCCTCGGCGAAACGGTCGAGCCAGACGAGCGGTTCGTACTGCTTCCGCACGCCGTACTCGAACAGGCGGATCGTCACCTGCTGGCCCGCGGTCGGTCCGCGTCGCCGGAACGCCACGCGGCAGCCGGGGTCGGCGCCGGGGTTGACCTCGATGCGGACGTAGCCCTTCGGCTTGTCGAGCCGGAACCCGTTCGTGCCGTCGACGAACGCGCGCGCCGCGTTGTCCTGGCGTTCGTCCTCCGGCACGGGCTGCACCAGCAGCCGGAACCCGTTGCGAAAGCTCGCGAAACCGGCGCGCGCGGCCGGCGTCGCCGGCCCGTGGTGGGTCTCGATGCACTCGTACCAGACCCCGCCGGTGAAAAGCGCGCGCACGATGCGCTTGCAGTCGAGCCCGTGCACCTTGGCGCTGTGCTCGAACTGCCAGGCGTCGCGGCCGGCCCACTGGATTTCGCGGACGGTTTCGACCGGGTCCTTCGCGGCCGGGAAGCGATAGCGCTCGCGTCGGCGCACCAGCTCCGCCTCGACGTCGACCGTCCCGCTCACGCGCTCGCGCACGAAGTGCACGTAGGCGTGGGGGATGTCGTCGATCGCGTAGATCCAGGTCAGGCGCTGCTTGTCGCGCTTCCAGCCCGCCGGCAGGCGGCCGAAGACACGATAGTTGTACCGCTCCTCGCGCAGCACCTCTTCGCGCGGCTTGGCGTGGACGGCCAGCGCGGACAGCAGAAGCGCGATCGGCAGGGCGGCGCGAATGGCTACTTCTTGAGGGGCTCGAAGCTCTTGATGAACTTGTCGATCTTCTTGCCCCAGGTCTTGTCGCGCGTATCGCCCATCGTCCAGATCTCGACCTGGTACTGGCGATCGTTCTTGCACTCCAGGAGCAGGTAGATCCAGCGCTCGCGGCGCGTGCTGCGCCCGATGAACTCGGCCCGGTAGCCCTTCTTGGTGAGCTTGCCGTGCTTGTACTTCTTGTTGAGCTTGGGCTCGAGCGAGCTCTTGACCCGGTCCTTCCACCACTTCTGCTTCGACTCGAGCAGCTTGTCGAGGGTGAACTTCTTGTCCTTGAGCGACCAGGCGTAGATGCGCACGCCGGCGCGCACGTTGTTGATGTCGCCCTGCCAGTACGCCTTGATGCCGTTCTCGGCGTTCTTGTCGGTGATCTCCTGGACCAGCATGCCCTGCGGCTTGACCGCCTTAAAGCGCCAGAAGGAGCTCTCGATCTTCTTCTCCTTGAGCTTCTCCGGGTCGCCCTTGGGGCCCTCGTCGGACTTGCCGCCCTCGTCGCCGCCGGGCGCATCCGCCTTCTTCGTCTTGCGGTCGCCCTTGAGCTTGCGGATCTCCAGGAACTTGAAGTTCTTCAGGATCGCGTCGATCTCCTCCTTGATCGCGTCGTCCTTCACGGCCTCGCCGTGCTGGTTGACGATGATCGTGTAGAGGAAGCTGCCGTTGCGGGTGAGGAACCAGCGGCGGAAGTGGGGGCCGGTGCCGCGAATGCCCTTGAGTTGCGCCTTGTAGGTCTCGACGCCCGCCCAGTCCTCGATGATCTCCTTGCGGTCGCTTTGATTCTCGAGGTCGCCCTCGAGGTATTTCCGCCAGTCGTCGGCGATCCGACCGATCTTCTTGCGCACCATCGAGCCGGGCATCTTCTGCGCGTAGATGTGCACGGACGCATACGAGGCGCTGTCGGCGAACTCGGTGTAGAGGTGCGCGCGCAGCCGCTTGTCGTCCTTGTCCGGATCGATCGGCTTGACCTCCCAGTCGACGGAGTCTTCCGGGAGACGGATCTCGAAATTCAGATCCTTGCTGTGGACGACGCCTTCCTTGGCGTCGTCGGCGACCGCGGTCCCGGTCGCGAGGCCGGTCACCGCGAACGCGGCGGCGATGAGCAGGGGGAGGAGAGCGAACCAGCGACGACGCATGACGGTTACTTCTTGGGCTTGAGCTTGATCGACTTCAGGAGCGCCTTGACTTCCTTCTCGTGCGCCTCGTAGAACCCGCCGGTGGTCTCGACCTCGACGATCGTGCGCCAGCCCGACTTGTCCGAGAGGATGCCGGTGAAGGTGGACGGCCAGCCGGAGACCTCGCCCTCGAGGTTCTGGTAGCCCTCACCCTTGATGCTGCCGAGACGGAACTTCTTGGTCTTGCGCACCTTGCTGCCGCGCGCCTTCGACTCCCAGTTGCTCTTCCAGCTCTCGAACTGCACGCCCTTGTCCGACAGGACCTTGTTCTGTTCGCCCGCGACGCGCGAGCTGAAGTGGAACATCATCAGGCGGAAGGAGCGGTTTCTGCTGTCCTGGGCGACGATCGCGATGCTGCCGGCGTTGCCGAAGCCGCTCTTGATCATCTGGAAGCCCGGGGGCAGCTTCGCCGAAACCTCGAGCTTGTACGCCTTGCGACCGCGCGCGATGTAGATGTGCGAGTCCTTGGTGGCCTTCTGCCCCTCGGTGCCCGCGAACGTGTCGTCGTAGGTCTTGCCCGCGAACTGCATCGCCGGCGGCTTGGCGCCGGTGTCGAAGAACTCGAAGGAGTCGACGACCTTGTTGTAGGCGGCGATCATCTTCGGGTCGTCCGCGGTCTCCGGACGGAAGACCGCTTCGATCACATAGATGTACGGCGAGATGAGTGCGAGCCGGCCGCGCAGCACGGTGGGCTTGTACTCGGGGATCTGGACGCCCTTGATGCCCTTCGCCTTCTTCTTCTCGGCGTCGCGCACGTCGGCGATCTCGTCCATCGTGCGGCTGCGGATCTCGAAGGAGGCGGTCTTGTCGACGCCGCCCATGCCCATCGATTCGTCGACGCGCATCGACTGCTGGATCATCGACTTCGAGCCGGCTCCGTAGAAGCCGACGAAGAGCTCGACCTCTTCGACGAGCAGCTCCGCGACCTCGCCCGGCGCGCGACGGAAGATGTCCGCGTTGTTCACGCGCAGGCGCAGAACGCGAAGCTGGGTGCCTTCGTTGACGATGACGGCGCGCTGCATGACGTCCTTCGTCACGGGCGGCGGCGAGACCTGTCGCCAGCCGTCGGGCTTCTTCATCTTCCAGTTGGCGAGCTTGTCCTCGATGTCGGCCGCGCCGGTGTCGTCGCCGTCCGCACCATCGGCGCCACCTTCCGCCTGCTGGAAGGAGATGCCGTCGAGCAGGTCGAGCGGCGCGGTCGTCGACTCGGCGCCCTGGAAACTCACTGCCTGGAAGACGAAGACGCGCGCGCCGCGCTTCACCATGTAGGTGTTGATGCGGACCGGCTTGTCGGAAATCTTGCCGGTGATCTCGTAGCCGATCGCGTTCGCGCCCGCGACGGTGCGGTCGCGATCGATCGTCATCTCGCCCAGGTCGGACACTTGGGTCTTGAGCGACTTCTTCTCGTTCTCGAGCCACGCCTTCGCGTCGTAGTTGTCCGCCTTGCCGACCGACGTGACGAACATCGTGTAGCCGGGCGACGCGCGCTTCACGAGGAAGATGGGCTGGCCGCCCTTCTCCAGGTCGGCTTTGCGCTCCCAGTCATCCGAATGCTTGATGCGGACGCCGCTCTTGGCGTCGACGGCTTCGCCCGCGAGGACGAGAGCCGGAAGCGCAAGGAGCAGCGTGGCGATGCGATACAGGTTCCCCATGGAAGTTCTCTCCAACTTGCCGACGATCGTGGTTCACGGGCCGTCGCGACCCGTCTACTCATACTAACGCTAGGAATCGCCTTCGTTTTCAGCGGAATCCGGGGCGTCGTCCCGATTTTCGGGCGCGGAATCGCCTGAATTCCCCTCCGACTCGGCTTCCGTGTCCTCTCCGGGCTCCTCTTCGTCCTCCGCCGTGACCACGGCGGCGGCCAGAAGGCGATCCCCGTCCTTCGGATTGATGACGCGCACGCCCTGCGTGTTGCGCCCGATGATGCTGATTTCCGCAATGCGCGTGCGGACGATCATGCCGCCCGCCGTGATCAGCATCACGTCGTCGTCCTCGGTCACGCCCGCCACCTCGACGACCGGGCCGTTCCGCTCGTTCGCCTGGATGTTGATGATGCCGAGACCACCGCGCGACTGCGTGCGGTACTCGTCGAACGTGGTCCGCTTGCCGTAGCCGTTCTCGCACAGCGTAAGCAGGCAGGCGCCCTCCTGGACGACAACCGAGCCGACCACCGAGTCGCCCTCGCGCAGCTTGATGCCTTTCACGCCGCGGGCGGTCCGGCCCATGCGGCGCACGTCGCTCTCCGGGAACCGGATGGACATGCCCTGCGCCGTGGCCAGCAGCACGTCCTCGCCGCCCTCGAGCAGCGACGCGCCGATGAGGCTGTCGCCGTCCTCGAGACCGCACGCGATGATGCCACTCTGGCGCGCCGCGTTGCGGAGCAGCGAGAGCGTCACCTTCTTGACGATGCCGCTGCGCGTGCAGAAGAGGATGTCGCGGTCGTCGAAGTCCTTGATCGCGAACGCGGCCGTGACGGTCTCCTCGTCGCGCAGCTGCAGCAGGTTCTGGATGCTGCGGCCGGCGCTCGTGCGGGAGCCTTCCGGAATCTCGAAGAC